>CANJRI010000008.1 GCA_947476555.1 Caulobacteraceae bacterium
CCGGTCTGTTCGGGCCACCATTGCTGGCCGGCGGTGAAGCCATTCCCGAAGAACCAGTGCGCGAAACGCACGCGGCGGGGCGTACCGTCGGCAAGCGCGACGCCGTTCCCGTCAAGGAAGCAGTCCAGGAATGGGAGCGCGACCGTGACTGCGGACCCTTGCAGAAGGCCACGCATCACACGCCGCCGGCTCAACAGTCTCTCGCGCGCACCCATAACCACCTCCTTAAAACCTAGTGGCTACATGGGGACATCCGAACCATTCGCAAGCTTGGCCATCGAAAAATCCTGCGGGCCTGGGCCGACGGCCTGGACGCCCGTCGCCGGCTAATTTGATCGTGAAAATGGCCGCGGCGGAGGATCCGCCGGGGCCATCCTCCCTGCCCTAGTTGAGCTTCAGGAAGCCCAGGGCGTTGTGGGGGTTCATCGGCAGGACCAGCTGGTTCGCCTGGGTGTCGTGGCACATCGAGGCCGGGCTCGGGATGCCGCTGGCGATCATCTCGGCGGGGCGCCCGGGCCGGATGCGGGAGATGCCGCCCTCCCGTACGCTGCTGACGTACTTCGTTCCGTCGCGGGCGATCACGACACCATCGTTCCCGGGCTGGACAGCCATCTCGGTCTTCAGCAGCGCGCCTTGCGGCGAGAAGGTCAGGACCGCCGCGGTTCCGATGTTGACCACCACGACGTTGCCGTCGTTGTCGATGGCCACGCCGTTCGGCAGCGCCAGCGGGCCACCGTCCACCAGGACCGTCGCCACCCCGTTCGGGGCGATCTTGTAGAGCCGTTGCGGGACCGCCCCGCCGCCGGTCTGGGTGGCGTAGATCGTCCCGTCGCGGGCCACCTCGACGTCGTTGAAGAAATTCACGCCAGGGGTCGCGATCTGCCCGGCCGGGGCGCCGGTCCGCATGTCGAACATCCGGATAACCGAGACCGGGGGCGCGCCATCGGCGGTGTCGCCGTCGCGGTCGGCGACGTAGAGCTTGCCGCCCTCGATGTCGCTGCCCAGAGGGTCGTTGAGCACCAGGCCGGCCCGGGTGTCGCCGATCCATTTCGAGGTGTGGACCGTGCCGTCGTGGTTGATCAGGGAGATAAAGCCGTCGTTGGGGCTCTCCCTCTGGATCGCGCCCCGGTTCACCGCCACGATCAGGTTGCGGCCGGGGTCGTAGGAGCAGCTCTCCGCGAAATTGAACGCGCCGTAGACCTTCACATTGGACGACATGGCCGTGCGGGCGCCCGCCGCCGTCACCCCGAGGGGCTGGCCCGCCGCAAAGGGCGTCGCGGGCGCGGGCTGGGCGAGCGCCGAGCCGCTGAGAAGCATCGCCGTCAGGCCGGCAAGAACCACCTTCATCGCTTCGTCCCCTTACGCTTTTCTTCCCAAAACGATGTCAGAAAGCCCGCGGCCCGGCAACGGAGCTAGACCGAATAGAGCGCGCTCGGCCCCTCCCAGCCGGGGATGTCGATCATCTGGACGAAGCGCAGGCCGATCTTCTCCAGGACGCGCTGGGAGGCGGTGTTGTCGGGGGCGGTGATGCCGAGCACGGTTGTATGGCCAAGGACCCGAGCGTGGGCGAGGACCGCCCTCGCCGCCTCGGTGGCGTAGCCTTTGCCGGCGTATCGCTCCAAGAGGGCGTAGCCGATGTCGAGGTGATCCAGCCCGGGGCGGTTGACGAGGCCGCACATGCCCAGCGGCGTCCCGGCCGCGTCGCGGATCACGAACCAGGCGGTCGCGGAGAACCGGTCGGCGATATAGGCGCCGGCCTGATCGACAGTGCTCACGCCGCGGTCGCCGATGTTGCGGACCCAACCCGGATCGTTGAGCAATTCCAGCACGAAGGCGGCGTCAGCTAATGTCGGAGGGGTGAGCGTCAGGCGCTCGGTCGCAAGGCTCGTCATGTCTCCAGGCGCGCCACGAGGCTGGAGGTGTCCCAACGCTGGCCGCCCATGGCCTGAAGCTCGGCGTAGAAGCGGTCCACCATGCCGGTCATCTCCAGTTTCGCGCCGTTGCGGTCCGCCTCGTCGAGCAGCAGGCCGAGGTCCTTGCGCATCCAGTCGACGGCGAAGCCGAAGTCGAAGCGGCCTTCGGTCATGGACTTCCAGCGATTGTCCATCTGCCAGGACTGGGCCGCGCCCTTGGAGATCGCCTCGTAGACGTCTGCCGGGTCGAGACCGGCGCGCTTGGCGAAGTGCAGGCCTTCGGCGAGCCCCTGGACGACGCCGGCGATGCAGATCTGGTTGACCATCTTGGCCAGCTGGCCAGCTCCGGGGCCGCCCATCCGACGGATGGCCTTGGCGTAGGCGCCGATCACCGGCTCGGCCCGAGCGAACGCGGCCGCCTCGCCGCCGCACATGATGGTGAGCTGGCCGCTCTCGGCCCCAGCCTGGCCACCGGAGACCGGGGCGTCGACGAAGGCGCGGCCAGTGGCGGCGGCCTTTTCGGCCATCTCGCGGGCCACCACCGCCGAGGTGGTCGTGTGGTCGACGATCACCGCGCCGGGCGCCAGGGCCTCCAGGGTCTGGGCCACCACCTGGCGCACGTCCTCGTCGTTGCCGACGCAGAGGATCAGCATCTCGGCGCCCTGCGCCGCCTCGCCGGGCGCGCCGCTGCGGCCGCCATAGGTCTCGACCCAGCGGGCGCCTTTTTCCGGACTGCGGTTATGGACGGCCAAGTCGTGCCCGGCCCGGGCCAGATGCCCGGCCATGGGGAAGCCCATCACGCCTAGCCCCGCGAACGCCACCTTCATTCGATCACCTCGCAACCCCATCTTAACGAGCCCCGCCGCACCTTGCGCTGGAATCAGCCTTAACACGGGTGAGCCATGTCGGTGGGCGACCAGCCGATCGTAATCAAGCGGATCAAGAAGGGCGGCGGCGGTGGACACCACGGCGGCGCCTGGAAGGTCGCGTATGCGGACTTCGTGACCGCGATGATGGCGTTCTTCCTGCTGATGTGGCTGATCAACACCACCAGCCCGGAGCAGAAGCGCGGCATCGCCGACTATTTCGCCCCGGCCTCGGTCTCGGAGACCACCTCCGGCTCGGGCGGCATCCTGGGCGGCACGGCCCTGGGCTCCGACGGCGCTAAGAACGCTGGCTCCTCCTCGGTGATCGAGGAGCTGGCCCCGGACTCTCGAAATCCCAGCGACGGCCCGGCCAAGGACGCCGCCAAGACCGAATCCATCGAACAGGCGACCACCGAGGCCCTGCGCGCCGCGCTGCAGAAGCGCGAGGAGGCCGCCTTCGCCTCGGCCGCGGCCTCGCTCCGCCAGGCGATGAAGGACCTGCCCGAACTGGCCGAACTGTCGAAGAACATCATCATCGACCAGACCCCGGAGGGCCTGCGCATCCAGCTGGTCGACCAGGAAGGCCGCTCGATGTTCAACCAGGGCTCGGTGCAGCCCAACGACCGGGCCCGGGTGCTGCTGCGCGCCGTGTCGCGGGTCATCAATCAGCTGCCCAATCGGGTGAGCATCTATGGCCACACCAGCGCCAGCACCGGCGGCCGCACGCCGGAGAGCGACTGGGCGCTGTCAGCCGGCCGGGCCGACGCCTCGCGGCGTATCCTGCAAGGCGCGGGCGTCGAGGCCGACCGGGTCTACCAGGTCTCCGGCAAGGCCAATTCCGAACCGCTCTATCCGGACGACCCGGTGCTGCCCGGCAACCGCCGGATCGCCATCGTGCTGCTCCGCGAGGCTCCGGTGCTGCCCCCGGACCCCAGGCTGTAAGCACCGGCTTGCGCGAGCGCCCGGCATGACGCCTAATCGCCATCGCCGTCAGAGTTTCGAGGTGATCGCAGTTCCGTGACGCAGCATTTCCCGACCCGACAGCTCCGGTTCTTCCTGACCGCGCCGTCGCCGTGCCCGTACCTGCCGGAGCGGCACGAGCGGAAGGTGTTCGCCCACCTGCCGCTGTCGGAAGGCGCGCAGGTCAACGACTCCCTGACCCAGGTCGGGTTCCGTAGGTCGCAGAACATCGCCTATCGCCCGGCCTGCGAGGCCTGTTCCGCCTGCGTGTCGGCGCGCATCCCGGCGACGGCCTACGCCTTCTCCCGATCCGAACGGAAGATCCTGGCGCGAAACGAGGACCTGGACCGCCACCTGGTGGAGGCCGAGGCCACCATGGAGCAGTTCGACCTGCTCCGCCGCTACCTGACGACCCGCCACGCCGACGGCGGCATGGCCGAGATGACCTGGCCGGACTACGTGGCCATGGTCGAGGACACCGCGGTGCGGACCCACATGGTGGAATACCGCTTGCGCGGGCCCGACGGCGGGTTCGGCGAGCTGGTGGCCTGCGCCCTGGTCGACCTGATGGGGGACGGGCTGTCGCTGGTCTACAGCTTCTACGACCCGGACCTGGCGCGCCGTAGCCTGGGTTCGTTCGTGATCCTCGATCATGTGGGCCAGGCGGACCTGGCCGCCCTGCCCTACGTGTACCTGGGCTATTGGGTCAGGGGATCGACCAAGATGGACTACAAGATCCGCTTCTCGCCCATCGAACTGCTCAAGGGCGAAGGCTGGTCGACGGTTTCCTCGCCTCGCTAGCTGGCGCGGCCCCTCGCGGGCTTGCTAAACTCCCGCCGTGACCTTCACCGCCCCGCCCGCCTGATGGCGCGTCAGCTCCGCCTCAGCCTGGGACGCCCTGGCGAGCGTTCGCGCGACCAGTTCGTCGTCGGCCCCTCCAACCGGCAGGCGGTGGCCAGCCTGGACGCCTGGCCCGGCTGGCATGGCGGCGCGCTGGCGCTGATCGGCCCGCAGGGCTGCGGCAAGAGCCATCTGGCCGGAGCCTGGGCCAAGGCGGCAGGGGCGGTGGCGCTGGATCGCGCCGCGCCGGACCTGGAGCTCGCCGCCCGAGCGCCGGCGCTCCTGGAGGACGTCGATCGGGGCGTCCCAGCCGAGGCGCTGTTCCACCTGATCAACATCGCCGCCCGTCCGGGCGCCGGCCTGCTGATGACCGCGCGGCGCGCGCCGGCCGCCTGGACCGCCGAGTTGCCGGACCTGCGATCGCGCCTGAACGCCCTGCAGATCGCCGAGATCGAGGCGCCCGACGACGAGGTGCTTGAAGGGGTGCTGCGGCGGTTCTTCCGCGAACGCCACATCCGGCCGCCGGAAGGGGTCTATCCCTACCTGCTGCGGCGGATGGAGCGATCGATCCCCGACGCGGCCGAGATGGTTCGCCGGCTCGACGAGGCCGGCGACGACCAGTGGAAACCGGTGACCCGGGCCCTCGCCCGCCAGATCCTGGAGGCCGGCGAGGACGGCTAGTGAGCCGGGGGCGCGGCCTTGGTCTTGGCCGGCGGGGCGCTTTCCTCGATGGGCGGCCAGGCGACCCGGGCGTCGGCCTCGGCCTTGCCCCGCTGGAGGGCTTCGATGAAGGCGCGGGTGGCGTCGCCCACAGCCAGCGACAGAGCCGATCCGCCTGCCGTGGCCGCGGCGGCCTTCCGCTTGGCGGTTTTGGCGACCGACTCGGGTAGGTGCTTGTCGAGCGCCTTGCGAGTGGCGGAGCCTTTCTTGGCCTGGGTGGCCAGCAGGGCCGCGCCGGCCGCCAGGATGGCGTCGGCGACGACGGCGCGGCCGGTCTTGGAGGCCATCAGCTCGTCAAGGCCGCGACGGACCAGCTTCGGGACTTTGACGCCGGCGATCTTGCGAGGCGTGCGCTGCTTGACGGATTTCTTGGCCATCGCGGCCTCCTTTTGGGGTTCTTCGAGACAACGTCACCGTACCGTCACCGTTCCGGTGTCTTTCCACCGGCGAAGAGAATGACGCAGTTAACCATTCTGGGGGTACAATCACGCCGGGTTGGACAGAGGGTCGGAGGACCATGCCACTACGGTCCGGAGTCATGCCGATGACGCAGCCGGCGAACGCCGCGAACGAGATCGCCGCACCGGCGCCGGTGGACGCCGACCTCGCCGGCTCGCCGACGCGGTTCTTCAATCGCGAACTCTCGTGGCTGGCCTTCAATCGCCGCGTGCTCGCGGAAACCGACAACCTGCGCCACCCGCTGCTGGAGCGCCTGCGCTTCCTGGCGATCAGCGCGGGCAACCTCGACGAATTCTACATGGTCCGGGTGGCCGGCCTGAAAGCCCAGGTGCGTGAGCACGTGCGGGTGGTCAGCCAGGACGGCGCGACCCCCGCCGAACAGCTGGAGCGCCTCAACGCCGAAGCCGCCGACCTGATGGGCGACCAGCAGCAGCGTTGGCGCGAACTGTGCGCGGAACTGACCGATGAGGGCCTGCACGTGGTGGCCCCCGGCGACCTCACCGAGGCGGAGCGCGCGGGCCTGCAGGCGACCTTCCTGTCCGAGGTGTTCCCGGTCCTGACGCCGCTGGCGATCGATCCGGCCCACCCCTTCCCGTTCATCCCGAGCCTGGCCTTTTCCCTGGTGCTCAAGCTGCGGCGCAAGGTGGACGGCAAGCTGCTCTACGCCCTGTTGCCGATCCCGGCGCAGGTGGCGCGGTTCTGGCAGGCGCCGGGCGGGCGGCGACGCGAACGGCGCTTCCTGTCGCTGGAGAATTTCGTCGCCCTGTTCATCGACCACCTGTTCCCCGGCTGCGAGACCGAGGACCAGGGCGTGTTCCGCCTGATCCGCGACAGCGACATCGAGATCGAGGAAGAGGCCGAGGACCTGGTGCGCGAGTACGAGGCGGCGCTGAAGCAGCGGCGGATGGGCTCAGTGGTGCGGGTCGAGATCGAGGCCGCTATGCCCGAGGAGTTGCGCGCCTTCATCTGCGAGAACCTGCACGCCAACGCCGAGGACATCATCCTGATCGACGGGATGCTGGGGCTGGACGAGCTGACCCAGCTGATCCCTGCCGACCGGCCGGAGCTGAAATTCAAGGCCTTCGAGCCGCGGTTCCCCGAGCGCATCCGCGACCACGGCGGCGACTGCTTCGCGGCGATCCGCGAGAAGGACATCCTGGTCCACCACCCGTTCGAGAGCTTCGACGTGGTGGTCCAGTTCCTGAGGCAGGCGGCCCGTGACCCCAACGTCCTGGCGATCAAGCAGACCCTCTACCGCACCTCCAAGGACAGCCCCATCGTGGCGGCCCTGATCGAGGCGGCGGAGAGCGGCAAGAACGTCACCGCCGTGGTGGAGATCAAGGCGCGCTTCGACGAGGAAGCCAACCTGAAGTGGGCCCGGGACCTGGAACGCGCCGGGGTCCACGTGGTCTTCGGCTTCATCGAGTACAAGACCCACGCCAAGCTCTCGACGGTGGTCCGCCGCGAGGGCGAGACCCTGCGCACCTACTGCCACTTCGGGACC
Organism: Caulobacteraceae bacterium; assembly: GCA_947476555.1. Lineage (GTDB taxonomy): Bacteria > Pseudomonadota > Alphaproteobacteria > Caulobacterales > Caulobacteraceae > Phenylobacterium. The sequence continues at coordinate 7,263 of CANJRI010000008.1, forward strand.
GGCAACTACCACCCGGTGACGGCGCGGATCTACACGGACCTGTCGCTGTTCACGACCGACCCCGCGCTGGGGCGCGACGCGATCCGGCTGTTCAACTACGTGACCGGCTACGCCCAGCCGGAAGGCCTGGAGAAGCTCTCCTTCTCGCCGATCACCTTGAAGCGGGACCTGTTGAGCCTGATCGCCCAGGAGGCCGACAACGCCCGCGCCGGCCAGCCGGCGGGAATCTGGGCCAAGCTCAACTCCCTGGTCGATCCCGAGATCATCGACGGCCTCTACGCGGCCAGCCAGGCCGGGGTGAGCATCGACCTGGTGGTGCGCGGCATCTGCTGCCTGCGCCCCGGCGTCGTGGGCCTGTCCGAGAACATCCGGGTGAAATCCATCGTCGGACGCTTCCTGGAGCACGGCCGGGCGTTCGCCTTCGCCAACGGCCACCCCCTGCCCTCGCCGCAGGCCCGGCTCTACATCTCCTCGGCCGACTGGATGCCCCGCAACCTCGACCGCCGGGTGGAATGCATGACCCCGGTCGAAAACCCCACGGTCCACCAGCAGGTGCTGCAGCAGATCCTGCTCGCGAACCTGAAGGACGAAGCGCAAAGCTGGACGTTGGACGCCCACGGCCGCTATAGCCGGGACCCGTCCTCGGACCATCCCAATGCGTTTTCCGCGCACGAGTATTTCATGACCAACCCCAGCCTCTCCGGAAGGGGCCAGCGAGTTAAGGACATGCCGCGCGCGATCGACCATGTGGCCCAGCGCGGATAGCCCTTCCGCCCGCGAGGCGCGTCAGGCCGCCGTCATCGACGTCGGGTCCAACTCGGTCCGACTGGTCATCTACCGGATCGACGGCCGGGCCCTGTGGACCATCTACAACGAGAAGGTGGTGGCCGGCCTTGGCCGTGACCTGCCCGCCACCGGACGCCTGTCGCGCGAGGGGGTGGAGGCGGCGATCTCGGCGCTCCGGCGCTTCCGCGCGGTGCTGGACAGCTGGCCCGCCGACGAGGTGACCGCCGCCGCCACCGCGGCGGTGCGCGAGGCATCCGACGGGCCCCAATTCCTCAAGCGTGTGCGGGACGAGACCGGGCTGGAGGTCCGCGTGCTCACAGGCGCCGAAGAGGCGCGGTACGGGGCCCTGGGCGTGATCGCCGGACAACCCGACGCCAAGGGCGTGGTGGGGGACCTGGGCGGATCGAGCCTGGAGTTGGTCCGGCTGAACGGGGCGGGCGCCACGGACGGCGTCACCCTGCCGCTCGGGCCGTTCGCACTGGGGGCGCCGAAGCCCCTGGAGCTGGAGCGCACCCGCCGGGCGATCGACGACGCCCTGCTGCCCATGGCCAACCGCTTCGCCAGCCCGGACTTCCACGCGGTCGGCGGCGCGTGGCGTAACCTTGCCCTGCTGCACATGCAGGTGGCGGGCTATCCGCTGCAAATCGCCCACCAGTACGAAATGAGCCGCGCCGAGGCGCTGGGCCTGACGCACTTCGTGGAGCGGCAGTCGCGCGCCTCCCTGGAGCGCATCGAGGGGCTTTCGAAGAAGCGTTTCGACACCCTGCCCTATTCGGCCCTGGTCCTCGACCGCCTGATCGAGCGGCTGGAGGTCCAGCGGGTGGTGATCTCCGCCTACGGGGTCCGCGAAGGTATCCTGCTGGAGGCCATGGAGCCCGAGGTGCGGGATCGCGATCCGCTGATCGAAGGCTGTGCGGCGCTCACCGCCCTGCGCGGACTATCGCCGGACCTGGGCGAAGCGCTGCAGGCCTGGGTGGGCCCGGTGTTCGAGACCCTGCCCCCGATGTTCCCCGGACGCGACGCCGTGCTGGTGGCCGCCGCCTGCCGGCTGGCCGATATCGGCGCGCGGCTGCACCCCGACCACCGCGCGGACCTGGCCTTCGACCAGGTGCTGCGTGCGCCCATCGCCGGCATGACCCACCCTGAGCGGGCGTTCCTGGCCTGCGTGGCCTTCGCGCGGCATTCCTCCGCAGCCTCACCGCCCGACACCGCCACGATCGGCCGCATACTGACGCCGGACCGGCGTCAGCGCGCCCGCGCCCTGGGCTCGGCGGTGCGCCTCGGCTGCGATATCTCCGGGCGCAACGCCCGCCTGCTGGAGAAATCCAAGCTGGAGATCCGGGGGGAAAAGCTCGTCCTCACCGCCGACGCCGACTGGCAGGACATGCTGCTCGGCGATCAGACCGGCAAGCGGGCCCAGGCCCTCGCCCAGGCGTTGAAGCTGCGGCTGGAGATAGCCTAAGCCCCATAGCAAGAGGGCGGCGCCCAGGTTGCCCCGAACACCGCCCTCTGACCAGATCCGTTGGGGGATCTGAGCTTTCAAGGTTGGGGGCCATCTCCGCTCCGCCAGTCGCCCGGCTCGGCTTGGACCTGCCCTTGTTGCTCCTTCAGGCCGTCGGCTCCGGGTTACCCCGAAACTCCCATCCTGGAGGCGCCTCCTGCCCGCTCCGCTTCCCGGTCTCCCGGTCCGCCGCGCCGCAGTCCCTCTCGGCAATTGGAGATTGGCGCCGGTCCGGCCCGGCCGCAACAGGCCCCGCGAAGGGGTCTGTGCATGGAACGCCCGCCAAGCGGTGGATAAGCCTGTGACTCGTCCAAATCCCGTTATTTATTCAGATACCTGGAGTGATCCCCAGCTAGCTCGCGGCGACCGCTCGCGGGGCCCTGCGGACTTCCACGACACGCACCCGCGCCCCGTCCAGCACCAGGGCCAGCTCGCCGCGCTTCAGCTTGAGGGCGTCCTCACCGAAGGCTTCCCGGCGCCAGCCCTTGAGGGCCGCGGTCTCGGCCTCGTCGTCGTTGGCGATCTGCTCCAGGTCGGAAACCGTGGCGATCAGCTTGGAGGCCACACCCGCCTCCTCCGCCCGGGCCTTGAGCAGCACCTTCAAGAGCTCCACCACCGCGCCGGCGGCGGGTGAGGTGGATTGACGGACCTTCTCGATCACCGGGGCGTAGGCCTCGGGATCTATCAGCGCCTCGCGCACCGCCGCCAGCAGGTCCGGCCCGAACCGCGAGCCCGAAAACCCCTTGGGGACCGAGCGGAGACGATCGAGCCCGTCGGCGTCGGTCGGCGCCTGGGTGGCCAGCTCGTCGATGGCCTCGTCCTTGAGGATGCGGCCCCGCGGCTGGTCGCGAAGTTGGGCGGTCCGTTCGCGCCAGGCCGCCACGGCCCGGTAGATGGCCAGGTACTTGGCGGTGTGCCGGCGGGGACGCAGGCGCTTCCAGGCGTTCTCAGGCTCCACGTCGTAGAGGGCGGGATCGATGATCCCCTCCATCTCGTCGGTCACCCAGGCCAGCCGCTTCTCCCGCTCGAGCCGCTCGCGCAGCATGGGATAGAGGCGCGCCAGGTGGGTCACGTCGGCCAGGGCGTAGGTGAGCTGGTTGTCGGAGAGCGGCCGGCGGGCCCAGTCGGTGAACCGCGAACTCTTGTCGAGCTCGATCTTCAGCATCTGGCGCACCAGGGCGTCGTAGGCGATCTGTTCGCCGAAGCCCGCGGCCATGCCGGCCACCTGGGTGTCGAACAGCGGCCGGGGCATGGCGCCAAGGTTGTTGAAGATCTCGACGTCCTGACGGGCCGCGTGGAAGACCTTGAGGATGGTCTCGTCGCGCAGGATGTCGAGGAAACATCCCATGTCGAGCTCTTCCGCCAGGGGGTCGATGACCGCCTCGGCGTCAGGGGTCGCGGCCTGGATCAGGCACAGCTTCGGCCAGTAGGTCGTCTCGCGCATGACCTCGGTGTCCACGGCGACGAAGGGCTGGCCCTTGATCTTTGCGCAGAACGCCTCGAGTTCCGCGGTGGTGGTGATCGGCTTCATCGATTAGCTATAGCCCCGCGCGCGGCCGAGTCTGCAAGAGCGGTCTGCGCGCAATGTCTGGTTCTTGCCTTAAGGCGGTTGAATGTCCGAGCGGCCGAACGGTCTTACTTACGCCCAGGCCGGCGTCGACATAGACGCGGGCGCCGCCCTCGTCGAGCGGATCAAGCCATTGGCCAAGTCCACGCGCCGTCCGGGCGCGGATTCGGCGCTGGGCGGCTTCGGCGCGCTCTTCGACCTCAAGGCCGCCGGCTACGAGGATCCGCTGCTGGTCACCACCACGGACGGGGTCGGCACCAAGCTGAAGGTCGCCATCGAGACGGGCATCCACGACACGGTGGGGATCGACCTGGTGGCGATGTGCGTCAACGACCTCCTGGCCCAGGGCGCCGAGCCGCTGATGTTCCTGGACTATTACGCCACCGGAAAGCTCGACGTGGAGGCCGCCACGGCCGTGGTGGCCGGGATCGCCGAAGGGTGCCGGCAGGCCGGCTGCGCCCTGGTGGGCGGCGAGACCGCCGAGATGCCGGGCATGTATTCCGAGGGCGACTACGACATGGCCGGGTTCTGCGTCGGCGCCGTGGAACGGGACAAGGTGCTCCCGAGGCTGGCGGACCAAGGACCTGGAGATATCCTGATCGGACTGGGCTCGTCCGGACCGCATTCAAACGGCTATTCCCTGGTCCGCCGTATAGTGGAACGCTCAAGCTTGAATTGGGATGCGTCCGCCCCATTCGCGCCGGACCGGACCCTCGCCCAGGCCCTGCTGGAGCCCACCCGGATCTACATCAAGACCGTCCTGCCGCACCTCAAGGCCGGCCGCGTGAAGGCCCTGGCCCACATCACCGGCGGTGGCCTGATCGAGAATCCGCCCCGCGCCATCGCTGAGGGACTGGTGGCCAGATTCGACTGGAACGCCTGGACCCTTCCGCCAGTCTTTCAATGGCTTCAAGAGGTTGGCGGCGTTTCTGAATATGAGATGCGCCGCACGTTCAACTGCGGCGTCGGCCTCGTCCTGGTCGTCGGCTCCCACGAGTTGCCGGACGTGCTGGAGGGCCTGGCCCGCGCCGGCGAGGATGTCTTCGTGGTCGGCGAACTGGCCAGGGCCTAGAGCGCAACAGGCCCTAGGTAGGCTTGGCCCAGAGCCGCTGGGCGACCCGGCGCGCCAGCTGCTCGGCCTTGGGCTGGCGCTGGTCACGATCGGCGATCTGGGCCACCGAGATCCCGAAGCTGACGCCATCCTTGCGCCCCGCCACGCCGTCGCCCCACCAGAGGGACTGGTCGGCGCCAACCTCCACCGGGACCGGCTGGGAGTTGATCACCTTCTGGTCGAACGCCCCCTGGAAGCTGTCCAGGTACTTCTGGGCGTCGGTGGGACCACCGGGCCAATTCAGGATGTTGAGGATCGCGAAGCTCGCGCCCCCCAGCGGCTTGGTGGTGTCGGGAATCGAGTTCGGATCGAGGGCGACGGCCCACACGCAGGTCGTGGAAAAGGCGCCATCGCCGGTGACGCCATTGTCGAAGGGCCGTCCCGCCTGGACCTTCAGGCCCATGACATCGGACACCTCCGCATCGGTCAGCAGGGTGCAGGGGTTGATGGCCCCTGGGGCGGCCGCCTGCGGGGCCTGGGCGCAGGAGACCGCGGGCAGGAAGCAGGCAAAGGCGACGGCGAGGGAGGGAAGTTTCCTAGACATGGGCATATTTCTAGCGCCTGTCGTCGACCTTGTCTCGCCTTCCCGCTGGCCGCCCGCCAGCGACGGCCTTGCATCCTAAACCCGCCTCTGAGCCTTACTTAGGGATGATCAGGCTCCTTTCGATTCTCGCAGCTCTTTCCCTCGGCGCTTGCGCGAGCGCGCCGCGACAATCCGATTTTCTTTCCTCCTATCAGGGTATGGGCGCCCGGGGCGCGGTTCTGGCCGGTATCCTGGAGCGGCGTGAGGCAGCCGCGCTGGCCTCCGTACGGCGGATCGCCCTGGAGCCTTCGGTCTTCCGGGCCCAGGATCCGACCTTCGCAGAACCGGCTCGCCGGATCCTGACCCGCGAGATAGACGCCCAGCTCTGCTTCGAACTCTCCAAATGGTACGAGATCGTCGAAACTCAGCCCGACGCCACGGTGCGGGCGGCGATCACGCATGTGCGCCCCACCGGGCGGGCCGCCTCATTCGCCTCCGCGGCAGCCTCCTTCTTCATCCCGGGTCCCATCGGCGTGCGCGCGCCGGGCACCACCGGCGCGCTCGGGGCGGAAGCGGAGCTGGTGGCGGCGGACGGGCGGCAGTTGGCGGCCATCACCTGGAATCGCTCCGCCAAGGTGGTGGGGATAGACGACCCGTCGCTGAGCCGCATCGGGGATGCGCTGCAACTGGCCGAGCCGTTCGGCGACGCCGCCGCCCGCGCCCTGAAGCCGTCCGACACCAAGCGTCGCCGGATCGAGAAGCCGGATCCGTGCGCGGCCTACGGTCCGCGGTTCCGCCCCGCGGGGTTCCTGGCGGGCATACTGACGAACCTCTACATCCCGGAGATGAACTCCGCCCGGCCGGCGCCCGTGGCCCCGTGAACTCCAGGGCCAGGAAATTGGCCGTCGTCGCGTCGGTCGCCTTCGCCATCGGCGCGCCGTCGGCGCAGGCCCTGGGCGGCTGGGGCCAGTCGGCGTCCGAGTTCGCGGCGGCGGGCGCCGGGACCTTGCGCGCCGCCGGCTATGCCTTCTCGATCTGGAGCCTGCTTTATCTCGGCATGTTGGCCTTCGCGATCTACCAGTTCCTGCCGGCCGGCGACCGCTCGGCCGCCGTTCGCAGGGCGGGCTGGCCGGGAGCGATGGCGATGGCGAGCTGCGGAGCCTGGATCCTGGCCTCGGCCTTTGACCTGGAGTGGACCTCGGTGGGGATCATCCTCCTGGCGCTAGGCGCCAGCGTCATCGCCATGGCCGGGGCTCAGCGTTCAGGCGGATCGGCGGCGGACCGGGTGGTGGTCGCCGGGACCTTCGGCGCCCTGGCCGGCTGGCTGACGATCGCGTCGGCCGTGAACATCATCACCGTGCTGACAGAGCTTGGCTGGCTAGCGCCGGCCGCGCGGGTTCCCGCGGCGGTGGGTGGCCTCCTGGCCGTCCTAGCCGTGGCGTTGGTCGTCCTGGCGAGGGTCCGGCTTTGGATCTACGCCCTGCCCGTCGCCTGGGGACTGGTGGCGGTGTTCGTGGCGGAGCGCGGCGACAACCCAATCGCCGCCTGGACCGCCCTCGCGACGGCATGCGTCACGCTGCTGGCCGCCGGGACGGTGCTGCGCAGGTCTACCTAAAGCCCGCGTTGATCCGGTCGAGCGCGGCCTGGCCGGGCACCAATTCCCTTTCCGTCAACTGGTTTAAGGGCGTGTCCACAGTGCCGACGGAGTCGTGGAGATCATGGGCCCCCGGATCGACGAACAGGAGGCCGGTGACGATCTGTCCCCTCGCCTGCCTGGCCTGCAGATAGCCGAGCGCCTGGGCGCGGTTGTTCGGATTGTAGAGCTCGGCGAGCTTGTGGAGGGACAGGATCGAGCCGTCGTGCTGCTGGACCCGCACGGTCTGGCCGGGGGCGTAGTCCACCTTGATGGGATCGCGATGGCTGATCACGTCGAGCCGGTTCACCGCCTCGTTGTGCTCGCGCACATAGTCGAAGCTCTTGGTCGAGCCGTTGTGGTTGTTGAACTGCACGCAGGGGCTGATGCAGTCGATGAAGGCGGCGCCCTTGTGGGCCAGGCCGGCCTTGATCAGCGGCACGAGCTGAGCCTTGTCGCCCGAGAACGAGCGGGCGACGTAGGTGGCGCCCATTTGCAGGGCGAGGCTCACCATGTCGATCCCGGAATCGTGGTTCTCCACGCCGCGCTTGGACTTGGAGCCCTTGTCGGAAGTGGCGGAGAACTGGCCCTTGGTGAGGCCGTAAACGCCGTTGTTCTCGACGATATAGAGCATGTTTACGCCGCGTCGGATGGCGTGGGCGAACTGGCCCAGGCCGATGGAGGCGGAATCGCCGTCCCCCGAGACGCCAAGGTAGATCAGCTCACGATTGGCCAGGTTCGCGCCGGTGAGCACGGAGGGCATGCGCCCGTGCACGGTGTTGAAGCCGTGCGAATTGCCAAGGAAGTAGTCCGGCGTCTTGGACGAGCAGCCGATGCCGGAGAGCTTGGCCACCCGGTGCGGCGGCAGCTCCAGCTCGAAACAGGCCTGGATGATCGCCCCGGAGATGGAGTCGTGGCCGCAGCCGGCGCAAAGCGTCGAGACCGAGCCCTCGTAGTCGCGCCGGGTGTAGCCGAGGCTGTTGGTGGGCAGCTGGGGGTGATGCAGCCGGGGCTTGAGGATGTAGGTCATTCCGCCGCCTGGGTCTGGGCGAGCGCCATCAGGCCGGCGATGCGGCCGGCGATGAAGCGCGCGGTGATGGGCGTGCCGTCATAGTGCAGGACGGCGACGAGCTTGGCCGGATCGTGGCCGCCCTCGTTCATGAGCAAGGTCCTGAACTGGCCGTCGCGGTTTTGCTCCACGACGAAGACGCGGTCGTGGGCGGCGATGAAGGCGTCGACCTCGGCCGCGAACGGGAAGCCCCGGACGCGCAGGGCGTCGACGTCCCGACCCTCGGCCTCCAGGTGTTCCAGGGCCTCCGCCATCGCCGCACTGGTGGAGCCGAAGTAGATCACGCCGTCGGACGTCCGGCGGCGGGCCGGGCGGGCGATGGGCGGCGGGATCAGCGACTTGGCGGTCTCGAACTTGCGGAGCAGGCGCTCCATGTTGTCGACATAGACCGCGCCCTCCTCCGAATAGCGGGCGTAGGGGTTGCGGGAGGTGCCGCGGGTGAAATAGCCGCCCAGGCTCGGGTGCGTGCCGGGATAGGTGCGGAAGGGTATGCCGTCTCCGTCGACATCCTTGTAGCGGCCGAAATCGGCGCCCGCCTCCAGCGCCTCGGCGGTCATCACCTTGCCGCGGTCGAGCTTGCGCGTGTCGTCCCACTTGAAGGGCGGAACCAGCCACTCGTTCATGCCGATGTCGAGGTCGAGCATCACGAAGATCGTGGTCTGCAGCCGTTCGGCCAGATCGAAGGCCAGGGCGCCCATCTCGAAGCACTCGTGCGGGTCGGCCGGCAACAACATAACGTGCTTGGTGTCGCCGTGGCTGGCGTAGGCGGCGCTGATCAGGTCCGCCTGCTGGGTGCGGGTGGGCATGCCGGTGGACGGGCCGCCGCGCTGGACATCGAAGATCACCGCCGGGATCTCGGCGAAGTAGGACAGGCCGATGAACTCGGTCATCAGCGAGACGCCAGGACCCGAGGTGCAGGTGAAGGCGCGGCAGCCGTTCCAGCCGGCCCCCACCACGATGCCGATCGAGGCGATCTCGTCCTCCCCCTGGATGATCGCCACGCGGCTCTTGCCAGTCTCAGGATCCACCCGATGCGTGGCGCAATGGGCCATGAAGGCCTCGGCCACGGAGGTCGAGGGCGTGATGGGATACCAGGCGCAGACAGTCGCCCCGCCGTAGAGGGCGCCCAGGGCCGCAGCCTCGTTGCCTTCCACATAGATGCGGTCGCCCACCTTGTCGGCGGGCCGCACCTGGAGTGGCAGCGGGGCCATCCGCTCGGTGACGTAGTCGTAGCCCTTGGCCAGGGCTCCGAAATTGGCGTCGATCAGCTTCTGCCGGCCGGCGAAGTCCTCGGCGATCAGGCCCTTGATGGCCTGCAGGTCCATCCCCAGAAGGGCGGCCAGGGCGCCGACATAGATGATGTTCTTGAACAGCTGGCGCTCGCGCGGCAGCTCGTAGGCCTCGTTGCACATGGCCGTCAGCGGGACGCCGATGACGGTGATGTCGCCGCGAAAGCGCGTGGCCGGGATCGGCTTGGTGGAATCGTAGAACAGGTAGCCGCCGGCCTCGATCTCGGCCAGGTCGCGGTCCCAGGTCTGGGGGTTCATGGCGACCATCAGGTCGACGCCCCCGCGCCGCCCCTGGTAGCCCGCCTCGGTGATCCGCACCTCGTACCAGGTGGGTAGGCCCTGGATGTTCGAGGGGAAGATATTCCGCGCCGCCACGGGCACGCCCATCCGCAGGATGGAGCGGGCGAAGAGGCCGTTGGCGCTGGCCGACCCCGATCCGTTGACGTTGGCGAACTTGACGACGAAATCGTTCACCCGCGGGGTCACCGGCTGGAGCATGCGGCCCCCGCCTGGGTCATCTCGACGTAGGACTTCTGCATGTCCCAAGCCCCGGTGGGACAGCGCTCGGCGCAGAGGCCGCAGTGCAGGCAGACATCCTCGTCCTTCACCATCACCCGGGCCGTTGGCAGGACGCCGGACACATAGAGGTCTTGGGTCGTGTTGGTGGCGGGCGCATTGAGGCGGGTCCGCAGTTCGTCTTCCTCACCGACCTCGGTGAAGGTGATGCAGTCCATCGGACAGATGTCGACGCAGGCGTCGCACTCGATGCACAGCTTGTCGGCGAACACCGTCTGCACGTCGCAGTTCAGGCACCGCTGGGCCTCGCCGAGCCCGAGGGTCGGGTTGAAGCCCAGCTCGACCTCCAGACGCACATCCTTCAGGGCCTCGGCCTTGTCGCGCTGGGGCACCCGGTAGCGGCGGTCGTTGGAGATGTCGTTGTCGTAGCTCCACTCGTGGATGCCCATCTTCTGGCTGACGAGGGAGAAGTCCGGCGGCGGGCGCTGATGGAGGTCCTCGCCCTGGCAGTACTTGTGGATCGAGATGGCCGCCTCGTGGGCGTGGGCCACCGCCCAGATGATGTTCTTCGGCCCGAAGGCCGCGTCCCCGCCGAAGAAGACGCCCGGCAGGCCGCAGCCCATGGTCACCGGATCGACCTTGGGCACGTCCCACTCGTCGAAGGTGATGCCGAGGTCGCGCTCGATCCAGGGGAAAGCGTTCTCCTGGCCCACCGCCACCAGCACGTCGTCGCATTCGTGATGTTCGTCGGGTGCGCCGGAGGGGACTAGGCGGCGGCGTCCCTTGTCGTCGTACTGGACCTCGACCACCTCGAAGAGCACGCCGGTCAGCTTGCCGTCCTTGTGAGTGAATTCCTTGGGCACGCGCATGTTGAGGATCGGGATGTCCTCGTGCATGGCGTCCTCCTTCTCCCAGGGGGACGCCTTCATTTCCTCGAAGCCGGAGCGGACGATCACCTTCACGTCCTCGCCGCCGAGGCGGCGGGAGGTGCGGCAGCAGTCCATGGCGGTGTTGCCGCCGCCCAGCACGATCACCCGGCGGCCTATGCGGTCCACATGGCCGAACGAAACCGAGGACAGCCAGTCGATGCCAATATGGACATTGGCCGCGGCCTCCTGCCGGCCTGGGATGTCCAGTTCGCGGCCGCGCGGGGCGCCGGAGCCCACGAAGATCGCGTCGTAGCCCTCGGCGATCAGGCCCTTCAGGCTGTCGATGCGCTGGCCCATGCGAAGCTCAATGCCGCCCAGGCGGGTGATGAAGTCGACCTCCTCGTCGATCACCTCCATGGGCAGGCGAAAGCGGGGGATCTGGCTGCGGATCATGCCGCCGGACGCGGTTTCGGCGTCATAGATCACGATCTCGTAGCCCAGGGGGGCGAGGTCGCGGGCGACGGCCAGGGAGGCGGGGCCCGCGCCCACCATGGCGATGCGCTTGCCGTTCCGGGCCGTGGTCGGCGCCGGCATCTGGCCCGAGACGTCGCCCTTGTTGTCGGCGGCGACCCGCTTCAGCCGGCAGATCGCCACCGGCTCGTCCTCGACCCGCCCTCGCCGGCAGGCCGGCTCGCAGGGGCGGTCGCAGGTCCGCCCGAGGATCCCCGGGAAGACGTTCGACTTCCAATTGATCATGTAGGCGTCGGCGTAGCGCCCGTCCGCGATCAGGCGGATGTACTCGGGCACAGGCGTGTGGGCCGGACAGGCCCACTGGCAATCGACCACCTTGTGGAAATAATCAGGACTTACGGCGCGCGTCTGCTGCAGCAAGACTCACCTTTCCTTCCCTTGGGCGCTCTACTCCCGCTCCGGAAAGGTGACCCTGCCCGGTGCGGCGCGGCGCTAATCCGGGGAGGTTAAGTCCCGAAATCGGTTGACGCCAGCCGATTTTCCCACGTTCGGCCTTGCGATTCCGAAGTGTCTTAATGATACCTTACGGCAGGGGGCCCCGTTCCGGGGTTGGGAGATCTGACATGGAACTGCCCGCCGACCGCGTTCCCGTACCCGCGTCCCCCATCATTCCGATCGCGCCGGTCGCGGCCGCGCCGGAGGGCCTGGACCGGGCCCGCGAGATCAACAGCCGCCGCTCGGAGATCGAAAATCCCGAGCTGCTGCGGCGGCTGCGCTCGCTCTAGAGCCAAACCGGACGGCTGAAACGAAAACGGCGCCGGCCGAGGCCGACGCCGCTGTTTCGTGACGAGGTCAGCGCCTAGTCGGCGTAGCCGTCGGGAAGCTCGTCGTCCTTCAGCAGCTCGTCCTTCGGGACCTTCTTGTCCTTCACCTTGGCCTTTTCGAGAATCAGGTCGACGACCTTCTCCTCGTAGATCGGGGCGCGGAGCTGGGCCTGGGCGTTGGGGTTCTGGCGCAGCATGTCGAACACCTGCTGGGCCTGCGGGCCGTATTTGACGGCCTCGCGCCGGATCGCCTCGCTGAGCTCCTGCTCGGTGACCTGGACGTTGTTGACCCGGCCGATCTCGGCCAGCACTAGGCCCAGGCGCACCCGGCGCTCGGCGATCTTGCGGTATTCCTTCTGGAGCTGCTTGTCGGTCTTCTTGGCGTCGTCGGCCGCCAGCTCGCCGGATTCCTTGTCGGCCTCGACCTGCTGCCAGATGTTGGCGAACTCGGCCTCGACCATCTTGGGGGGCAGCGGGAAGTCGTGCTTCTCGTCCAGCAGGTCCAGCAGGGCGCGCTTGATCTTGAAGCGCGAGGCGCCGGCGTACTGCTCCTGCAGGTTGGTCTTCAGGAGTTCGCGCAGCTTCTCCAGGCTTTCAAGGCCCAGGCGGGTGGCGAACGCGTCGTCGGCGGGGGTGTCGACGGGCGCCTTCACGCCCTTCACCTTGGTCTCGAAGACCGCGTCCTTGCCGGCCAGGTTGGCGGCCTGATAGTCGGCCGGGAAGGCGACCTTCACCTCGACGTCGGAGCCGGGCTTGGCGCCCTTCAGCTGGGCCTCGAAGCCGGGGATGAACTGGCCCGAGCCCAGCACCAGCTCGACGCCCTCGGCCGAGCCGCCCTCGAAGGCCTCGCCGTCGATGCGGCCGATGAAGTCGATGACCACCATGTCGCCGTCGGCGGCCTTCACGGTCTTGCCGGTCTTGTCCTCGTAGGTGCGGTTCTGCTTGGCCAGCTCGGCCACGGCCTCGTCGACCTCGGCGTCCTTCGGCTCGTAGACCGGGCGGGTGAGGGACAGGCTGGCCGGATCGACGGGCTCGAACTCCGGCATCAGGTCGATGGCGATCTCGTAGGCAAGGTCCTCCTTGCCGTCGATGACCTTCTGCATGTCGCCTTCAGGCTTCAGATCGGGCTGGGAGGCCGGGCGGACCTTGTGGTCGTCCAGCACCTTCTGGGTGGTCTCGTTGAGGGTCTGCTCGACCACTTCGCTCATCAGCGCCTTGCCGTAGAGCCGGCGGACGTGGGCGGTCGGCACCTTGCCGGGACGGAAGCCCTTGATGGTCAGAGTCGGGGTGATCTCGGCGATCCGGGCTTCCAGGCGTTCGGTCAGGTCCTTGGCGGGGACCGTCACGCCATAGATTCGGCTCAAGCCTTCACCAGATTTCTCAATGACTTGCGTGGACATATTCAACTTCCGAAAACGGGGGCGCCGGCGAGGCCCGCCAGCGCGGCGACCGGGGGTTATGTCACGCGGGCCGAACGGGGCCAAGGCCCTGCCCGGCCGAAAACGCCGCACGCCGGCCGCCGCGGCACGAGCCTCTTGACGCGGGGCGTCCGGGTGGCGATGGCAGGACGGTCACGCGGATGTGGCGGAATTGGTAGACGCACTGGATTTAGGTTCCAGCGCCGAAAGGCGTGGAGGTTCGAGTCCTCTCATCCGCACCACCTCCCCGGCCGGGGCGTGACAGCACGCCTTCGGCCCGGCAAAAGGCGGGCATGCCGAGCGGCGCCCTCTTCGTACACAACAACTTTCCCGGCCAGTTCCGGGACCTAATCGGTTTCCTGGTCGAGCAAGGCGTTCCATGCGCCGGCATCGGCCAGAACCACGCCATCGGCATGGAGGGCGTCCAGATGGGGCGCTACGGCCTGCCCAAGGGGACCGGGTCGGACGTCTTCACCTACGCCGTGCGCGCCGAAGCCGACCTGATCCGCGGCTGGGGCGCCTATCGGATGGCGCGACAGCTGAAGGCGGCCGGCTGGGATCCCGCGGTGATCGTCGGGCACCCGGGTTGGGGCGAGATGGCCTTTCTGGAGGAGCTGTTCCCCGGCACGCCCCAGGTGGCGTTCGCCGAGTTCTTCTATCGGCCCCACGGGCTCGACGTCGGGTTCGACACCGAGTTCTTCCCGCCCAGCGAGGATAACGCCCTGCGGGTGATCGCCAAGAATCCGGTGATGGCCCTGGCCTACGCCAATGCGGCGGCCATCGTGGCGCCGACCCGGTTCCAGGCCTCCACCTTGCCCCAGGGCGTGCTGAGTAATGTCCGCATCATCCATGAGGGCGTGGACGTCGACGCCATCCGGCCGGGACCCGCCGAACCCTTCCTGCTGCCGGACGGACGTCTGATCGCGCCGGGGACGCCGGTGATCACCCACGTCAACAACAACATGGAGCCGCTGCGGGGGCTGCACATCTTCGCCCGCGCCCTGCCCCGCCTGCTGGCGGAAGTCCCCGAGGCCCAGGTGCTGATCATCGGCCAGGATACCAAACAGGCCTATGGCGGCAGCCCGCCCGACGATCTCACCTGGCGCGAGGTCTGCTTCCGGGACGTGGAGATCGATCCGGCGCGGGTGCACTTCCTGGGCAAGCTGCCGCACGAGCAGATGCTGGCGGCGCTGCGGCTGGGGGCGGCGCACGTCTACTACACCTACCCCTTCGTGCTCTCCTGGTCGCTGGTCGAGGCCATGGCCCTCGGCTGCCATGTGATCGGTTCGGACACCGCGCCGCTCCACGACGCCATCGAGGATGGGGTGAACGGCAGGCTGCTGCCGTTCTTCGACGTCGAGGCGCTTTCGCAGGCGATGATCGCAGCTTGCCGCAATCCGGGGGAATCGGCGGCTCTGCGGGAGGCGGCGCGGGCCACGGCGGTGGAACGGTTCAGCCGCGACAAGGGCCGCGCGGCCTGGCTGGAGCTGTTGCGGGGCCTGGGCGCCTAGCCGCAGCGGATCTCGCGGATCACCCCTGTCGCCGCGTCGAAGAAGAAGTTCAGGCGCTCGGGGCTGAAGTCCATGGTCACCGGGCAGGTGGTGCACGCCACCCGGACCCGTTCGGGGCGGACCGGCACCGGGATCTCGGAGCGCAACCGTCCCACGAGATGCTGCAACGGCGCGGCGCCGCAGAGGTCGGGCGGCGGCGGCGGCGCGGGGGGTGGCGGCGGCGGAGCCGGGGGTGGCGGCGTAGGCGCCTCGACCGGCGGCGGCGGAGCGGCGGCCGGCGGCGCGCTGGAGCAGGCGGCCAGCAAGGCGAGGCCGGCAAGGACGGCGAGCCTCACGCCTGCTTCTCCCAGCCCCTGGCCTGCTGTTTCCAGTAGGAGGCGGCCAAGCCCTGGGCCTTGACCCGCGTCCACTCGGCGCGGGCCGCGTTGAGCTGGCCTTCATCGGCGCCGTCGAACAGCACCACGCAGCGCTTGTAGCCCTCCAGGGAGCCGGGTTCGGCGCCGTCGATCAGGAACAGGGCGTCGGCCCGGTTGGGATTGTCGAAACCGCTGGTCAGCAGGATCGGCTGGCGTTCGGCGGCGGGCTCCTGGGCGGGGGCGTGGGGGAGGAAGCTGTCGTCCCGATAGCTCCAGAGCCAGCCGTCCAGGTGATCGATCCGCTCCGCCGCTGGCGAACGCACGATCGCCCGCCAGCCGCGCTGCAAGGTCTTCTCCAGCAGCTCGGGCAGGGCCTGATCCAGTCCCGTGCGCTCCAAGTGGTAGAACCAGACCTCGCAGGCGTCCTCAGCCATGTCAGCCCTCGTAATTCTCCTGAACCATGCGGTTCAGCAGGCGCACGCCGTAGCCGGTGGCCCCGTCGGGAATGGTCGGGACGGAGGACGGCTTCTTCCAGGCCACCCCGGCGATGTCGAGGTGCGCCCAGGGCAGGCCATTCACGAACTTCTGCAGGAACAGGGCGGCGGTGATCGACCCACCCGGCCGGCCGCCGGTGTTCTTCACGTCGGCGATCATGGAGTCGATCTGCTTGGTGTAGGCCTCGGGCAGCGGCATGCGCCAAAGCGGCTCGCCCTCGACGCCCGAAGCCGCCAGTAGCTTGCCCGCCAGCTCGTCGTTGTTGGAGAAGCAGCCGGCGTAGTCGTTGCCCAGCGAGATGATGACGGCCCCGGTGAGCGTTGCCAGGTCGACCATGAACCTCGGCTTGAATCGGTCCTGGCAGTACCAGAGCGCATCGGCCAGCACGAGGCGGCCCTCGGCGTCGGTGTTGATGACCTCGATGGTCTGGCCGGACATGGAGGTGACCACGTCCCCCGGGCGCTGGGCGGCGCCGTCGGGCATGTTCTCCACGAGACCCAGGATCCCGACCACATTGACCTTGGCCTTGCGGCCGGCGAGCACGTGCATGAGCCCGGCGACCGCGCCGGCCCCGCCCATGTCCCACTTCATGTCCTCCATGCCGTCGGCCGGCTTGATGGAGATGCCGCCGCTGTCGAAACAGACGCCCTTGCCCACGAAGGCGATCGGTTGGGCGTCCTTGGCCCCTCCGTTCCAGCGGATGACCACCATCTGGCTCTCGCGGACACTCCCCTGCCCCACGCCGAGCAGCGAGCCCATCCCCAGGGCGGTCATCTCGGGCTCGCCGAGGATCTCGACTTCCAGGCCCAGGCGCTCCAGGGCCTTCACCCGGCGGGCGAACTCCACCGGATAGAGGGTGTTGGCGGGCTCGGAGACCAGGTCGCGGGTGAAACTGACCGCATCGGCCAGGGCCGCCAGCGGCGGGAAGGCCGCGAGCGCGCCTTCCGGGTCGGAGGTCCCGACCTGGGTCTTGACGATGGAGGGCTTCTTATCGGCCGGCTCCTTGGTCCGGTACTTGTCGAACCGATAGGCGGCCAGCCGCACGCCGAGCGCGGCCCTGGCCGCCAGGTCCGGTCCGTCGGGAAGCTCGATCCGCAGGGCCTCCAGGCCGGACGCCTTCACCGCCGAATAGGCGCTGGCGGCCGCGTGCTCGGCGCCCAGGGCGTCGAAGGCCTGGCGCTTGCCACCCCCGACCAGCACCAGCCGGTCCGCGCCAATTCCGGAGGGCGCCAGGATGTCCAGGACTTGCCCCTTGCCGCCGGTGAAGCGGCTGGCGGCTATCGCCTGGGCGAGCGCCCCGTCGGCCGGCTCACCCTCGAAAATCACCCGCGCCAGCACCGTCCTGGCGGGAAGCGCGGCGTCGGCCGCGACGAACTCAATCTCCATACCCACTCTCTCTTTGCCTTGGCGCAGCCGCTCCCGGGCGGTTGTCTGGCGCCGCGACGCATGGTTTAGAACACCTCCGTGGCCGGGGCGCGCCTAAACTCGGGGTAAGCCGTATATATGTGATGCGCCTGATCGACCGATACCTGCTGCGCCAATTGCTCGGTCCCATCGTCCTGGCGGCCACCGCGCTGACCGGCGTGGCGTTGCTGAGCCAGAGCCTTGGCGGGCTCGACCTGATCGTGAACCAGCGGCAGAGCGCCCTGGTGTTCCTGAAGGTCACGCTGCTCTACATGCCCCAGCTGATCAACATGGTGATGCCCATCGCCGTGTTCGTCGGCGCCCTGGTGGCCCTCAATCGCCTGCACACCGAGCAGGAGATCGTCGTCTGCTTCGCCGGCGGCATGAGCCGCTCCAGGGTCATCGCCCCGGCCATGCGGCTGGCCTGCACGGTGGCGGTCCTGGCCCTGGTGATGAACCTCTACGTCCAGCCCCTCGCCTTCCGCACCCTGCGCCAGGAGCTGTTCAACGTCCGGATGGACCTGGCCTCGACCTTGGTGCGCGAAGGCGAGTTCACCACCCCCGCCCCGGGCCTGACCGTCTATGCCCAGAGTGTCGACAGCGGCGGCAACCTCGAGAACCTGTTCATCCACGAAAGCAAACCGGACGGCTCGGCGACCACCTACACGGCGGCCACGGGCGAGATCACGCGCCGGGCCGGGCGTCCCGTCGTCGTCCTGCGCAACGCCACCACCCAGGAGTTCTCGTCGGACGGGGTCCTGAACTACGCGACGTTCAGCGAGCACACCTACGACCTGACGCCCCTGGCCAGCGTCGAGGACCTGATCTCGTACAAGCCGTCGGACCGCTACCTCCACGAGCTGTTCTTCCCGGATCTCCAGCAGGACTGGGAGCGACGTAATCGCCTGTCGTTGCTGGCGGAGGGCCACTCCCGAATCGTGACGCCGCTCTACAATGTCGCCTTCATGGCGCTGGCCCTGACCGCCATACTCGGCGGCGGCTTCTCGCGTATGGGCTATGGCCGCCGGATCGCCACGGTGAGCGCCATCGCCGCCGTCGTGCGGATCGCAGGCTTCCAGGCCCAATCGGCCGCCGAGGACGGCGCCTGGCTCAACCTTCTGCAATACCTGATCCCGCTGGCGGTGATCGCGGCGAGCCTGCGGGCGGTGTTCCGCCAGCGCATCAGCCGGCACATCGACATGACCTGCCGGCCGTCGCGCATCGTTCCGGTGGGAGCGGCGGCATGATCGGACTGGGCCGCCTGGAACGCTATGTGCTGCGCCAGATGCTGATCGGCCTGGGGGTGGCCCTGGCGATCATCTCGGCCCTGGTCCTGCTGGTGCAGTTCGTGGAGCTGTCTGGTCAGGTGGGCACCCGGGCCGACGTCGGGGCGAATGCGATCTTCCAGCTCACCCTGCTGCGAGCGCCTTCGCTGATCCAGGTGCTGCTGCCGTTCTGCTTCCTGTTCGGGGGGATGGGCGCCTACGTGACCCTGAACCGCAAGAGCGAGCTGGTGGCGATGCGCGCGGCAGGGGTTTCCGCCTGGCGCTTCATCCTGCCGTCCGCGGCCGTCGCGGCGCTGCTGGGTGCCATCACCGTCGCGGCCGTCAACCCGTTGGCGGCGGCCCTGGGCGCCCGCTACGAAAGCGAACGGGCCCGGTTGATGGAGGACTACCTCGGGGACCTCCCCCAGGACGTCTGGCTGCGCCAGGGCGACAGCGACAACCAGATCGTCATCCACGCCCGAGACCGGGAGGTGAGGGGCGGCACGGTCCGGCTGTATGGGGTTTCGGTGTTCATGTACCGCAAGGGCGCCGCGGGAGCGCAGGTGTTCCACCGCCGGCTGGAGGCCGCCGAGGCGCAGCTGATGCCCGGTTTCTGGCGGCTGACCGACGTGCGGGAGGCGACAGCCGGGGCCAACGCCATCCGCCATCCGACCGACACCATTCCGTCCAACCTCGACGACGAGGGCGCCATGGAGCGGTTCGCCTCGCCGGAGGCCATCGCGTTCTGGCGCCTGCCGCAGGCGATCCGCCTGACCGAACAGGCGGGATTCTCGGCCGACGGGTACCGGCTCCGTTTCCAGGAATTGCTTTCCACCCCCCTGATCTTCGCCGCCATGGTCATCCTTGGCGCGGCCTTCTCGCTGCGTCTGACGCGGCTGGGGGGATTGGCCGGCCTGGCCGGGGCCGGCGTGGGGGTGGGTTTCGTGATCTTCTTCTTCAACCAGTTCGCCGGCGCGCTCGGGAAAGCCGACATCATTCCGCTGCTGCTGGCGGCCTGGGCCCCCGGGCTGGTGGCCCTGCTCGCGGGGACCAGCCTGCTTTGTTACACCGAAGACGGTTGAATCCCTGGCCCGCCCCGCTATGCATCGGCGGGGGGCATCACAGAACCATTGCGTCCACGCGCCAGGGGATCGGAACTAGAGAGTGATGACCGTCCGCCGGCTGGGGCGCGCCCCAGCCAAGCTCACCTTCCTGACCGGCGCAGCCCTGGCCCTGGCCCTCGCTTCGGCGGCCCACGCGCAGACTCCGCCCGCGCCCAGCCCCGATGGGCTGGCGCAGGGCGAGCTGTACATGGAGGCCGACCTCCTCACCCGTGACGATACGGCCCACCGCACAACGGCGGAGGGCAACATCGAGGTGCGCTACAATGGCCGCACCCTTCGGGCCGACCGCCTCGTCTACGAGGACGGCAGCGGTGTGGTGCGGGCCTATGGCAACATCACCATCATCAATCCGGATGGCACCGCCGAGTTCGCGGACGAGGTCATGCTCGACGACGAGCTGAGGACCGGCGTCGCCCTGGGGTTCTCCGCCCGCCTACCGGACAACGTGAAGATCGCGGCCGCTTCGGCGATCAAGCGATCCGAGAGCATCAAAGAGCTGAACCGGGCGATCTACACCCCCTGCGAGGTCTGCGCGGCGGACGGCACAGCCAAGACCCCGACCTGGTCGATCTCCGCCAGCAAGGTCGTCCGGGACAGGGAGGGCCACACCGTCAGCTATCGGGACGCCCGTTTCCGGCTGTTCGGGGCCACGATCCTCTATCTGCCGGTGTTCTGGCATGCCGACCCCGACGCTAAGCGGGCCTCCGGCTTCCTGGTGCCGAGGGCGGGGATCTCCGACCGGCGCGGGCTCTCCTACGAGCAGCCGTACTACTGGGTGGTCTCTCCCTATTCCGACCTGATCATCAGCCCGCAGTTCAACAGCAAGGTCAGCCCGTTTCTGAACCTGCGGGGGCGGCAATCCTTCTATTCGGGCATCCTCGACCTCCGTCTCGGCTACACCCATGACCGCGACTTCGACGGCCGGGGCAACGAGATCCCGGGCACAGGCGCGCATCGCAGCTATATTCTCGGGCGGGGCGCCTTCAAGCTCGACGAGAAATGGCGCTGGGGGTTCACGGCCGAACGCACGTCGGACGACCTGATCTTCGACAAGTACGAGGTCAACGACGTCTACGAGAGCCGCGGTCCCTATGTCGCCGACGACCGGCGCCTCATCTCCCAGGTCTACGCGATCCGCCAGACCCCCCGATCCTATATTTCGGCCGCCGCGATCAGCATCCAGGGCCTGCGGCCCGAGGATATCGACCGGACCTTCCCGAGCATCGGGCCGCTCACCGAGGTCAATTACGAGCCTGGCCTGCGGGTGGCTGGCGGGCGGATCCGGCTTGAAGCCAGCTCGGTCGGACTTTACCGCGACCAGTCGCCGACCACGCCGGAGCTGCGGTTGCCGGGGCTCGACAGCCGCCGCCTCACCGGGTCCGCCGACTGGCGACGGCCGTTCACCTCGCCGGCGGGGTTGCGGCTGGAAGCCTTCGCGGCCGTGCGCGGCGACGCCTACGACATCGACGACATCCTCACCGGCGTGGGCCGGACCGTAACCGGCAAGCAGGTGGGCCGGGTGCTCGCCACGGCCGGCGCGGACATCGGCTACCCCCTGTTCCGGCGGGTCGGGACCACCTCGGTGATCATCGAGCCGGTGGTGCAGGTCGTCGCCAGCCCGGACGCCAAACAGGTGATCGTGGATTACGACGCCGCGGGCCACCCCATCTACCTCAACGAGGACAGCGTCGCCTTCGAGTTCGACGAAACCACGCTGTTCCGGCCCAACAAGTTTCCGGGCTACGACCTCTACGAAGATGGCGTGCGGGTAAATATCGCCGCCCGCGCCGCCGTGCTTTGGGAGGACGGCCGACGGGCCAATTTCCTGCTGGGGCGCGCCTTCCGGTCCCAGGAAAACCTCGTCTTCCCAGAACGATCGGGTCTGCGGGGCGAGGCCTCCGACTGGGTTGTCGCCGCCGACGCGCAGCCCTTCCGCGGGGTGTCGATGTTCGCCCGCGCCCGGCTGGATTCGGAGAGCCTGGATATCCATCGCCTGGAGACCGGCGCCAACGTCACGTCGCGCTACGGCACGGGCTTCGTCCGCTACCTGACCGACGATTTCGACATCAACGGCGCGGCCAGGGCGAATCTCGACGTCGGGGGCGAGCTCTACCTTGGCAAATCCCTCGGCGTCAGCGCCTACGGCAACCGCGATGTCGGCCGGGACGCATGGGTGATCCGCGACCTCGGTGTCTTCTATCGGGACGACTGCCTGCGGGTGGATGTGGTGTATCGTCGGGAGGATGTGATCATTGGCCGCCTGCTGCCGAGCGAATCTATCTCTGTGCGCCTAACGCTCGCCACATTGGGCGGTCCCTTAAATGCAAGGTAGAATGGGCTCAGTTCGGCTCCTCAAGGATATGACTTCGACCATGAATCCTGTTGTCACGGGTCCCGCCGCACGGGCTGCAGCCCTGGTTTGCGCCCTGCTCGCGGCGGCGAGCCCCCTCGCCGCCTCCGCCCAGGCGCCCCTAGCCACGGCGCCCCCCGCCGCGCCAATCGCCCCGGCGCCTCCCGCCGCGCCGGAGGGAATGTCGGAGTCCGTGGCCGCCGTGGTGAACGACGACATCATCTCCACTTATGACCTGGCGCAGCGGATGCGCCTGCTGATCGTCATCTCCGGGGCCCAGCCGACCGAGGATACGCTCGAACAGTTTCAACGCGAGGCGCTGATCTCGTTGATCGACGAGCAGTTGCAGTTCCAGGAGCTGCGCCGCGTGGAGCGCGAGCAGAAGACCGACATCATCGTCTCGGACCGCGACATCGACGGCGAGCTCACCCAGATGGCTCAGCAGAACAACATGAGCCTGCAGCAGTTCTCCCAGTTCCTGGCCGCGCGCGAGATCGGGACCGACACCCTGCGCCAGCAGATCCGGGCCCAGAACAGCTGGCGGCGATGGATCGGCGGACGCTATGGCAGCCGCCTGCGCATCGGCGACGATCAGGTCGATGCGGCTCTCGCCCGCCAGCAGGCGGCGGCGGCCAAGCCGCAGTACCAGATCAGCGAAGTGATGCTTGATTCCGCGCGCTACGGCGGCCCGGAGCAGACCCTGCAGGGGGCGACCCAGCTCATCACGCAGATGCAGCAGGGCGCGCCCTTCCCCGCTGTGGCCCGGCAATTCTCGACCCTTCCCACCGCGGCCAGCGGCGGCGACGCCGGCTGGGTGACCCAGGGCGACATCACGCCTGAGGTCCAGGCCGTGCTCGACCAGATGCGGCCGGGCCAGCTTTCCCGCCCGATCCCGGTGAAGGACGGCGTGTACATCATCTACCTGCGCGACAAGCGGGCCGGCGGCGGCGCCACCCTGATCAACCTCAAGCAGGTCGCGGTCGCCCTGCCGACCGGCGCCAGCGCCGAGGACGAGGCGGCGGCCCGCGCCAAGCTCCTGTCGGTGCGGCCGCAGATCACCAGCTGCGAAACCCTGGAAACCGCCGCGCGCGGAACCCAGGGCGTGGTCGCCGGCGACCTCGGCGAGGCCGAGCTGGGCGACCTGGCGCCCCAGTTCCGCGAGGTGGCCGAAGGCCTGCAGGTCGGTCAGGTGTCCGAGCCGGTCCGAACCGCGGCGGGCCTGCATCTCGTGGCGGTGTGCGGCAAGCGCGCGGCCGGAGGCGAGATCGCCGACCGCGAGCAGATCGAAAACCGGCTCTACACCCAGCAACTCGGCATGATCGCCCGGCGCTACATGCGGGACCTGCGCACCTCGGCGACCATCGAGACGCGGTGAACGTCCGGCCCCTGGCCCTGACGCTCGGCGATCCCGCCGGTGTCGGACCCGAGATCGCCGCCAAGGCCTGGCGCGCGCTGAAGGATGGCGGCCCGCCGTTCGTTGTCGTCGGCGACGCCCAGGCCCTGGCTTCGGCGCCCGGCTCGGCGCCCGTCCAGGCAATCTCCGCGCCTGCCGAGGCCCTGGCGGTCTTCCGAACCGCGATCCCGGTGCTCGACCTGCCCCTGCGAACACCGGTGATCGCCGGCCAGCCCTCGGCCTCGGCCGGCCCGGCCATCATCCAGTGGATCGAGACGGCGGTGGGGCTGGCCCTGTCCGGCGCGGTGAGCGGCGTGGTCACCGCCCCCATCGCCAAGGCGACGCTCTACGAGGCCGGATTCAAGTTTCCCGGCCACACGGAGTTCCTGGGCGAACTGACCGCCACCGCCGGCCATAACGGCGCGCGCGGTCCGGTGATGATGCTGGTCGCCGGGGACCTGCGCTGCGCCCTGGTGACCGTCCACGAACCGCTGGCCGGGGTGGCGTCCAAGCTGAGCATCGAGGCCATCGTCGGTGCGGGCCGGGTGACGGCGGACGCCCTGACGCGGGACTTCGGAATCGCCCGGCCGCGCCTGGCGGTCGCCGCCCTGAATCCCCACGCCGGCGAGGCGGGGGCGCTTGGCCGCGAGGAGATCGAGGTGGTGGAGCCGGCCGTGCAGGCGCTGAAGGACCTGGGCGTCGACGCCTCGGGCCCCTGGCCGGCCGACACCCTGTTCCCGCCGGAGATGCGCGCCACCTACGACGCGGCAATCTGCCTCTACCATGACCAGGCGCTCATCCCCGTGAAGATGCTCGATTTCTGGGGTGGCGTGAACGTCACGCTGGGCCTGCCCATCGTCCGCACCTCGCCGGACCACGGGACGGCCTTCGACATCGCCGGCCGGGGCCTCGCCCGCCCCGACAGCCTGATCGCCGCTATCCGGATGGCGGCGGAGATCGCCGGGCGACGCGTCGGATGAGCCTGGCCGAACTCCCGTCGCTGCGCGAGTCCCTGGAGGCCCATGGCCTGTGGGCCAAGAAGGCGTTCGGGCAGCATTTCCTGCTGGACCTCAATATCACCCGCAAGATCGCCCGCCTGGCCGCGGTCGGCGCGGGGGACGTGGTGATCGAGGTGGGGCCCGGCCCCGGCGGGCTGACCCGCGCCCTGCTGGAAACCGGCGCGCGGGTGATCGCCGTGGAGAAGGACGAACGCTTCCGGCCGCTCCTAGAGGATCTGGCCCGGGCGTCCGGCCGGCTCGAGCTGGTGTTCGCCGACGCCCTGCGGGTGGACGAGGCCGCCCTCGCCGGCGGCGCCGCGCACCTGGTCTCCAACCTGCCCTACAACGTCGGCACGCCGTTGCTCATCAAGTGGCTGGCCGGGCCCTGGACGCCGACCTCCCTCACCCTGATGTTCCAGAAGGAGGTCGCCGAACGAATCGTCGCGGCGCCCGGCTCGGACGCCTATGGCCGCCTGGGCGTCCTTGCCCAGGCGACGGCGCGAGCCCATCTGGTGATGGAGGCGCCGGCGCGCGCCTTCACACCGCCCCCGAACGTGGATTCCGCCGTGGTCCGGCTGGAGCCCCGCGCAGATCGGCCCTCTCCGGAGCTCCTGGACGCCTTGCAGACCCTGACAGCCGCGGCGTTTGGCCAGCGCCGTAAAATGCTACGATCCAGCCTCAAGATGCTCGGCGGCGAGGACCTGGTCCGCGCCGCTAGCCTCGACCCGCAGGCCCGGGCCGAGGTTGTGGATGTGCCCGGGTTCCTGGCGCTAGCCGGGACCTGGATCGAAAGGCGCGCAGCGTGAGACAACGACATCAGCTGGGCCGCCTGGCCCTCGCGGTGCTGGTGGCGGGGGCGTCGGCGCTTCCGGCCCTGGCCCAGGAGGCGACGCCGTCGATCTATGGCGTGTGGCGCAACCCGAAGAATTCCGTCCATGTGGACATCCGGCCCTGCGGCGCCGCCAGCGCCTGCGGATTCGTGGTCTGGGCCACCGAGGATGCCAAGGCCGACGCGCGCAAGGGCGGGACGCCGGACCTCATCGGGCTGCAGCTGTTCCGCAACTTCACGCTGGAGAAGGACGGCGGCTGGCGCGGCAAGGTGTTCGTCCCGGACATCAACGCCACCTTCTCCGGCGGCGCGCGAGCCGTCGACGCCACGACCCTGCGGGCCCGCGGCTGCCTGATCGCCAGCATCGGATGCAAGAGCCAGACCTGGCGCCGGGTGGATGGAACGGCGCTCTAGCGACGCCTATTGCAGGGACAGGATGACCGAGTACGAGCCGGAGTAGGCGCCGGCCGGCGGCGCATTCTCGACCCCCAGGGCGCCGCGCAAATCGAAGACGGTGGAACTGGGCCGCCCCACAGGGCCCGCTAGGACCGTGCTGGTCTGGCCAGCGGGCGTGAGGATCAGCACCACCTCCTCGCCGCCGCCGGCGCGGACCAGCTTCATCGACAGGGGCATGGTGATGCTCACCGCGTCCCCCGCCATGCCGCGGATCGTATAGCGCCCGCTCTGGCCCTCGACGGCCATGCCGGCCGTCTCGCCGGGACGAACGATGGGAGAGAACCGTAGACGCGAGACCTCGCCCACCTGAGCCGGATCGATGATGGTCACCGTGCTGGGCCCGCCAGGCTGCGCCGCCGGCTGAGCGCACGCCGCCCCCGCCGTGAGGGCTACGCTCAAGGTCAGGACAAGGATTCGCGCGCGGCTCATTGAATTCGATCGTAGGGCCCAGGTCTTAACGTCGCAATGGCACGGGTCAGGCGCCGCCACGGTGCGGCAGAGCAACGCAGGTGATCGCTTTCACCCCAAATTGGGTAGCGCCAAATCCCCGCGTGGACCGGATCAGCCTATATTGTCACTGAGAAGAAAAGGGCTCGGAGCGTCAAATACAACCGGAGACTGTGCGGCAACCAACCGCGCCTCTGAACTGGCCCGGTCCTTGCTACAGTTGCGCCGCAAGCCTATCTGACGGCCGCTGGGTAAGAACCCGGAACGATCCGTAACCTATGCATGTGTTTTCGCTCCGAGTTACGCGTTTAGATTGAGGTTTTGAATAAACTGGTGATCCGCTTTCGGGACATCGCGATCGGTCTTCTCGCCGCCGGCTCGTTCGGCGCGACGGCGCATGCCCAATCCGGCGACGCCGTGAACACCGACACCAGCATGACGCTTTATCGAGGCGTCACGATCGAGAAGAACAGCGATCTGTCGTTCGGCACCGTCGTACGCCCCAATACCGGCAGCAGCACGGTCATCATCGACCAAGGCACCGGGGCGCGGACCTTCACCGGCGGCGTGGTGCTGCTGGGCACCGGTCCCAACCCCGCGGCGGGGCGGGCGACCTTCACTGTCCGCGGCGAGGGCGGCCAGACCTTCGGAATCACCGTCCCGGACTTCTTCCCCATGACCCGCGCCGGGGGCTCCGAGGTTCTGCTGGTGCAGACCGCCAACGCCACCACCGGCACGCTCGGCAACAGCCTTGGCGCCTTGGGCAGCGCGACCTTCGGGGTCGGCGGAACCATCACTATCCCGGACAATCAAGCGTCTGGGTTCTATACCGGCACGTTTCTTGTAGAGGCCGCTTACAACTGACGGTCTCTGTACCATTTCAGTCGTTGTCTATAATTGAGGGGCTCGATCGAACGCCGGAATACTTCTCTAAGTTGAGATGATCGCGCCAAGATTGAGTACCGAGTTGGAGATGCCCGTGAGACTGTTTCGAAGCTTCCTGATCGGAACCCTGGCCGCCACCGGCGTGGCGTCGATCGCCCACGCCCAGGCCTCGGCGAACGTGAGCGCCACCGGCACGGTGACGATCTTCCGTCCGATCACCCTGACCAAGAACACCGACCTGTCGTTCGGCACGCTGGTTCGCCCGGGTTCGGGCAGCGGCACGGTGACGATCGCCCAGGCCGACGGCGCGCGCACCTTCACGGGCGGCGTGGCCCTGCTTTCCACCGGACCCAACGCCACGGCCGGCCGCGCGACCTACACCGTCAACGGCGAAGGCGGCCAGAGCTTCTCCATCACGGTGCCGGCCAACTTCACCATGACCCGCACGGGCGGCGCCGAGACCATCCTCGTCACCCTGACGCCCACCGCCACCACCGGCGCGCTCAGCAACGCGCTCGGCGCGGCTGGCAGCGCGACCTTCGGGGTCGGCGGCGAACTTCCGGTTAGCGACACGACCGCGACCGGAGCCTATACTGGCACCTTCTCCACGACGGTGGCCTACAACTGACCCTAGATCCGAGCGCAGCGTTCCGCCGGGCGGGCCTCCTGGCCCTGCTTCCGCTGATCTGCGCCTGCACCACCACCTTCGAGGGCGAGCGCCCCTCCGCCCTCTACGGCCAGCACCTCGACGCCGCCGTCGGCCTCTATGGGCCCTGGGACGATCAGCTGAACCTGCAGGGCAAGCGCTACTACCTCTGGCGACGCAAGGCCGCCTCGGCCACCGGCGAGGTGTTCTGCGAACTGCGGATCGAGGTGAACAGTCGCCAGCTCATCGCCCGGCGACTGATGCAGGGCTTTCCGGAGGCCTGCGACCTGTTCACCGCGCGCTTCGTTCCGACCGACAACAAGTAGGCCGGCGGCCTAGACCTTCTCGGCCAGCAGCGCCTCGATGAACGGCGCGACCCAGGCCTGGCGCTCCTTCTTCAGCCGCTCGGCGTGATAGATGTGGGCCAAATCGGCGTAGGCGTGGTCGTAGTCGACGTTCACCAGCACGTAGTCATAGAGCTTCCACTGGGCGATCTCGCCGTAGGCGTTGGTCAGGCGGGTCTCGATGACCGACATGGTGTCCTGGGCCCTGGCGTTCAGCCGGCGTGAGAGCTCCGTCATCGACGGGGGCAGGACGAAGACCCGAACGCTGTCCTGGGGCGCGCGCTGCGCGATCTGGGACGCCCCCTGCCAGTCGATGTCGAACAGCACGTCCTTGCCGGCGTCCAGGGCGGCCATCACTGGGGCGCGCGGCGTGCCGTACCGATACTGGTGCACATTGGCCCATTCCAGCAGCTCGCCGTTCTCGACCATCCAGTCGAACTCCTGGTCCGACACGAAGAAGTACTCGCGAGCATGCTCCTCCCCAGGGCGGGGCGGGCGGGTGGTGGCCGAGATCGACAGGGCGAGGTCGGCATGGTCGGTCACCAGCCGGCGCGACAACGAGGTCTTTCCCGCGCCGGAGGGGCTGGAGATCAACAACAGCAGTCCGCGCCGCTTGCGCGGCTGTTCGAGGTGCGGGCTCACGCCTTACTCCACATTCTGGACCTGTTCGCGGAACTGCTCGATCACCGCTTTGAGGTCGAGGCCGACTGCGGTCAAGGCGCCGGAGGCGGACTTGGAGCACAAGGTGTTGGCCTCGCGCATGAATTCCTGGGTCAGGAAGTCGAGGCGCCGCCCGACCGCCCCATCGCTCGCCAGCAGCTCGCGGGCGGCGTTCACGTGGCCTGCCAGCCGGTCCAATTCCTCACGGACGTCGGCCTTCACGGCCAGGGCCGCGGCCTCCTGGATGATCCGGTCCTCGCTGACCGCCTCGCCGGCAAGCTCCCTCATGCGGCTTTCGAAGCGGGCCTTGATGGCCGCGGGCTGCGCCGCGGCCAGATCGCCCGCCTGGACCGTGAGCTGTCCGATCCGGTCCACCTGCGCGGCCAACACGCCGAGTAGCGCCGCGCCCTCTTCCCCGCGGGCCAGGGCCAGGGCGTCCAGGGCGGCGCCGATGGTGGCAGCCATGGCGGATTCCAGGTCGGCCTGGGCCTCCGGATCCAGGGCCGCATCGTCGGATTCGATCACGCCCCGCAGCGCCAGCAGGCCGTCGAGGTTCGGCGGCGCGGTCCTGCCGGCCTCCACATAGGCGGCCCCGGCGGCCAGATAGCGCTCGAGCTGTTCGATATTGACGCGGACCTGGCCGACGCCTTCCGCGCGCTTCGCCTGCAGGCCCGCGGTCACCTGGCCGCGTTGGAAGCGCGCCTGGGCGCCCTCCCGCGCCACCCGCTCCAGGCCCTCGAAGCCCGGCGGCCAGCGGAACCGGATTTCCAGGGTGCGGCCATTGACGCTGCGCGCTTCGACAGCCCAGGACCATGCGCCCAGCACGCCATCGGCGCGGCCGAACCCGGTCATTCCTGAAATCGGCATCCGACCTCCGCCCCCCTAGCGCCCCGCCCCGCCGCCGACCGCGGCCTGAGCCCGTTCCATACGGCGCCACCGGGCGACGTTAGCCTGATGCTCCGGATAGGTCTTGGCGAAGACGTGCCCGCCGGAGCCGTCGGCGACGAAGAACAGCTCCTCGGTGCTGGGGGGATCCATCACCGCCTCGAGGGCGGCGCGGCCGGGATTGGCGATGGGCGTCGGGGGGAGCCCGTCGATCTGATAGGTGTTGTAGGGCGTGGGCCGGGCCAGCTCGCCGACCGTCAGGCCGCGCCCAAGAGGGCGGCCCTTGGAAATCCCATAGATCACCGTCGGATCGGTCTCCAGACGCATTCCGGCGCGCATCCGGTTGACGAACACCGCGGCGATACGGGGCCGCTCCGAGGCGAGGCCGGTCTCCTTCTCGACGATCGAGGCCAGGATCACCGCCTCCTCAACCGCCTTGAAGGGCAAACCGGGCTGACGGGCCGCCCACAGCGTCGAAACCAGCGCTTCGCGGGCCTCGGCCATGCGGGCGATCACGGCGGCCCGTTCGTCGCCCCGCTGCACCTGATAGGTGTCCGGCAGGATCGCGCCTTCGGGCGGCGGATCGACATGGCCCACCAGGACAGGCTCACCGTTCACCGCCTCCGCGGCCATTTCGCTCGTCCAGCCTTCGGGAATGGTCACCAGGTGGCGCACAACCTTGCCGGCCCGGATGTCCGCCAACACCCTGGCCATGGGGGTTCCGGAGCGGAACTCGTATTCGCCCGCCTTCAGTTCGCTGGCCGCGCCGGTCAGCCGCGCCGCGAGGCCGAAGACCCCCGCCGAGCGGATCGCCCCGGCCCGGTCGAGTTCGTCGGCGATCCGGATCAGGCCTGCGCCCCGCTCCAGGACCACGACGGTCACGCCGTCGCGCGCCGAGGGCCCGGGACCGAGGTAGACAAACCCTCCCAGGAGGAGAAGCGCGGCAAGGCTAAGGCTCGCCAGACCCGCTACGCCGGCGAGCCGAAGCCGCGGAAGGCGACCCCAGGACTTGCGGCGCGGAGCGGGACGGCGCCGGCTCACGCGTAGGCTTTGAAGACCACCGAGGCGTTGGTGCCGCCGAAGCCGAAGCTGTTCGACAGGGCCACCTTGATCGCCATCGGCTTGGCCTTCAGCGGCGTCAGGTCGATGGGCGTCGCGACGGAGGGGTTTTCGAGGTTGATGGTGGGCGGCGCGATCTGGTCGCGGATCGCCAGGGCGGTGAACGCCGCCTCGATGGCCCCGGCCGCGCCCAGGAGGTGGCCGGTGGCGCCCTTGGTGGAGCTCATGGTGGTCTTCGACGCGGCCTCGCCAAGCATGCGCTCCACAGCGCCCAGTTCGATCTCGTCGCCGAGCGGCGTCGAGGTCCCGTGGGCGTTGATGTAGTCGATGTCGGCGGGAGAGATCCCCGCGTCCTTGATCGCGGCCTGCATGGCCCGGAAGCCGCCGTCGCCGTTCTCGGCGGGCGCGGTGATGTGATAGGCGTCGCCGGCCAAACCGTAGCCGAGGATCTCGCAGTAGATCTTCGCGCCCCGCGCCAGGGCGTGCTCCAGTTCCTCGAGCACCACGACCCCCGCGCCCTCGCCCATGACGAAGCCGTCGCGGTCCTTGTCATAGGGCCGGCTGGCCTTCTCCGGCGTCTCGTTGAACGAGGTCGACATGGCCCGGCAGGCGATGAACCCGGCGATTCCCACCGGCACCACCGAGGCCTCGGCGCCACCGGCGACCATGACGTCGGCGTCGCCGTACTTGATCAGCCGGGCCGCATCGCCGATCGCGTGGGCGCCGGTGGCGCAGGCGGTGACCACGGAGTGGTTCGGGCCCTTGAAGCCGTAACGGATCGACACCTGGCCGCTGGCGAGGTTGATCAAGGCCGAGGGAATGAAGAACGGGCTGACCCGGCGCGGGCCCTTCTCGTGCAGCTCGATGGCGGTGTTGGCGATCGAGCCCAGGCCGCCGATGCCGGAACCGATCATCACACCGGTGCGCAGACGGCTTTCCTCGTCCTCCGGCATCCAGCCCGCATCACGGACCGCCTCATCGGCGGCGGCCATGCCATAGAGGATGAAATCGTCGACCCGCCGCCGATCCTTGGGCGACATCGTCTGGTCGGGATCGAAGGAGCCCGGGATATCCGGTCCGCCGCCGCCACGGCCGTCCACCCGAGGCACCTCGCATGCCACCTGGCAGGCGTAGTCCGCGGGGTCGAACGCCGAGATGCGCCCGGCGCCCGACTTGCCGGCCAGGATCGCCTTCCAAGTCAGCTCGGTCCCCTGCCCCAGGGGCGTCAGCAAACCAATGCCTGTGACGACGACTCGACGCATGGCCCTACCTCAAACGAAAACCGCCGCGGCTTCGGGCGGACCCCAAGCGACGCGGCGGCTCCTTAATACCCGTCAAGGGCTGGACGCCCTCAGGAGCCCAGCCGCTCCTGGATGAACTTCACGGCGTCGCCGACCGTCTGGATATGCTCGGCGGCGTCGTCGGGAATCTCGATGTCGAATTCTTCTTCGAAGGCCATCACCAGCTCGACGTTGTCGAGGCTGTCGGCGCCAAGATCGTCGATGAAGCTGGCCTTCTCGGTGACCTTCTCCGGATCGGCGTCGAGATGCTCGATGACGATCTTACGGACACGTTCCAGAACGTCGGACATTAGGTAGGTCCCTCAAGGCTTAGTCTGTGTTTGCATCGGCGACGGCGACCCTGAAGTCAACGCCGCATTCTCGGTTGAAGCTCGGCCGGCCCGTAGCATGTTCCTCCGGACCTTGGCGAGCCTCAGATCATCGCCATGCCGCCATTCACGTGCAGCGTCTGGCCGGTGACGTAGCCGGCCTCGTCGCTCGCCAGGTAAACGCAGGCTGCGGCCACGTCGCTCCCCGCCCCCAGCCGCCCCGAGGGAATGGTCCCCAGAATCTGGCCTTTCTGCTGCTCGTTGAGGGCCTCGGTCATCGGGCTTTCGATGAATCCCGGCGCCACGCAGTTGACGGTGATGCCCCGGGTGGCGACCTCCTGGGCCAGGGCCTTGGAGAACCCAATCATTCCCGCCTTGGAGGCGGCATAGTTGGCCTGGCCGGGATTGCCGGTCACACCCACCACCGAGGTGATGCCGATGATCCGGCCGAAGCGCCGGCGCATCATGCCCTTGGTGGCGGCCCGCGAGAGGCGGAAATAGCTCTCCAGGTTCACCTTGATGACCGCGTTCCAGTCGTCGTCCTTCATCCGCATCAGGAGGCCATCGCGGGTGATGCCCGCGTTGGCCACCAGGATATCGATCGGTGCGCCGGCGGCCGCTTCCGCCGCCTCGACCAGCCCATCGACCGCCGCGGCGTCCGAGAGATTCGCCGCCACGACGCCGGTGCGCGCGCCAAGCTGGCCCGCGAGTTCCTGCAGCACGGCCTCTCGGGTGCCGGAAAGGACCACGGCGGCGCCGGCGGCGTGCAGGGCCTTGGCGATTTCGGCGCCTATGCCGCCCGTCGCCCCTGTGACGAGCGCTGTCTTGCCGGTGAGGTCGAACATGGGAATGGCCTCTAGAGAGATTTGGCGAAGGCTTCGAGGTCGGCGGGCGTGTTGAGCGGGGTCGCCTCGGCGTCGGGGGCGATGCGCTTGGCTATGCCCGAAAGCACCTTGCCGGCCCCAGCCTCGGCGAATCGGGTCACGCCGCCCTCCCCGGCCATCCAGGTGACGCTTTCGCGCCATCGCACCCGTCCGGTCACCTGTTCGACCAGCAAGCGGCGGATGGCCTCCGGATCGTGGGTGGGCCTTGCCGTGACGTTGGTCACCACGGGGGCCCGGGGCGCCAGGATCGCCGCCGACGCCAGGGCCGCCGCCATCTCGTCGGCGGCCGGCTGCATCAAGGGGCAGTGGAAGGGGGCCGACACATTCAGCGGGATCGCCCGGGCGCCCAGCGCCTTGGCCGCCTCGATGGCCCTGTCCACCGCAGCCTTCTCACCGGAGATGACGATATTGCCCTGGTTGTTGTCGTTGGCGACGACACAGACCCCAACCTCGGCGCCGGCCTTGGCGGCGGCCTCGGCCAGGACCAGATCGGTCTTGGGGCCGATCAGGGAGGCCATGGCGCCGGCGCCAACGGGCACGGCGCGCTGCATGGCCTGGCCCCGAAGCTTCAACAGGCGCGCGGTGTCGGAGAGGCCGATCGCGCCCGCCGCGGCCAGGGCCGAGTATTCCCCAAGACTGTGCCCCGCGACGAAGGCGGCCTTGGCCACGCTCACCCCAAAATCGGCTTCGAGGATCCGCATCACCGCCACGCTGACCGCCATAAGCGCGGGCTGAGCGTTCTCGGTCAGGGTGAGCTGGTCCTCGGGTCCTTCGCGCATCAGCTTGAAGAGATGCTGGCCAAGGGCGTCGTCGACCTCCTGGAAGACTTCGCGGCCGGACGCGAAGGCCTCGGCCAACTCCGAGCCCATGCCCACGGTCTGGCTGCCCTGTCCGGGGAATAGGAAGGCAAGGCTCATGGGGACGCTCCGGCTGAATTCCCGAAGGCGCGAGCGTTAGGGGATTAGGCCGGCCGGGACAAGCCGAGCCAAGGCCTCAGTCGGCGGCGCCAAGGGTGATCGGTCGCCCGCCCTGGTCGCGGCCGAACGCTTCCACGGCCCGCCGGTAGGCCGGGTTGTCCTGCCCGTCGGTCGGCCCGATGTAGTACCCGAGGCGGGCAAGTTTCTTCTGCGCTTCGACGATCGTCGAGGCGCCGGGGATGAGAAGGGCCTCCTCGACCATTCCCCCGCCGCGGAGGAAGCGGTCGGCTGCCTGGTCGGCGCCGGCAACGACAAGCTGTTCGGCGAGAACAGCCCCGACACCCTGGTCGGCGGCGCCGGCGCCGACACCCTCGAGGGTGGCAATGGCCCGGACATCTTCGTGTTCGGCGGCGAGGCCGGCAACGACATCATCACCGACTTCGACGTCAAGACGGACGTGATTTCCTTCGCCTTCCAGGTCTTCCAGGCCGATGGCACCTTCGCGGGCGTCCTGTCCCATTCGCAACAGGTCGGGACCAGCGTGGTGATCAGCTATCCGGACTGGGACGGCGGAACCTCCACCCTGACGCTGAGCGGCATCAAGCTCTCGGCGCTCCGGGCTGACGACTTCCTGTTCGGGACCTAGCGGAAGTCGCGGGCCGGTAATTCCTTGCCCGTGCGGCGTTTTTCCTTTATTTGCGCGCCTCTTCACGGAAGGCGGTCTCGCGCGGAGCACTAATGGGTCGGACGTCGTCCGGTCGCCGCGCCTGAGATCCATCGTGACCGGAGGTCCTTCCGCCCCCCGGCCGCGCCGCCCTCCAAGCTGGAAGAAGGACATATGGCGCTCTACGAACACGTCGTTATCTCGCGGCAGGATATCTCGCCGCAACAGGCCGAAGCCCTCAACGATCAACTCAAGCACCTCATCGAGGAAGGCGGCGGCACCGTCGCCAAGATCGAGTACTGGGGCCTTCGCAACCTCACCTACCGGATCAAGAAGAACCGCAAGGGTCACTATTCCCTGCTCGCCATCGACGCTCCGGCGCCGGCGGTGAAGGAGATGGAACGGCTGCTCTCGATCAACGAGGACGTGCTGCGCTACATCACCGTGCGGGTGGAGGAGCTCGATCTGGAGCTCTCCCCGATCCTGGCCCGTCGCGACCGCGAACGCCGGGACGATTTCGCTCCGAAGGAAGGGGGATTCTAAGATGACCGACGAAACCCAAGGCGCGGCTCCCGCCGCCGCCGCCACGCGCCGCCCGTTCTTCCGCCGCCGCAAGGTCTGCCCGTTCTCGGGCGCCGGCGCGCCGAAGATCGACTACAAGGACGTCAAGCTCCTGCAGCGCTACGTTTCGGAGCGCGGCAAGATCGTGCCGTCCCGGATCACCGCGGTGTCCGCCAAGAAGCAGCGTGAACTGGCCAAGGCCATCAAGCGCGCCCGCTTCCTGGCCCTCCTCCCCTACGTCGTGAAGTAAGGGAGCCAGGCACATGAAAGTCATTCTCCTCGAACGCCTCGAAGGCTGGGGCGTCCTCGGCGACGTGGTCAACGTGAAGGACGGGTTCGCCCGTAACTTCCTGCTGCCCCGCCAGAAGGCGCTGCGCGCCACATCGGCGAACCTGAAGGTCTTCGAAGGCCAGCGCGCCGACATCGAAGTCCGCAACGCCAAGACCAAGGACGCGGCGGCCCAGGCCGGCGAAAAGCTGGACGGCACCTCGTACATCATGATCCGTCAGGCCGGCGAGAGCGGCCAGCTCTACGGATCGGTGTCCGGACGTGACGTGGCCGACATCGTCAACGACGCCGGCCACAAGGTCGAGCGCTCGATGGTCAGCCTCGACAAGCCGATCAAGACCCTCGGCCTGCACGAAGTGAAGATCCGGCTGCATGCCGAGGTGGCGCTCACCGTCACCCTCAACATCGCCCGCAGCCAGGACGAAGCCGAGCGCCAGGCGCGCGGCGAAAACATCATCGACTCGCAATTCGAGGAAGAGCGCCTGGCGGCCGACGAAGCCGCCGCCGACCTCCTCGAAGGCGGCGCCGGCCAGATGGCTTCGGAATTCTCCGAAGCCTGACGACGGCGGCGATCCTGATCGAAGGCGGCGCGGGGAGCCCTCCCCGCGCCGTTTTTTGTGGCGCTTTTGCAACCTAAGCAAGAAAGTGACGCTTGCGACCACTGCGCCGGTTACATCCCCCCGCTGACCTTCCTAGCTTGAGGCCAAGCTGAATCAGCACCCAAGGGGAAGTCCATGAACTACCGCCACATTCTGTTCGCCGCCGCGTCCGTCGCCAGCCTGATGGCCGGCGCCGCGTCCGCCCAAACCGTCCCGACCGACGGGTCCGAAGTCCAGGAAATCGTCGTCACCGGCACGCGGGTCGCCGGCCGCTCGCGCCTCGACACCCTCGCCCCCGTCGACGTCATCTCCAGCGAGGCCCTTTCCCGCCAGGGCGCGAGCACCGAGCTCGCCCAGGCGCTTTCCAACCTCACGCCGGCCATCGATTTCCCCCGCCCCGCGATCACCGACGGCACAGACCACGTCCGCCCGGCCACCCTGCGCGGCCTCGCCCCCGACCAGACGCTGGTGCTGGTGAACGGCATGCGCGGCCACGTCTCGGCCTTGGTGGCGGTGAACACCTCGATCGGCCGCGGCTCGACGGCTTTCGACCTCAACACCATCCCGACCGTCGCCGTCGACCGCGTCGAGGTGCTGCGCGACGGGGCGTCGGCCCAATACGGGGCGGACGCCATCGCCGGGGTCATCAACATCCGCCTGCGTTCGGCCCGGGAGGGCGGTTCCATCACCGCCAGCTACGGCATCCATGACACCGAGGTGACCACCTCGCGCGGTACGAAAAAGGCCAATGACGGCCTGCAGGAGTCGCTGGCCGGCTGGATCGGCTTGCCGCTGGGCGCCGAGGGGTTCCTGACCCTCTCCGGCGAATGGCAGCTGCGCCACGCCACCAACCGCTCGGACTTCGTCAACCCCACCGCTCTGCCCAACTACGGCCGGCCGATCATCATCGGCCGCTTTGGCGACCCCTACACCCGCGCCTGGTCCACCTGGGCCAACGCCGGCTTGCCGCTGGACGGGAACTGGGAGCTCTACGGCCACGCCGGGTTCCAGCACCGCGACTCCAGCGCCGCGGCCACCGCCCGGGCCTACAACAACGCCAACAACGTGCCGGCCGTCTATCCGGGCGGCTTCCTGCCGAAGATCGACACCGACATCGACGACACCAGCGTGCAAGCCGGCATCCGGGGCGAGGCCGCGGGCTGGCAAACCGACTTCGGGGTCAGCTACGGCAAGAACGCGCTCGACTACTACACGGTGGATTCGATCAACGCCTCCTTCGGCGCCGCCTCGCAGCGCGACTTCTACGCCGGCTCCCTGGCCTACGATCAGTGGCTGGTGAACCTCAACGTCTCGCGCGGCTTCGACTTCGGCCTGGTGGAGCCCGTCAACGTGGCGGGCGGCCTGGAATTCCGTAGCGAGGGCTTCGAGATCGGCGCCGGCGAGCCGGCGTCCTATACGCTCGGCCCGATCACCAGCGGCGGCCAGGCGGGCGTGAGCCAGGGCTTCCCCGGCTTCCGGCCTTCCAACGAGGTGGACGTCGACCGCCACAATTGGAGCGCCTATGTCGACATCGAGGGCAAGGTCACCGAGCAGTTGGGCTTCGACGTCGCCGCCCGGTTCGAGGACTACTCCGACTTCGGATCCAAGCTGACCGGCAAGGTCGCCGCCCGCTATGACTTCACCGACGCCCTGGCCCTGCGCGGCTCGATCTCCAAGGGCTTCAAGGCCCCGGCCCTGCAGCAACAGTTCTTCACCTACACCTCGACCAACAACGTGCTGGTGGGGACCACCTTCCAGCTGATCGAGGTGGGCACCTTCCCGGTGTCCAGCCCGGTGGCGCTGGCCCTCGGCGCCAAGCCGCTGGAAGCGGAAACCTCCACGAACTACGCCCTGGGCGGCGTCTTCCGCTCGGGTCCCTTCGAGCTGACCGTGGACGCCTACCGGATCGAGATCGACAACCGGATCGTGCTCTCGGAGAACCTGCCGAACAGCAACACCCCGCCGGCGACGGCGACGGCGATCACCAACATCCTGCGTCCCTTCGGCGTCAGCGCCGCGCGGTTCTTCATCAACGGCGTGGACACCACCACCAAGGGCGTGGACATCGTCGGCCGCTACCGGACCGACGTCGGGACCGGCCGGCTGGATCTGACCCTGGCCGCCAACTTCAACAACACCAAGGTCACCAAGATCCCGGACCTGCCGTCGATCACCAACCTGCCCCAGCCGACCTTCGTCTTCGACCGCGGCAACCTGCTCACCTACGAGAAGGGCACGCCGGAATCCAAGCTCGTCGCCTCGGCCGACTACACCATCGGCGACCTGGGGCTCTCGGCGAAGGCGACCCACTACGACAGCGTCCTGGTGCCCAACAACAACCCCACCTTCGACTACACCACCGGCGACGCCACCTTGATCGATCTGGAGGTCCGCTACGCCTTCCCGATGGGCGTTCGCGCGGCCCTGGGGGTCAACAACGTCACCGACAAGTATCCGGACTTCACCCCGGGTACGATCAACAGCCCGACGGGCTCGATCGGCTTCCCGAGCTTCTCGCCGTTCGGCTTCAACGGGCGCTTCTTCTACGGCCGTCTCAGCGTCGACTTCTAGGCCTCAAGCGGCGCACGCGTTCCTCGCGAACGTGTGCGCCGCGGCCACGACCGCGCTTCATCCACAGGTGAAAATAAGACTGGGGGCAAGCCTGCCTGTCGCAGTGCGGCCAGGGCCGCCTTGGTCTATGCGATGGTTTCATGGCTATCGTCCCCGCCCTCGACCTGCGCGCTGTCCCCGACGCGCCCGCGATCGCCCAGGCGCCATCCAATATCGAGGCGGAGCAGGCGTTGCTGGGCGCCCTGCTCTATGACAACGCCGCGTTCGAACGGCTCGGCGACCACCTTCAGTCGCAGCACTTCTTCGAGCCCTTCCACCAGCGCCTGTTCACCTCCATCGAGGCCCACATCCGACGCGGCCAGCTGGCCGAGCCGATCCTGCTGGCCGAGCAGTTCACGCGCGATCCTGCCTTCGAGGAATTGGGTGGGGTCAGATATCTGGCCGACCTGGTCGATCGCGCCCCGCCAGCGGCGAACGCGCCCGACTACGCCCGCGCGGTCTACGATCTCGCCCTGCGCCGCGACCTCATCCGCATCGGCGGCGAGATTTCGACGACCGCCCAGGCCGGCGACGCGGACCTTTCGGCCACCGACCAGATCGAGCAGGCCGAGCAACAGCTCTATCAGCTGGCCGAGACCGGCGGCGTCAGCCAGGGCTTCGTCACCTTCTCGGACGCCCTTCAAGGGGCTTTGGCCATGGCGGCCGAAGCGCACAGCCGCGATGGGGGCCTGGCCGGCCTCTCAACCGGCCTGATCGACCTCGACCAGAAGGTCGGCGGACTGCACCCCTCCGACCTCGTGATCCTCGCGGCGCGGCCGTCGATGGGAAAAACCTCGCTGGCCTGCAACATCGCCTTCGATGTGGCGCGCAACTATGCCTGGGAGCCGCAGCCCGACGGGTCGAAGAAGACGGTGCGCGGCGGGGTGGTGGCCTTCTTCTCCCTCGAAATGTCGTCCGAGCAGCTGGCCATGCGCCTGCTGGCCGAGGTTTCGGGCGTCTCCGGCGACCGGCTGCGCAAGGGCGAGATCGACGCCATGGAATTCGGGCGCATCCGCGACGCCGCCCTGGAGATCCAGGAAGCCCCGCTCTACATCGACGCCACCGGCGGCCTGTCGCTCGCCAAGCTGACGGCGCGGGCACGGCGCCTGAAGCGGATGGTGGGGCTGGACCTGATCATGGTCGACTATCTGCAACTGGTGACCACCGGCTCCGGCGGGCCGGACAACCGGGTGCAGGAGGTCTCGATGATCACCCAGGGCCTGAAGGCGCTGGCCAAGGACCTGAATGTCCCGGTGATCGCCCTCTCCCAGCTTTCCCGCCAGGTGGAGAACCGGGAAGACAAGAAGCCCCAGCTGTCCGACCTGCGGGAGTCCGGCTCCATCGAGCAGGACGCCGACATGGTCATGTTCATCTACCGGGAGAGCTACTACCTCTCGCGCCTCGAGCCGCGCGAGGGCACCGAAGAGCACTTCAAGTGGCAGGAACAGATGGACCAGGTGAAGGGGCTGGCCGAGATCATCATCGGCAAGCAGCGTCACGGCCCCATCGGCACGGTGAAACTGGCCTTCAACGAGGACATCACCAAGTTCGGCAACTTGGCGCGCGACGCCGCCCGCTACGACGTCCGATAGGGCGTCCATGACCTCGCCTTCACAGGCGCGCCTGACCATCGACCTGGCGGCGCTGGCCCACAATTTCGCGGTCATCACCG
This sequence comes from Caulobacteraceae bacterium, assembly GCA_947476555.1. Taxonomy (GTDB): domain Bacteria; phylum Pseudomonadota; class Alphaproteobacteria; order Caulobacterales; family Caulobacteraceae; genus Phenylobacterium. The sequence goes on from CANJRI010000008.1 coordinate 47,751, forward strand.
AGCAGGCCGGCGGCGCGGAGGTGGCGCCGGTGGTCAAGGCCGACGGCTACGGGCTGGGGGCGGGCCGCATCGCCCGCCGGCTGATGGCCGAGGGGGCGCGATCGTTCTTCGTCGCCCGCCTGTCCGAAGGCGAGGCGCTGCGCGCGGCCCTTGGCCCGGAGCCGACGATCTATGTGCTGGATGGCCTGGCGAGCGGAGCTGCGGCCCGCCTAGTAGCGGCGGAACTGACGCCGATCCTCTCCACCGTTGCGCAGGTCGGCGCGGCCCGCGCCTGGGCGGCGGCGAACGGCGGCCTCGCCGTCGGCCTCCAGGCCGATACCGGGATGAACCGCCAGGGGTTCACGCCCCAGGAGGTCCAGGCGCTCGCCCAGTCAAGGGTGGCCCTCGATGGCTTCAACATCCGGCTGGTGATGAGCCACCTCGGCTCCGGCTCCGAGCCGGATGATCCGCGCAACGGGGAACAGCTCGCGGGATTCCGGGCGTTGCGTAGCCTGTTCCCGGAAAGCCGAGCGAGCCTCGCGGCTTCGGGAGGCATCTTCCTGGATCCCGACTACCATTTCGACATGGTCAGGCCGGGCATCAGCCTCTATGGCGGCGGTCCGCGCGAGATACCGGACCCGCGGTTGCGCGCGGTCGCCCGGCTGACGGCCCCCATTCTGGATGTCCGCGGCCTGCGCCCCGGGGACCGGGTGGGATATGGCTCCAGCTTCACCGCCCACCGGCCGATGCGTATCGCCGTGGTGGGCGCGGGCTACGCCGACGGGGTGATCCGGGCCGCCAAGGTCGGTGGTCACGCCTGGCTGGCCGGTGCGCTCCGGCCGCTGGTGGTAGTGACCATGGACCTGCTGGTGATCGAAATCGGCGACGCGCCCGCCGAGGTTGGAGAGCATGTGGAGTTGCTGGGGCCCAATGTTCTGCTCGACGAGCTAGCGGCGGCCGCCGGGACCGTGGCCCACGAGGTGCTGGTCCGCCTCAGCACGCGCGCAGAACGGGTCTATCTCGACTAGACCGTGACTGTGACCCACAGCGGCGCGTCCAGGGCCTCCAGCACCACCGAGTGCAGCAGGCTGAGCGCCGCGGCGATCAGGGCGATCACCAGGAAGATCAGGGCGAAGGCGACCAGGGAACGGTCCTCCTCGATCCCCATGAGCTTGGGCAGCCCCAGGCGGAGGCTGTAGAGGCTGCCAAGCGCGCCCAGCATGGCCATCAGCCACCCCAGGGCGGGATAGAGGCTGAAGATGCCCGTAGCCCAGAGCGCGGTGCCGGAATAGACGACCAGCTTGAAGGCCTGACCCCGGTCGCGGGCGCCCCCGAACAGCGGCGCCAACCGCTCCACGGCCAGGGCGGCCAGGACCACGCCCAGGAGCGTCATCAGATAGCTGGAAGCGGCCGTCACCAGGAGGGTTCGCACCGGCGGACGGATGTTCACCCCGAATATGCTGTCGCCGTGGAAGGCCAGGCCGCCCAGCACACCGCATACCGGGCCGATGGCGGCCAGGGGCACCACATAGCCCTTCATCAGATCCGCAGCGACGGCCGGCTCGCCGGCGGCATCGGACCAGGTCCGCGCAGGCCGCAACAACATGGCGTTCGCCCGCGTGAGCAGGCCCATTCCAGCCTCCGAATCCAGTCCCGCCAAACTTGTAACACGCCCCGCGGCTACACAGACCCGGCCCGCGCGGTCGGCTAGACTTGGACCGGTCACGAATCAGGAGGCTCATCCTTTGGCCCGCGACGGCGCCGTCTACGCCTGCCAGTCCTGCGGCGCGGTCCAGACGCGCTGGTCGGGGCAATGCCCGGCATGCGGCGCCTGGAACACCCTGGTCGAGGAGCTCCAGTCACGCCCTCCGGGCGCCCTGAAACCCTCCAAGGCCGCCCGGGGGCTGGCCTTCCAGGGCCTGGAAGACACCACCCCCGCCCCGCCCCGCATATCGACCGGCGTCGAGGAGTTCGACCGGGTGTGCGGCGGCGGCGTGGTGCCCGGCTCGGCGATCCTGCTGGGCGGCGATCCCGGTGTGGGCAAGTCCACCCTGCTGATGCAGGTGGCGGCCAACGCCGCGCGGCGCGGGGCACGATGCGCCTATATCTCAGGCGAAGAGGCGGTCGAGCAGGTCCGGGGACGCGCCCAGCGCATGGGCCTGGCGGACGCCCCGGTGAAGCTGGCCGCGGAGACCAGCCTGCGGATCATCGTCGACGGGCTGAAGCGCGAACCGTTCGACCTGGTGGTGATCGATTCCATCCAGACTCTCTGGAGCGACGCCCACGAGGCCGGGCCCGGTTCCGTCACCCAGGTGCGGGCCGCCACCGGCGAGCTGGTGCGCCTGGCCAAGAAGCAGGGGGTGGCCATCATCCTGGTAGGCCATGTGACAAAGGACGGCGCCATCGCCGGGCCGCGGGTGATCGAACACATGGTGGACGCCGTCCTCGCCTTCGAGGGTGAGCGCGGCTACCCGTTCCGGATCCTGCGGGGCGCCAAGAACCGTTTCGGCGCCACCGACGAGATCGGGGTGTTCGAGATGGGCGACCTGGGCCTGTCGGAGGTCAAGAATCCCTCGGCGCTGTTCCTCAACACCGCCGGTGAACGCGCGGCCGGCGCCTCGGTGTTCGCCGGCATCGAGGGCTCGCGCCCGGTGCTGGTGGAGTTCCAGGCCCTGGTGGCGCCCTCGGCCTACGGCACTCCCCGCAGGGCGGTCGTCGGCTGGGACTCCGGGCGCCTGGCCATGGTGCTGGCGGTGCTGGAGGCGCGCTGCGGCCTCGGGTTCGGGGACCGGGACGTCTATCTCAACGTCGCCGGCGGCCTGCGGATCACCGAGCCGGCGGCCGATCTCGCGGCGGCGGCGGCCCTGGCCTCCTCCGCCCTCGACGAAGCCCTGCCGCAGGACTGTGTGGTGTTCGGCGAGATCAGCCTCTCCGGCGAGGTCCGGCCGGTCAGCCGCATGGATTCGCGCCTGAAGGAGGCCGCCAAGCTGGGCTTCCGGCGCGCCCTGGGCCCGGCGGACGGCGACGGCGGATCGATGGGCTATGTGGGCGTCGGCCGATTGGCCGAGGCGGTCCGACGGATCGGCGAGGCGGCATGGGACTAGGCCTCACGCAGCTGGACTTCATCGTCCTGGCGCTGCTGGCGATCTCCGGCGGCGTGGGCTTCGCGCGCGGGGCGGTGCGCGAGGTGGCTTCGCTCGTGGCCCTGCTGGTCGCCGCCGCCATGGCGGTGTTCGGCCTGCCGGTGTTCGGGCCCGTGGCGCGGGAGGTGATCCGCCCCGACTGGTTGGGGGCGGTTGCGGTCCTGGTGGTGGTGTTCGGCGTCACCTACGTCCTATTGCGGGTCCTCGGGGCGATGTTTTCCAGGCGGGTGCACGACGCCGAGATGCTGGGCGCCTTGGATCGGTCCGTGGGGGTCGTCATCGGCCTGGGACGCGGACTGATCGTCCTGGGCGCGCTTTTCCTGATGTTCAACGCCGCCACCCCGCGCGACCTGCAGCCGCGCTGGATCACTGAGGCGGCGACCTGGCCGCTGGCGGCAAACATGGGCAAGCTGCTGGAGGCCTTGGCGCCGCAAGGCCTGCATGCCGCGGAGCGGCTCCGGCCGGCCTTCGACCGCGCCGTGCAAGACGCGTCAGGTGACAGAACGACGTCAGACCGCTACACGCCGGGCGACACCGACATTCCGCCGGAGAAATCCCAATGACCCGCGATCCCGAGGACGACGCCCCGCGCCTCGAATGCGGGGTGTTCGGGGTGTTCGAGACCGACGGGGCGGCGGCGATCGCGGCCCTCGGCCTCCACGCCCTGCAGCACCGCGGCCAGGAAGCCTGCGGCATCGCTTCCTTCGACGGTCAACGGTTCCACACCGAGCGGCACATGGGCTACGTCGGCGACGCTTTCGCCGGCTCGGACCTCACCGAGCGCCTGCCCGGCGGCTCGGCCATCGGCCACACCCGCTACTCCACCGCCGGCGGCAGCTTCATCCGCAACGTCCAGCCGATGTTCGCCGACCTCGAGGCCGGCGGCGTGGCCCTGGCCCACAACGGCAACCTCACCAACTTCCTCACTCTGCGCGAGCAACTGGTGGCGGAAGGAGCGATCTTCCAGTCGACCTCGGACTCCGAGGTGATCCTTCACCTCGTGGCGCGCTCGCGGAAATCCAAGGTCGTCGACCGGTTCATCGACGCCCTCACCCACATCGAGGGCGGCTACGCCCTGGTGGCCCTGACCAACAAGAAGCTGATCGGGGTGCGCGACCCGCTGGGCATCCGGCCCCTGGTGCTGGGCGACCTGGACGGCAAGCCGGTCCTCGCATCAGAGACCTGCGCCCTCGACATGATCGGCGCGGCCTTCGTTCGGGACATCGACCACGGCGAGATGGTGGTGATCGACAGCGACGGCGTGAAATCCATCAAGCCGTTCCCCGCCCAGGAAGCGCGGCCCTGCATCTTCGAATACGTCTACTTCGCCCGTCCGGACTCGGTGGTGAACGGGCGCTCGGTCTATGAGGTGCGGAAGCGCATGGGCAACCGCCTGGCCCAGGAAACCATGACCGGTATCGATATCGACGTGGTGGTGCCGGTGCCGGACTCCGGCGTCCCCGCCGCCCTGGGCTTTGCGCAGGAAGCCGGCCTGCCCTTCGAGATGGGCATCATCCGCAACCACTACGTGGGCCGCACCTTCATCCAGCCGACCCAGGGCATGCGCGAGATGGGCGTGCGCATGAAACTCTCGCCGAACCGTTCGGTGCTGGCCGGGAAAAAGGTGCTGCTGGTGGACGATTCCATCGTGCGCGGCACCAACTCGGTGCGGGTCGTGCGGATGGTCCGCGAGGCCGGCGCCAAGGAGGTCCACCTGCGCTCGGCTTCTCCGCCGATCATGTGGCCCGACTACTACGGCATCGACATGCCCGACCGCGACAAGCTGCTGGCGGCCAACCATTCGGTGGACGAGATCGCCAAGATCCTCGGCGTCGATTCCATGGGCTACCTGTCGGTGGACGGCCTCTACTGGGCGATGGGGGCGAAGCGCGACGCCGCCAAGCCGCAGTTCACCGACCACTATTTCACCGGCGAATACCCGACCCGCCTGCTCGATCGCGAGATCGCCGAGGGCCGCAACGAGGCGGTTGACCGTCAGCTCTCGTTCCTGGTCGACGCCTGAGCCCGCGAGCGGCCTGACAGGCCCGCCGATAGGCGTTAGAGAGGCGCCGTCATGGCCGAACTTCCCCTTTCCGATCGTATCGCTCTCGTCACCGGCGCCAGCCGCGGCATCGGCCGCGCCGCCGCTCTGGCTCTGGCCGCCGCCGGCGCGCACGTCGTCGCCACAGCCCGGACACAGGGCGGCCTGGAGAGCCTGGACGACGAGATCAAGGGCCTCACAGGCAAGCCCGCCACCCTGGTCCCTATGGACATCGCCGAGGACGGCGCCCTGGACCAGCTGGGCGGCGCGATCCATCAACGGTTCGGCCGTCTCGACATCCTGGTGCACGCCGCCGCGATCCTAGGTCCCCTGACGCCGGTCGCGCACATCGACCCCAAGGCCTGGGATCGGGTGATGGCCACCAACCTCACCGCCTCCTGGCGGCTAATCCGCAGCATGGAGCCGCTGCTGCGGGCGTCGGAAACACCGCGGGCGATCTTCGTCACCAGCAGCCGCGCGGTCCACCCCAAGGCCTTCTGGGGGCCCTATGGCGTCTCCAAGGCCGGCTTGGAGCATCTCGTGCGCACCTGGGCGGACGAGTTGGAGCAGACCAAGGTGCAGGCGGTGATCCTCGACCCCGGCGCCATGCGGACCAAGATGCGCGCCGAGGCGATGCCGGGAGAAGATCCGAGCACCCTGCCCGATCCGTCGGAGATCGGTCCCCTGGTGGTGGAACTGGCCCAGGCGGACCTGGGTCTGCCGACCGCTAGCGTGGCGTTCGCCGCGTGGAAGACGGCCGGGACGCTCGCTTCGGCTTGACGCCGGGACGCAGCAGCTTGGCCGCCCGCCCGCGCGGGGCTCCGGCCTTCACGGGTTTGGCCTTCGACTTATAGACCTTGGGCTTGCCTTCGGCCCCCGCCTTGGCGCTGGCCGCCGCCGCGATCCGCGTCTTGGCCTTCAATCCAGTCCTGGCCCGGGGGGCCGTCTTGGCGGGCCCGCCCCCGCTCTTCTCCTCGCCTGCGGCATAGGGGTTGCGGGACGACTTGACGGTCAGGCGGATCGGCACCCCCGGCAGGTCGAAGCTCTCGCGAAGCGAGTTGACCAAGTAGCGCTGATAGTGGTCCGGAAGCTGTTCGGCGCGAGTGGCGAACAGGACGAAAGTCGGTGGCCGGCCCTTGGTCTGGGCCATGTACTTGGGCTTCACGCGCCGCCCATTCACCGCCGGCGGCGGGTGACGCTGGACGGCCATCGCCAGCCAGTTGTTGAGGTCTTTGGTCTTCACCTTGGTCGCCCAGTCGTCGTGCGACTTGATGACAGCCGGCATAAGCCGGTCGAGACCACGGCCGGTCTCGGCGGACAGGGCGATGATCGGCGAGCCCTTGACCTGCGGCAGCTGGCGCTGGGCCTCGTCGATCAGCTCGGCGAGCCTGGCCTGGGCATCCTCGATCAAATCCCACTTGGCCAGCACGAAAACCAGGGCGCGCCCTTCGCGCTCCACCAGGTCTGCGATCTGCAGGTCCTGGGTCTCGAAGGGGTGCGTCGCGTCCATTACCAGGATCACCACCTCGGCGAACGTGATCGCCCGGATGGAGTCGTGGGTGGACATTTTTTCCAGTTTTTCCTGGACCTTGGCCTTGCGCCTTAATCCAGCGGTGTCGACCAGTCGGATCGAGCGGCCGTTCCATTCCCAGTCGACGGGAATAGCGTCGCGGGTGATCCCCGCCTCCGGCCCGGTCAGCAGGCGCTCCTCGCCGATCAGCCGGTTCACCAGGGTCGACTTGCCCGCGTTCGGCCGCCCGACGATGGCGATCTGGATCGGCTTGCTGTCGACTTCTTCCTCGTCCTCTTCCGCTTCGAGGCGGGCCATCTGCTCGGCGTAGGTCTCTTCGACTTCCTCGTCCTCTTCGACGTCGGGCTCGACCTCCGGCGTCTCGAAGGGCAGCAGCGCGTAGTAGAGGTCGCTCATCCCCTCGCCGTGCTCGGCGGAGATGGCGATGGGCTCGCCCAGGCCCAGGCGGAAGGCGTCCAGCACGCCGGCGTCGCCCTGCTTCCCTTCCGCCTTGTTGGCGGCCAGGATCACCGGCTTGCCGCTCTTGCGCAGGATCTCGGCGAAGATCTCGTCGGCCGGGGTCACGCCCTCACGGCTGTCGATCACGAAGAGCGCCACCGTGGCTTCCTCGATAGCCCGCTCTGTCTGGGCGCGCATCCGCGCCTCCAGGCTCTCATCGGTGACGTCCTCGAAACCGGCGGTGTCGATCAGGTCGAGGTCGAGGTCGCCGAGTCGGCCGGAGCCGAACTTGCGGTCCCGCGTCACGCCGGGGCGGTCGTCGACCAGCGCCAAGCGGCGCCCGGCGAGCCGGTTGAACAGCGTGGACTTGCCGACGTTGGGACGTCCGACGATGGCGATCTTGAGGGCCATGGCGGACCGCTCTTCTAGCGCAGCGCGACGAGCTGTGCCCCGGCGGTGACAACGTAGATGGTGTCCCCCAAGGCGATCGGCGCGATCAGGATCGGGGCCTTCAGGTCGATCTCGCGCTCCAGCGCGCCGGTCTTGGCGTTGATCACCGCCAGCCGGCCGGTCTCGCCACCCACCAGCAGGCGATTGTTGGCCAGCAGCGGACCCGACCACAGCGTCCGGCTCACCTTCGAGCCGCCCATGCCCAGGAAACCGCCGACCCGCCGGGGCTTCGCGCCCTCGGAGAGGTCGCGGATCCAGTAGACCTGCCCGGTCTCGCGCGACGCGCAGATGACCTCACCGGTCTTGGAAACGGCGTAGACCACGTCGCCAGCGGGCCACGGCGAGGAGAAGCCCACCACCGGCAGGGTCCATCGCGCCTGACCGGTGCGCAGGTCGGTAGCCGCGAACACGCCCGAATGGCTCACTGCGAAGACGTCGCCCTGGTAGATCACCGGCCGGCCGGGAATGTCCCGGATCTCGGACAGGGCGCTGGTGCGGCTAGCGCGCGACAGGGCCTCGTTCCAGAGGTCGTTGCCGTTGGCGGCGCGCAGGGCGACAAGCTCGCCCGACCCGAAGGAGGCGACCACCGTGTCGCCGGCCACCGCCGGGCTGGAGGCGGAAAGGATGCGCGCCGGTTCGGTCAGGGCCTGGTAGGTCCAACCGGGCGTTCCGGTCGCAGCGTCGAAGGTCAGCAGGGTGTTGTCGATGGCCACCGCCATGACCCGGCCGCCGGCCACAGTCGGCGCGGCGTGGATCGCCTCCCCGGTGCGCTGGCGCCAACCCACGGCGCCGGTGGCGGCGTCGAGTTGCACCACCTGCCGGTAGCCCGAAGAAACGTAGAGTTTGCCGTCCGCGTAGGCGACGCCGCCCCCATAGGCGGTGCGGTCGCGCCGATCACCGGGGCTGGTGTTGGTCCGCCAAACCTGGTCGCCGGTTCGGGCGTTGATGGCCGAGACGCGGCCCTCGCCGTCCATGACGAACACCTTGCCGTCGGCGGCGACCGGCGGCGCGGTCACGTGGGTCGAGCGGCCGCCGCCGTCGCCAAAGCCCCGGCGCCAGGCTACGGCCAGGTTGGGGGCGGCGTCGACGTGTTCGACCGACTGTTCGGGCGAGCCCCCTGGCAGCGCCCAAACGGTCACGGTGGCGGGCTGCGGCAGCGCGAAGTCCACCCCCTTCAGCGCCTCGGTAGGGGCCAGTATCTGGTCGGCCTGGACGATCGAGATGCGTTCGCCCTCACCCGCGGTCTCCTGCGGGCCGTCATCCCCATCGAAGGGATTCAATCGGCTGAGCGTGGCGCAGCCGCTCGCCGCCAGGGCGGCGGTGAGGCAGGCGGCCAGGGCGATCTTACGGCGAGGCGTCATTGCGGTCCGGTAGCTTGGGATTGGGGAGCAGGCGGCGCGAGGGGCGCGCCGGACGCCTGAGACGGGCCCACGTTGGGCGGCGGCGGCGGCAGGGTCAGGGCTTGCTTGACCACCCCCGGCACGGCCTTGGCGGCCCCGGAATCGATCAGGATCACGGCGGCCTGGGCGCGGCCTTTCAGGCCAGCGGGCGCGCCGAGCGAGGTGGAAAGCACCAGGAAGTCGCCGCGCGCACCGGCGGTGTTGCCGGCCATCAGCTTAGCGAAACCCAGGGCCTCGCGGGCGTGCAGCCGGTAGGGCCGGCCATCTTGCGTCAGCGGGGTCAAACGCGCCTCCAAGTCCGAATAGGGCGCGGTGTCGAGCAGGGCGAAGGCGGATTTGAGGCGCGCGGCGTCGGCGATGAACTCGTTGGGCGCGGCGTCGGCCGCCTGGTCGAACAGCTTCACCGCTTCAGCGGTCTTGTTCTCCTGGACCTGCAGCCCGCCCAGTTGCATCAGGGCCAGGGACTTATAGCCGGCGGCCGAGGAGCCGCTGACCTCGATCCATTGCTTGCGCGCGGCCGGGATATCGCCCTTCGCAAAGGCTTCGGCGGCGGTGTTGTACTGGGTGGACGCCTCGGAGATGGCGCGATTGCGCCACGTGTCCCAGCCCCAATAGGCGAGCGCCGCGACCAGGGCGGCGGCCGCGATTGCGATGGCCCAGGGCACGGCCTTGCGCGCAAGGGTGTTGTAACGGTCGGAGCGAAGCTGCTCCTCGACCTCTTCAAACAGATCCGTCAACGGGGACTCCGACTTGGGGCGCGGGCCTTCTTGGCAAGGCCGGGAACCTATAGCGCGCCGGGACCGGCCGCAACGTCAGCCGGCCTTGGCGAAATAGATCTCGGCCGGACCAGGGAAGCGGCGGGCCCGGACGTCCTCGGCGTAGGCCGCAACCGCCTTGCCGATCTCACCGCGAAGATCGGCGTAGCGACGCACGAACTTCGGGGTCCAGTCGAACAGCCCCAGCATATCGTCGGTGACGAGGATCTGCCCGTCGCAACCGGCCGAGGCGCCGATACCGATTGTCGGAGCCGAGATGGTCTCGGTGATTTCCCGCGCCAGACCTTCGGCCACGCCCTCCACCACCACCGCAAAGGCGCCGGCCTCCGTCGTAAGGCGGGCCTCCTCCAGGATCCGGGCGCGTTCCTCGCTGGTCTTGCCCCTGGCCTTGAACGCCCCGTCCACCAGGGTGGACTGGGGCCGCAGCCCCACATGACCCATCACCGGGATGCCGCGTTTCACCAGGTAGTCGATGGTGTCCACCACCGTCGGGCCCGACTCCACCTTCACCGCCTGGCAGCCGGTTTCCTTCATCAGGCGCGCGGCGTTGGCGTAGGCCGCTTCCGCCGACCCCTCGTAGGACCCGAAGGGCATGTCGACCACCACCATGGCCTTGCGGGAGCCCCGCATCACCGCCTGGCCATGCAGGATCATCATCTCCAGGGTCACGCCGACGGTGTTGGGCAGGCCGTGGACCACCATGCCGACGCTGTCGCCGACCAGAAGCAGGTCGCAATGCTCGTCGAGGAGCTCCGCCACAGGGGCGGTGTAGGCGGTCAGGCAGACGATCGGCGTCTGGCCCTTGCGCGCGTGGATATCCGGAGCCGCGGGGCGCCGGACGGCCTCCTGCCGTTGGGACGACATCTCAGAACTCCTCGATGACCCGCGACAGGGCGAAGCCCAGGGTGAGCACCGCCAAACCGAGGGCGACCCATACGCCAAAACCCCCGGAAAGGGCAGACGCCATGTCTGCTCCCGCCGTGCGCGACAGGCCATCCGAAAGCACGTCGGCGGCCCGTCCAGCCAACGCCACCTGGTCGCCCACGTTCGACAGCATCAGCTGGCTGGCGCCGATCAGGCCGCCCACCAGCCCGGCCGAACCGACCAGCCACCGGCGGACAAGCGCGCGCCGGCGCAGACGCCGCTCGACTCCTCGGACGAAGGCCGCGCCGCCTGGCAGTTCGGGCGCCTGGTCGAACAGGCGCGATAGCCGTCGCTCGAACTCGGCCTCAACCATGGCCATGCCTCCCATCAGGCTTCGCGCCGTCCCGCGGGGCCAGGCGCGTTCGGAGTTTATCCAGACCACGTTTGACATGCGATTTGACCGTTCCAAGCGGTAGTCTCAGGGCGTCGGCGGCCTCGGCGTGCGAGAGCCCGGCGCCCAGACAGAGCGTGACGCACACCCGCTCGGCCGGGCCCAGCGCCCGCAGGGCCTCGTCCAGGTCGATCCGGCCGTCGGCCGAGGCGGCGGACCCCTCGGGCTCGCCTTCGGCCTCAGCGGCCAGCGCTTCCAGCCGCCGGCCCCGCTGGAGGCGGCGCAGATAGAGGCGGGCGGCGATCCGCTTGACCCAGGCGGCGAAGGTCCCCTCCCCGCGAAACTCGGCGATGCGTTCGAAGGCGGTCAGGAAGGCGTCCTGCGCCGCATCGTCGGCCTCGGCGGCCTGGGCGCCCATCCGCCTGAGAAGCTGGCGCACGGCCGAGCCGTGGCGACGCACCAGTTCGCCGAAGGCGCAGCCATCCCCCGCGCTCGTCAAGGCGCACAGCTCCACGTCGTGGAGGCTGGTGAGACTTGAGGTTGTCGCCCCGGCCATCAGCCGATCCCGGCCCGCCCGGACGGCTAGGTCCGGGCCTTGGCGCGGCCCATCAGCCCGAGGGCGACAAACGCCACGCCGATAAATCCCGGGAAGGCCGCCACGCCCATCAGCGCATAGCGCGCCTCATCGTGCACGAAACCCACCGCCACGCCGAACAGGGCGAGGCCGACCGCGACCCCCAGGCAGACCATCCCGTTCCGCAGATCCTTCTCCGGCGCGGGGGAACTGGCGCGCTGGCGCGCGTCGCTGGTCAGCGCCTCGATCATTTCCGGGGGCAGCGGCTGGCCCTTTTCGATGGCCGCGCGAACGGTGTCGGCGATTTTCTGCCGCTCCTGGCTGCGGAAATAGGCCGGGAGCACGACGATCGCCGCGATCATCGCGAAAAAGCCGAGCGGAACCAGAATTTCCATGAGTAGCCCCTTCGAAGCCTGAGGGGCCAACCGCCCCCGTCTGCTAACTAGAGGCCTGGCCGCGGGCCACCGGATGCAGCGTCCAGGATTAAAGCTTCGTCATGTTCGCGGCGTACAGCTCCGGCTTGAACCCCACCAGCACCTTGCCGTCCGCTTCTAGCACCGGCCGCTTGATCATCGAGGGCTGCGCCAGCATGAGGCCCAGGGCCTTTTCGCGATCGAGTCCCTGTTTGTCCGCCTCCGGAAGACCACGGAACGTGGTTCCCGACCGGTTGAGCAGGACCTCCCACCCAACCCGGTCCGCCCAGCGCCCCAGGCGTTCGGCGTCGACGCCGGCCTTCTTGTAGTCGTGGAACTGGTAGCTCACGCCGTGCTGGTCGAGCCAGGTCCAGGCCTTCTTCATCGTGTCGCAGCTACGGATTCCGTAGAGGGTCACTCCCACTCGATGGTCCCCGGCGGCTTCGAGGTCACGTCGTAAACCACGCGGTTGATGCCGCGCACCTCGTTGATGATGCGGGTGGCGGCGCGGCCCAGGACGTCCCAGGGAAACTCGAAGAAGTCGGCGGTCATGCCGTCGGTGGAGGTGACGGCCCGCAGGGCGCAGACCTCGTCGTAGGTCCGCCCGTCACCCATCACGCCGACCGTGCGCACCGGCAGCAGCACGGCGAAGGCCTGCCATATCTTGTCGTAGAGGCCGGCGGCGCGGATCTCCTCGAGGTAGATGGCGTCCGCCTTCTGCAGGGTGGCGACCTTCTCCGGCGTGACCTCTCCGGGGATGCGGATGGCCAAGCCCGGGCCCGGGAAGGGGTGGCGCCCCACGAAGGCCGGCGACAGGCCAAGCTCGATGCCGAGCGCGCGGACCTCGTCCTTGAAGAGATCGCGCAGCGGCTCGACCAGCTTGAGTTTCATGCGCTCGGGCAGACCGCCGACATTGTGGTGGCTCTTGATGACGTGGGACGTCCCGCCGATGCTCTCGATTACGTCCGGATAGAGGGTGCCCTGGGCCAGGAACGCCGCGCCCTCGATCTTCGCCGCCTCGCGGTCGAAGGTCTCGATGAACAGCCGGCCGATGGTCTTGCGCTTGGTCTCAGGATCGGAAACGCCGTTCAGCGCGCCCAGGAAGTCCGCTGCCGAATCAACGTGTATGAGCGGAATGTTGTAGTGATTTCGGAACAGGCTCACGACCTGCTCGGCCTCGTTGAGGCGCAGCAGGCCGGTGTCGACGAAGACGCAGGTCAGCTGGTCGCCGATGGCCTCGTGGATCAGCACGGCGGCGACCGAGGAATCCACCCCTCCGGAAAGGCCGCAGATCACCCGCCCGGCGCCCACCTGCTCGCGGATCCTGGCCACCATCTCCTTGCGGAAGTTGGCCATGGTCCAATCGCCCTTCAGCCCGGCGATATGGTGGGTGAAGTTGCGCAGCATGGCCGCGCCGTGCGGGGTGTGGGCGACCTCGGCGTGGAACTGGACGCCGTAGAAGCGGCGCGTCTCGTCGGCGATAGCGGCGAAGGGCGAGCCTTCCGAGGTGGCGACGACCTCGAAGCCCTCCGGAATGGCGGTGATCTTGTCGCCGTGGCTCATCCAGACCGGCTCGCGCTCGTCCAGGCCGAGGAACAGCGGGCTGTCCTTGACCCGGGCGATCTCGGCGCGGCCGAACTCGCGGTTGTGACCGCTCTCCACCTTGCCGCCGAGCTGATGGCACATGGTCATCTCGCCGTAGCAGATGCCAAGCACCGGCACGCCCATCTTGAAGAGGGCTTCGGGGGCGCGGGGGCTGCCTTCCAGGTGGGCGCTCTCCGGCCCACCGGAGAGGATCACCGCCTTAGGGGGCGGCTCCAGGTGCGCCTCGGCCTTGGTGTAGGGCACGACCTCGCAATAGACGCCGCTTTCCCGCAGCCGGCGGGCGATCAGCTGGGTCACCTGGCTGCCGAAGTCGATGATCAGGACGCGTTCTTGGTCGGGCGTGGCGGTCATAGCGCTCCGTTAGCGGGATTTCTCCAGCACGGCGACATAGAAGCCATCCGTGCCGGCGGTGTGGGGGGTCAGGCGCAGGTCGCCATCCCGGGTGAGGAATCCGGTCAGCTCGGGGTCGGCGGTGGCCGGCGTCCGCGCGAAGTCCGGGTGGCGTTCCAGGAAGGCGGCGACGCGGTCCTCGTCCTCGGCGGGCAGAACCGAGCAGGTGACGTAGACCATGCGCCCGCCCGGCTTCACGAAGCCCGCGCCGTCACTCAGCACCTGGTCCTGGTCGGCCATGCGCCGGGCCAGGGTGTCTTCGGTGAGCCGCCACTTGGTGTCGGGATGCCGGCGCCAGGAGCCGGCGCCGCTGCAGGGGGCGTCGATGAAGACCACGTCCATGCGCCCGGCAAGGTCTTTGATCGGCTCCGGATTGATCGGGCTGCGGACCTGGAGGTTGCGCACGCCGGCCCGGTCGCCACGCCGAATGGTGTCGGTCAGGCGGCGGGCGTCGCTGTCGTAGGCGTAGATCTGGCCGGTGTTGCCCATGGCCGAGGCCAGCGCGAGGGTCTTGCCCCCGCCCCCGGCGCAGAGGTCGAGCACCTGTTTGCCCTTCACCTCGCCGGCGGCCGAGGCGGCCACCTGGGAGCCGAGGTCCTGGATTTCGTACCAGCCCTTGAGGAACTGCGGCACGGCCTCGACCGGCGCGCCGCGGTCGGCGGCGGCGGGTGGGTCCAGACGCAGGGCGTTGGGCAGGAGGCCAGCGGGCCGGGCCTCCAGGGCCGTCAGCGCCTTCAGGGCGCGGGCGGGGTCGGTCTTCAGGGTGTTGACGCGAAGGTCGGTGGGCGCGCGGGCGGCCAGGGCGGCGCCCTCCTGCGCCCTCGCCTCGCCGAAGGCGCGCTCGAAGGCCGGGTCCAGCCAATCGGGGTAGTCGCCGCGCACGGGCGCCGGGGCGTTCGCGAGGTCACGCGGGGTCCCAAGCGCGGCACGCTCGGCGGCGGTGAGCTCACCGATCCCGTGGATGGGATCGACGGCGGCCTCGGCGATGCGCTCGACCGGCCAGTCCCAGATGAAGCGCAGAACGGCCAGCGACGCGGCCCGCAGGCCGTCGTCGCCCATCTTCCAGCCCATGGACCGGCGGCGGCGCAGGACATCCAGCGCCAGGCCGGACACCGCCGCGCGGTCCTTGGCGCCGGCGTACCGCGCGCCTTCCCCCCAGTTCTTCAAGGCCATCCGCACCGGCTTGTGCCGGGTCTCGATGTCCTCCAACACCTGGATGGCGGCCGCTAGGCGTCCGGCGTCACGCAATCAGAACCTCACAAATCTCACAGAACCAGGGCCGCCAGGACCATCAGCAGCCCGACCAGGGCGGCCACCCAGACCACGGTCCGGAGACCCTTCACGCCCCAGGCGTAGAGCGGCACATACAGCGCCCGGGCGGCCACGTAGAGCGCAGCGCCCCAGTGGGTCAACGGTCCGAGATCTCCCGCCAGCCAGGCCACCAGCAGGAAGGTGGCGAACAGCGGGAAGGTCTCCATGAAATTGGCGTAGGCGCGGGTCAGCCGCCCGGCCATGCCGGTGAGCGGCGGCTGGGCGTCGTCGCGCGGCCCGGCGAGCCAGGACAGCGGCCGCTGGCTCGCGCCGGCGAAGGTGGCCCAGACCAGGGTCAGAAGCCCGACCAGCGCGGCGCCGGCCAGCATGCAAAGCTCGTTGGGTACGGACATCGACATCGTTAGTCTCCCCCGTGACGCCGCGACCCGGATCGGGCGCGGTCAGCTTCACCATAGGCCCTTCTCCCGCGAGGAGGGAGGGGTCCGCTGGCGCGGGACTCTTTCCGCCCCTCCGGGCCACCTTCTCCCGCGAGGGGAGGAAGGGATCTATGAGGGGCTCGGATAGTTGGGGGCTTCGCGGGTGATCATGACGTCGTGGACGTGGCTTTCCTTCAGGCCCGCGCCGGTGATGCGGATGAAGCGGGCCCTTTGCCTGAAGGCCGCCAGGTCCGGGGCGCCCACGTAGCCCATGGCGGCGCGCAGGCCCCCGATCATCTGGTGCAGGATGGGGGCGATGGGGCCCTTGTAGGGGACCTGGCCCTCAATCCCTTCTGGCACGAGCTTCAGGGCGTCGTTGACCTCCTTCTGGAAGTAACGGTCGGCCGACCCTTGGGCCATGGCGCCGAGCGAGCCCATGCCGCGGTATGATTTGTAGGAGCGGCCCTGGTAGAGGAAGACCTCGCCCGGGCTCTCGTCCACGCCGGCGAACACCGAGCCCATCATCGCCACCGAGGCGCCCATGGCCAGCGCCTTGGCGAGATCGCCCGAGTATTTGATGCCGCCGTCAGCGACGATCGGGACGCCCGAGCCCTCGGCCGCCCGCACCGCATCGGCGATGGCGGTGAGCTGGGGCACGCCCACCCCCGCGACGATGCGGGTGGTGCAGATGGAGCCGGGGCCGATGCCCACCTTCACCGCGTCCGCGCCGGCGTCGATCAGGGCCCGCGCGCCGTCATAGGTGGCGACGTTGCCGGCGACGATCTGCACGCGGTTGGTCTCGCGCTTGATGCGCTGCACGGCGGCGGCGACGCCGGAGTTGTGGCCGTGGGCGGTGTCGATCACCACCACGTCCACCCCGGCCTCCACCAGGGCCATAGAGCGCTCGTAGCCCGCGTCGCCCACCGTGGACGCCGCGGCGACCAGCAGGCGGCCTTGCGCGTCCTTGGCGGCATGGGGGTGGGCCTGGGCCTTCTCCATGTCCTTCACGGTGATCAGGCCGACGGCGCGGCCGTCGTCGTCCACCACGATAAGCCGCTCGATCTTGTGGCGGCGGAGCAGGCCCCTCGCCTCCTCCTGGCTGACGCCTTCGCGGACGGTGACCAGACCCTCGCGGGTCATCAGCTCGCGGGCCGGCTTGTCGCTGGGGGGCTCGAACCGCATGTCGCGGTTCGTGAGGATGCCCACCAGCTTTCCGGCCGCGTCGACCACCGGGAAGCCGGAGATGCGGCGCCGGGCTTTGATCTCCAAAACCTCGCGCAACGGCGTGTCGGGGCCGATGGTCAGCGGGTTGATCACCATGCCGCTCTCGAACCGCTTCACCTGGCGGACCTCGTCGGCCTGTTCCTCGACGGTGAGGTTGCGGTGCAGGACGCCGATGCCGCCGGACTGGGCCATGGCGATGGCCAGGCGGCTCTCGGTGACGGTGTCCATGGCGGCGGACACCAGGGGGATGTTCAGACTGATCTCGCGCGTGAACCGCGTGGCGACGTCCACCTGAGTGGGCATGACGTCGGACGGACCGGGTTCAAGCAAAACATCGTCGAAGGTGAGCCCTTCGCGAATCTCCATGGAGACACCTCGTTTTGCGGGGGCGGTATCGGGGGGATGGGGAGGTGAGTCAAGGGCGGGGGCGAGAAGCGTTTGGCTATAGCCCGTCGCCTTGAAGCGCCACATTTTCGCCCCTGTCCTCCGAATTGCGGCGCCTGGATTCCTCTGGCATACTGGCGTACGCTCTATAAAGGCCGGGTCCCCAAGTAGGGGGCCCCAGAAAATTCCTGGGATGAAGGATCAACGGATGGCTCTCGCTAGATTATCCACTCTCCTCCTGACCGCAGGCGCGGCGCTGTGCGTCGCCGGCTCCTGGACGGGCGTCGCGGCCGCTGCGAACAGCGATCCGTCGTTGATGGCCAGAACCTCGTCGGACCTGCCGGCCGGTATCCGGCTCGGCCTCGCCCTGCGGCAAATCAATCCGACCGGCGGCTCGGCCCGCGGCCGGGGCGAACCGGTGATCGCCCTCGCGGACACGGCCGGTCACCCGCTTTACGCCGCGACGACCGCGTGCGTCGACGAATGCCTGAAACGGTGGACCCCCGCCGTCGCCGAGGCCGACGCCAAGGGCACGGCCCTCATGACGATCGAGACCAACGCGGCCGGCCAACGGCAATGGGCCTATCTGGGCAAGCCGCTCTACACCAAGGTCAACGGGGCGAACTTCAGCGCGCCTCTGGTCCAGCCGGAATGGGACATCCTGCGCTCCGGTCACGACCCGGGCATCCAGGTCGAGGACAAGGGCGCGGACGGCATGAAGCTGGCCGGCGTCAACCCGAAGGACTGGATCAAGACGCCCTACAGCATTGGGGTCGCCGAGTACCGTCTGGCGCCGGGCCAAGTGCTGGCCGCCGGCGTCACCGGCGCCACCCCGCTGGGTACGCCGCTCTACATCTACAGCGGCAATGCGCCGGAGCAATCCATCCCCGCGATGTTCAGGCCGCAATACGCCTCGGGCATCTCCCTGCCGGTGGGCGATTTCACGGTCCGCACCCGCAGCGATGGCACTCATCAGTGGCAGTACAAGGGCCAGGCCCTCTACTCCTGCGAATGCGATATCGGCGCGGGCGATCTGAACGGTGAAGGCAGGCTCGCGGGCATGGCCCCGGCGACGGTGTTCAACTACTTCACGCCCAAGGAAGTGGTCCTGAAGAAAGACCCGCTGAGCGTTGGCCGCATGGCCGACGCGCGCACCGGCAAGACGCTTTATTTCCGCGATCGCCTGTTCGACTTCTTCCAGCCGGACCACTCCCGACCCCTGCTCGGCACCCAGGTCGAGCGGATCGGCGCCTCGCTGGGCCTCGCCCACTGCGACGCCAAGTGCGAGAAGGAATGGCGCCCGCTGTTCGCGCCGAAGAACGCCAAGGCCGAAGGCTACTGGACGATCTACGAGCGTCCGGATGGCAAGCGCCAGTGGGCCTACAAGAACTACGCCATGTACACCTACGAGCCGGAAGGCCCCGGCCGCCTGGACGGCAAC
>CANJRI010000009.1 GCA_947476555.1 Caulobacteraceae bacterium
CCGCGCACCGTGCAGCAGACGCAGCCGTTGTTCATCTCGAAGACCTCTTCGTCGGCGCCGACGATGAGGTCGTTGTCGATCCCGACCTCGCCGAACTCGTTGACGATCACGGCGTACTTCTTGCCGTGATCCTCCGAGAGGATGCGGTTGAGCAGGGTGGTCTTGCCGGCGCCGAGATAGCCGGTGAGCACGGTGACGGGGGTCTTGTCGGTCATGCGCGTTATCTAGGGGCTCGCGGCGGACGAAGCCAGCGGCCGCCTTGACCCGGGCTGAAATGTTATAGATTAACACTCGGGATACGCCGAGTTTCGAGGCCGCCTTGTCCACCGCCGCTCCCGACCGCCCCGAGGCCCTCGATGGCTTCCGCGAGGACGGCGTCTATCTGGGCGCCGACCACCGCAGGAACGAGCGGCGCACCCGGCTGGTGACGGGCATCTGCGCCCTGACCCTGGCGGGCCTGCTGTCCGGCGGCCTGGCCACCGGCTCCATGGCGTTGACCGCCGCCGGAATCCACATGGCGGCGCACGTCGCCGCCCTGCTCGCCGCCTCGCTGGCCTACGCCCTGGCGCGGCGCCACGCCGGGGACACGGCCTTCAGCTTCGGGACCGGCAAGGTGGGCTATCTGGCCGGCTTCGCCAACGCCGTGGTCCTGGCGATGACGTCCTTCCTGATCGCGGCGGAAAGCATCAAGCGCATGCTTGGCCCCCACACCGTGGACTATCACGGCGCCCTGCCCATCGCGCTGGGGGCGCTGGCGGTGAACCTGGTGTGCGTCTGGCTGCTGCGGCCCACGGGCGTGCATGAGCGGCGGCACGACCCGGACGGCGACATCAACCTTTCCGCGGTCCACCTGCATCTGACCGCCGACGCCGCGGTCGGCGCCCTGGCGGTGGCGGCGGTCCTGGCCGGGCGGCAACTCGGCTGGACTTTCGCCGACCCCTTGGCGGGCCTGCTGGCCGCGGGACTGGTGGCGAAGTTCTCGATCAGTCTGATGCGGCGCGCCGGCTCGGCCCTGCTGGACATCAACCCGTCGCCGGAGCTCACCGCCGAGGTCAGGGCGCGCCTCTCGGCCGAGGGCGAGGCGGTCATCGACCTGCACCTTTGGCGGCTGGGGCCGGGTCACCATGCGGTGATCGCGGTCATCGCCGCCGCGCACCCGCGTCCCGTCGAGGCCTACCGCGCCCGCCTTGCCGGCCTCGCCGGGCTCAGCCATGTGACACTGGAAATCCGCGCAGCCGGCGACCACGGCCACCACGGCCACGTCCACTAGACCGTCGGGCGCCAAGCCGTCAGGGCGCGTCGAAGCCCTTCACCAGGGTCATTCGGACCGACTCGCCCGACATGTCCCGGCCGGCCCACACCGCGCCCACCGAGCCGTCGACGGGGAAGGGCGCGCAATAGCTTATCGGCAGGGCGATCGGGCGGCTTTGCTTGAGGCAGACCTTCTCCCCCTTCAGCGTCCATCGGCCCGAACTGGTCTTGCCGGTCCGGCCGACCGCCTCCCAGCCGCCGTCGGGCTGCAGCCAGATGCGATGGGTGCGCCCGTCGGGATAGAGGGCCTTTATGGTGTTGCCGAAGGCCGCCGCCAGGCCGCGGGGTTCGTCGGCGAGGGCGACCGACGACGTGAGGGCGGCGATGCAGGCCACGGCGTAGGAGAGGGTCGGACGCATAAGCTACTGGACGCTGGAGCTGGGACTGCTGGACTCCTGCCGCGCCTTACGTGAACTGAAGCTGACTGAAATCTACGAAAGGGCGCCCATGAGCGACGATCCCATATCCCCCGACTCCGAACGCGCCGGCATGCTCGCGGCGCTCCATGCCGTGCTGGTGGGAACCCTGTCGACGCTGAAGCGGAAGGGCGTGCTCACCGACGAGGATGTGGACAACCTTTTCGAGGCCGGGATCGCCACCTTCGAGCGGGGCGAGCAGGACCCCACCAAGGAAGCTGCCCGCCTGACCCTCGAGATCCTGGCCCGCTCGCTGAGGGGCTAGGAACCCGGGGCCGGCCGGGCCGTTGCCCAGCCATGTCCAACGAACGCTCCCGAAAGGTGAAGGCCGCCAGCGGTTTTCTCGCCCGGGCGCATGCGGCGATGGTCCAGGCCGCGGCGGCCCGGGATCCCGACGCCGTCGAGGCCTTCAGCGCCGAGGCCGAGACCTGGCTTTCCAAGGCGCGCCGGTGCCTGGGAGAGCCGGCCGCGCCACTGAGAGCGCGGGTCGCGCCGCGTGAGGGGCGCAGCTTCAAGCCGGAAGATTGAGGGAACAGCGGGGGCGGCGCGGGGGTTGGAGTCTCCACCGGAGGCCATCGCCATGATGATCGATCGAACCACCCTGCTCGCCGCCGCCGTCCTCGGGCTGAGCGCCTGCGCCGACACGCCCGACCGCACCGCGGCCGACGCCCCCGCCGCGCGGGCCGCCAACGCGCCCCCTTCGGCCGCCGACACCTCGGCAAGCTCGCCGATGACCGTCAATCCCCCGCTGAAGGGCCAGTCGCTGCCGGCGACCCCGCCGACCTTGCCGAAGTCCGACCCCGCGCCCGACGACAAGTCGATGCCGCCGGGCCCGGTCAACTAGGGCCAGTAAGGGCTGATGCCGTAGTAGGTGTAGATATCTTCCCGGGCGGCCGCGTCGTTCCAGCCGGAAAGCTCCTGCTCGTCGATGGAGGGCGCCGATTCCAGCTGTGCCTGGCTGCAGGGGATGATGTAGCCACCCTTCTCCACATCGTAGGAGAGGAGCTTCCAAGGCACCGGATGGAAGCGGGATCCGACGCCGAGGAATCCGCCGAACGAGAGGATCGCATAGGCGACTTCGCCGCTGACCTTCTCGATGGCGACGTCCTCGATCTTGCCGAGCTTGTCGCCGCTGGCGTTGTAGACGTCGGTTCCGTTCACCCGATCGGCCGCGATCAGTGGATGGTGGGGGGTCATGAATGATCTCCGTTTTGCGTGAAACCTAAACCCTCGAAACCATCCGAGGGTTCTGGAAGGCGGGAGCCCCGGCCGGATTCCGGCCAGGGCTCCCGCCCCTCGCGTGGGCGTGTCCTGGAGAGGCGGCGCGCTCGCGAGATCGTGAATTTTCCGGTGACGTCAGGCTCCGTCGGCGGCCTCGTCATTCGACCCAACCCGCAGGTTGTTCTGGACGTGGCGGACGCCGGAGACCTGCTCGGCGATGTCCTCGGCCCGGCGCCGGGCCTGGCGGCTGTCGACCTTGCCCGCCAGGGTGATCTCGGCGCCGGAGACGGTGACCTCGATCTGCCGGGCGTCGACCCAGGGATCCTCGGTCAGCCGGTCGTTGACGTCCTCGGCGATCCGGGCGTCGGAGCGGGTGTAATTCATTGGGCCGCGACCACGATGGTCAGGGGCGCTGGGAGAGCCAAAGGCGCTGGACCCGCGCAGCGAGGCGCCGCCATAGAGGCCGTCGGAATCGTGCTCCGCCGCAAGGCCATAGCCGCCGCCGTGGCCTTCGCCCCGGTAGGCGTTATCGCCAAACGAACGGTCCTCGCCGTAGCGGCCGTAGCCGCCGCTGCGTTCCGGATCGTCGGCGCCGTAATCGGTGAAGCCCCGGCCGGCCCGGGTGGCGGGTCCGTCTCGGGGATCACGCCCGGCGGGCCATCGGTTGCGGCTGGTCATGCTGACTCCCTGACTGACGGGCGAGCGGCCTCGCGCCCCTTGCAGGGAAGAACCATCAAGCCGGCCAGCCGTTCCGCGCGCCGCGCGGTTTCGCGGCGCGCGGGAGCGGGTGTTAGTTGCCCGCCGGGGCGGTGCGCTTGCCGGCGTTGGACATGGGCTGGCCGTACTTGGCGCGGTTCTCGGGGGTGTCCGGAACCGGGCCGTTGGAGACCATTGTGCTGGTGAAGCTGGCCGGCTGGGCCGCGGCCGGCGCCGAGGGGGCGATGGCGGGCGGATCGGCGATGGCGACCGCTTCGGGGGCCGGCGCGGGCGCCGGCGAGGACAGGATCGCTAAGGCGCGGTTCCGGTGGGAGGCCTCGGCCAGCTTGATCTGATCGGCGGCGCCAGCAACAGCAGCGCCCTCGCAGCTCTGCATCAGAGACAACGCGCCCCGTTGAGCGCCCGTCAGATCAGAGCAGAGGTCGTGGGCGGTGTCGCGCACGCGGGTGTTGAGGGTCTTCATCCCGTCCGACGTGGTCAGGTCGAGGTCGGCGTAGCTGACCGCGGCGCTGCGGGTGTCGGCGTTGTACTTGCCCATGACCGTGATCTCGCCGACCGACTGGGCCAGCGTCGGGGCCACGAACAGGCCGGCGGCGAAGAGGGCGCCGAGGGCCGTGGCGGAGATAAGTTTGGTACGCATTTTCCTACTCCTTCGAGGTTATGCGGAGACTAGTTACCGCTGGGGGCGGTGCGCTTGCCGGCGTTCGACATCGGCGCGCCGTACTTGGCGCGGTTCTCGGGGGTGTCGGGAACCGGGCCGTTGGAGACCGTGGTGCTGGTGAAGCTCGCCGGCTGGCCAGAGGCCGGAGCCGAGGGAGCGGCGGCGGACGGATTGACGCTGGTGTTGCCGTAGGGGTTGGCCGAGGCTGCCCCCACACCGTCCTTCTGGGACGTCTGGGACACCGGCGCCTGTTCGTTCGTGGCTTGCGCCAGCGTCGGAGCCACGAACAGGCCGGCGGCGAAGAGGGCGCCGAGGGCCGTGGCGGGCATGAGTTTGGTTCGCATTTTCCAGTTCCTTTTACGGACGTGGGAATGGCCCTGGTCGAACCTGGGCGGCGTCCTCGGGAGCCAAACACCCCGGCAAACCCGAGGTTCCGCGTTGGGGCGCATGGCAACCCAACGCCTCGTCCGCAGGTTGTTGGAGAATCCCGCAAGACTGGAAACATCCATGACCTCGGACCGCACACGTGAAATCCTCGATCTGGAAACCCGCTACTGGCAGGCGATGAAGGACAAGGACGTCGATACAGCCCTCTCGATGACCGCGGACCCGTGCATCGTCACCGGCGCGCAGGGCGTGTCGCGGATCGACAAGGGCGCCTATCGCAAGCTGATGGAGGGCGGGACCTGGGAGCTGCGGTCCTTCCGGTTCGACGACGTGGAGGTGTTGGAGCTCTCCGACGACATGGCGATCATCGGCTACAATGTCACCGAAGACCTGCTGGTGGACGGCAAGCCCATCACCTTCACCGCGGCCGACGCCTCCACCTGGGTGCGCAAGGACGGCGAGTGGGTCTGCGCCCTGCACACCGAAAGCCCCAAGGGCGACCCCTTCGGTCGGGCCCCGGAATCGCATTGAGGGCGAGCCGCTCCCTCCACCCCGAGGGGCGGCGCCTTAATGACAGCGCAGCTTTTGTGCTCTATAGGCCCGCTCCCATGAGCGGCATTTCGCATCATCACGGCCTCCACCATCCGACCCGGCAGGGTTCGGCTGGCGCTCGCGTGGCCTGACGCGACCCTGCCGAGCCCCCGCCGAACGGCCGGGGCTCGATGCTTTCAAAGCTCCGTCCGTCTCCCCGAACACCTTGAGAGACGCGACATGGACGACCTTCCTTCCTTGAGCCTTGGCTCCCAAGCGGCTAAGCGCGCGCCTATGGCCAACGATCCGCCCCGCCCCGAGGCCCGCGCCCCGCGTGGCTTCGTCGACCGCCGAGCGCGCGACGTGGCCGCCGAGCGGGCGATCCTGGCCGCCGTCACCGAGGTCTACGAGCGGTGGGGCTTCGAGCCCCTGGACACCGGGGCGTTCGAATACGCTGACGCCCTCGGCAAGTTCCTGCCCGACGCCGACCGGCCCAACGAGGGCGTCTTCGCCCTGCAGGACGACGACGAGCAGTGGGCCGCCCTGCGCTATGACCTCACCGCCCCCCTGGCCCGCTTCGCGGCGCAGAACTGGGAGACCCTGCCCAAGCCGTTCCGCCGCTACGCCCACGGGCCGGTTTGGCGCAACGAGAAGCCGGGGCCGGGCCGCTATCGCGAGTTCGTGCAGTGCGACGCCGACACGGTGGGCTCGGCCCGCCCGGAGGCCGACGCCGAGATCATCGCCATGGCCGCCGAAGGCCTGCAGGCGGCGGGGCTGCCGGCCGGTTCGGCGGTGCTGAAGATCAACTCCCGCAAGCTGCTGAACGGGCTGATGGCCGCCGCCGGGGTGGAGGCCGAGGGCCAGAAGCTGGGCGTGCTGCGCGCCGTCGACAAGCTCGACCGTCTGGGGCCGGACGGTGTGCGTCTGCTGCTCGGCGCCGGCCGGTTGGACGAATCCGGCGCCTTCACCAAGGGCGCAGGCCTCTCCGCGGCGGCCGCCGAGCGGGTGCTGGCCTTCACCGTCGCGGGCGTCGGCGGGCGATCCGAGACCCTTGCCAAACTGGCCGATGTGGTCGGCGGATCGGCGGAGGGCGACGAGGGGCTGGCCGAGCTATCCGCCATCGACGTGGCGCTCACCGCCCTGGGCGTCGGTCCCGACCGGGCGATCATCGACCCGGCGGTGGTGCGCGGGCTGGAGTACTACACAGGCGCGGTGTTCGAGGCCGAACTCTTGCTTCCCACCACCGATGAGCGGGGCGAGATCGTGAGGTTCGGCTCCATCGGCGGCGGCGGGCGCTACGACGATCTGGTCGCGCGGTTCACCGGCGAGCGCGTGCCAGCCACCGGCTTCTCGTTCGGGGTGTCCCGATTGGCCTCGGCGCTGCGCGCCGCCGGCAAGGACCTGGCCGCGGCGACGCGGGGTCCGGTCGTGGTGATCGCCTTCGACCAGACCCGGATGGCCGACTACTTCGCCATCGCCGGGGAGTTGCGGGGCGCGGGGATATCCGCCGAGGTCTATCTCGGAAGCTCCGGAATGCGGGCGCAGATGAAATACGCCGACCGCCGGTCTTCGCCCGCCGCCGTGATCGTTGGCGAGGATGAACTGGCCGCCGGAACCGTGACTATCAAGGACCTGGACCTCGGCCGCGCCCTGTCCGGCGACGTGGAAGACAACGCCGCCTGGCGCGAGCAGCGGCCGGGTCAGCAAACCATCCCCCGCGCCGAACTGACGGCGGCGATCCGCAAGATCCTGGACGCCGGTTGATGCGCGCCGAGCCGCCCGTTCCGTCCGCCGCCCTGGCCGCCATGCGCGCCCCGCTCGAGGCCGGCGCCGAGCGCCTCGACGCCCCCCTGCTGCAGCCGCTTGGCCTGCTGCTGGACCTGGCGGGCGAGACCATGCGCGCCAGCCTGTTCGTGGTTCAGGCCGAAGGCGCGGCGGAATATTGCCTGCGCCCGGATTTCACCGTCGCCATCGCCGAAGCCCATGTCGCCGGCGGCAAGGCCGAGGGCCGCTACCTCTATGAGGGCCCGGCGTTCCGGGCCTCGCGTGGGCCGGAGCCGGAGGAATCCCTGCAACTCGGCCTGGAGACCTTCGCCTCCAACGCCTCCGTCGAGGCAGATGTCGAGGCGGCCAACCTCGCCTGGCGGGCCGCCGCCGCCGGGGGGCGGGACGACCTGTCGCTCTGGCTGGGCGACGTGGGCCTGTTCGCCGCCTTTATCGAATCGCTGGGGCTGCCCGAGGCCCTGGCCGCGCGCCTGCGCCGGATGGCCGGGCGTCCGCGCCTGCTGAACGCCGAGTTGGCGCGGGCCGGAAAGCCGGTGGCCGCCGCCGAGGACGGCCAGCTGGCCGCCACCCTCTCCGGGCTTTCGGAAGGCGGGGCCGCCGCCATGCTGGAGGAGGTCTGGTCACTAGCCGGCGTCGAGCCGGTGGGCGGGCGCGGCGCGGCCGAGATCGCCGCTCGCCTGGTCCGCAAGGCTAAGGCCGCCCAGGCGCCGGCGCTCACGCAGGCGCAGGCCGGCGCGGTCGGCGATTTCATGGCCATCAGCGCGCCGCCGGCCGAGGGCCTGAAGGCGGTCCAGGCCCTGGCCGGCAAGGGCGGCGCGATCGGCCCTGCGCTGGACGCCTGGGAGCGGCGGCTGGACGGACTGGAGGCGGGCGCCCTGGTGTTCGCCCCAGCCCTCGGTCACGCCTTCGACTACTACGACGGCATCACCTTCGAGGTGCGCAGCGCGGCGCTCGGCCCGGCCCGGCCGGTGGCGGTGGGCGGGCGCTACGATGGCCTGATCGCGCGGCTGGGCGGCCGCTCGGCCGGGGCGGTGGGCTGCATGGTCCGGCCCTGGCGGGCCTATGCGGGAGGCGAGGCGTGAGCGGGCTGATCATCGCCATGCCCTCCAAGGGACGGCTGAAGGAACAGGTGGAGGCCTGGCTGGCCGACTGCGGCCTGTCGCTGGAGACGGCGGGCGGATCGCGCGGCTACATGGCCAGCCTCAAGGGCCTGCCCGGCGCCCAGGTGCGACTGCTGTCGGCCGGCGACATCGCCGACGCCCTGTCCGGCGGCGACATCCACATGGGGATAACCGGCGAGGATCTGCTGCGCGAGACCGGCGAGGATATGGACGCCCGGGTGCTGCTGCTGCGCGCCCTGGGATTCGGCCGCGCCGACTTGGTGGTGGCGGTCCCCAAGAGTTGGCTCGACGTGGAGACCATGGCCGACCTGGAAGAGGTGGCCCACGACTACCTGCAACGGACCGGCCGGCGCCTGCGGGTGGCCACCAAGTATCTGGCCCAGACCCGGGAATGGTTCGCCCGCCACGGAGTCGCCGACTACCGGATCACCGAATCGGCGGGCGCCACCGAGGGCGCGCCGGCTGCCGGCACGGCCGAGGTGGTTGTGGACATCACCACCACCGGGGCGACGCTTACGGCCAACGGCCTGAAGGTGCTCGACGACGGGACCATCCTGAAGAGCCAGGCCCAGCTCGCCGCCAGCCTGAAGGCCAAATGGTCGAAGGCGGCCCTGCAGTCGGCCGAGCGCCTGCTGCGGCTGGCCGAGGCCAGGGCCGCGGCCAAGACCCGCGCGATCCTGAGTTGGCCGTTGCGCGGCGACGCCGCGGAGGGGGCCGTCGTCGACGCCCTGGTGGCCCAGGGCGCCTCGCGGCGGCCGGCCGGCCTGCTGGTGGACGCCAAGGCCGCCGCCGACGCCGCCCAGGCGCTCACCGCGGCTGGACTCGGGCCCGTCACGGCTTCGCGACCTGACTTCGCGCATGAGGTGGCCTGCGCTTCGTTCGATGAACTGAAATTGCGCGTTCTTTGACGTTGACGTCAAAATGCGGTGTAAATTTTCGCCGTATCGCAAGTTTCTGATCGGCTTTTCCCCAGATCACTGCTCAAGCCGTTGACTCAAGAGATGAATTGTCATTTTGTCGGTTTGCGAGAGACAAGACGGCGATAAGTCCGACGGTCTCCCGGCGTTTCGGGGAGGAAACGCCCGCTCTTTCGAGCGACAGCTCAAGACGGCCCGCCGCGATTATCCCCCGCGGCGGGCCGATTCTTTTTCAGCTCCCGACCAAATCTGACAGCTTCGTCAAAACTGACATCCGCTGCGGCTAGGCTTGCCGCATTGCGGCGAAGGCGGGCCATCGGTAGGTTGCGCGACTTTCCGGGGACCCGCCTTTCCACATGACCCTGAGTTTCGACGACATCCTGGCGGCTCAGGCGCGCCTGAAGGGTCATATCGAGCGGACCCCGATGCGGCATTCCCGCACCCTGTCCCAGATCACCGGGGCCGAGGTTTGGGTGAAGTTCGAGAACCTGCAGTTCACCGCGGCCTACAAGGAGCGCGGCGCGCTGAACAAGCTGCTGCAGCTCAGCGAGGCGGACCGGAAGCGGGGCGTGATCGCCGCGTCGGCCGGCAACCACAGCCAGGGGCTCTCCTACCATGCCGCCCGGCTGGGCATCCCGGTGACCATCGTCATGCCCAAGGCCACGCCCTTCGTGAAGGTCCAGCAGACCCGCGGACATGGCGCCGAGGTGGTGATCGAAGGCGAGAACTACGACGAGGCCTCCCACGTGGCGCGCCGGCTCTGCGACGAGCGCGACCTGACCTTCGTCCACCCGTTCAACGACCCTGAGGTGATGGCGGGCCAGGGCACGGTGGCTCTGGAGATGCTGGAGGATCAACCGGACCTCGAGGTGCTGCCGGTGCCGATCGGCGGCGGCGGCCTGATCGCCGGCATGGCCACGGCCGCTAAGCACCTGAACAAGGGCATCCAGGTGATCGGCCTGGAACCGGCCCAGTTCCCGTCGTTCACGGCCCGCATGCATGGCGAACAAGAGGCCAAGGCCAACGGTCAGGCCTCGACCATCGCCGAGGGGATCGCCGTCAAGGCGGTGGGCGACGCCAGCTACGCCATCGCCCGGCCGCTGGTGGACGAGGTGCTGCTGATCGACGAGCCGTTCTTCGAGCGCGGCATCGCCCTCTACTGCAATGTCGAGAAGACCGTGGTCGAGGGCGCCGGGGCCGGCTCCCTGGCGGCCCTGCTCGCCTTCCCGGAGAAGTTCGCGGGGCGCAAATGCGGCCTGGTGATCACCGGCGGCAATATCGACACCCGCCTGCTGGCCAGCGTGCTGACGCGCGAGCTGGTGCGCGAGGGCCGCATCGTCTCTCTGCGCATCATCGGCGACGACCGGCCGGGCCTACTGGCCACCGTCTCGGCGGTGATCGGCCAGATGGGCGCCAATATCATCGAGGTGGCGCACAATCGCCTGGCGCTCGACGTGCCAGCCAAGGGCGCCGAGTTCGACCTTCTTATCGAGACCCGGGACGCCCAGCATACGCAGGAGGTCATGGACGCCTTGCGTGAGCGCGGCTACCCGCCAAGAGTGGTGTAGAAAATGCGCAAATCCCTGATCCTGATCGCCGTCCTCGTCGTGGCCGCCTGCGCGCCCGGCAAGCCCTCGCCCAAGGCCCAGACCGTCTCGCCCGCCGAGGCCCAGGCGGTGCTGGCCAAGGCCAAGGCCGAGCCCGGCGCCCAGACCACCGCCTCCGGCCTGGTCTACCGCGTGGTCCGTTCCGGCCCCGCCGACGGCATGCGGCCGCAGGTCACCGACGAGGTGAAGGTCCACTATGAGGGCAAGTTCCCCGACGGGACGGTGTTCGATTCCTCCTATGAGCGCGGCGCGCCGGCGGCCATGCCGCTGGGCGGCCTGATCGACGGCTGGCGCGAGGCCCTGCAGCTGATGCGGCCCGGCGACGAGTGGATCCTGACCGTGCCCTCTGAACTGGGTTATGGCCCCGAAGGCGCCGGCGACGGCGCGATCCCCGGCGGGGCCGTGCTGATCTTCCGCATCGAACTGATCGACGTCCTGCCGGGCCCGGGCCGGACCGGACTGGGATAGGCGGACGTGGCGGCGCCCGACCTCTATCCGGCCGCCCGCGAGATCCTGGGAAAGCTCGTCGCCTTCGACACCACCTCGCGGCTGTCCAACCTGGCGCTGATCGAGTGGGTCGAGGCCTACCTCGACGCCCACGGCGCGGCGCATCGGCGGGTCCCCAGCCCGGACGGCGCCAAGTCCAACCTGCTGGCCAGTCTCGGCCCCGCGATGGAGGGCGGCGTGGTGCTTTCCGGCCATACCGACGTCGTCCCGGTGGACGGCCAGCCCTGGAGCTCAGATCCCTTCGGCCTGACTGAGCGAGATGGCCGACTCTATGGCCGTGGGACCTGCGACATGAAGGGCTTCCTGGCGCTCGCCCTGGCCGCCGTCCCGGGCCTGAAGGGGGCGACGCGCCCGGTCCACCTGGCCTTCTCCTATGACGAGGAGATCGGCTGCCTCGGCGCCCCTGCGATGATCGAGGTGATCCGGGCCCAGCTGCCTCTCCCGTCGGTGGTGGTGGTGGGCGAGCCCACCGACATGCAGGCGGTCAGCGGCCACAAGGGCATCGCCACGTTCAGGGTGACGGTCACCGGCCGCGAGGCCCACTCCAGCCAGACCCACCTGGGCGTATCGGCGGTGATGGAGGCGATCCCGCTGATGGCGTCGCTTAAGGCCCTGGGCGAACGGCTGGAGCGGGAAGCCGACCCGGCCTCGCCGTTCACCCCCAAGGGCGCGACCCTGACCATCGGCATCGTGAACGGCGGCACCGCCCACAACATCCTGGCTCGCGAGTGCGTGTTCGTCTTCGACCTCCGGACCCCGCCGGGGCTCGACCATCGCGTGCTGCTGGCGCCTTTCAGGGCCGAGGTGGAGGCGCTCGACCGAGCCCTGAAGGCCCGCGCTCCCGAGGCTGGCGCCAGGGTCGAGGCGCGATCCGATGTGCCGCCCTTCGCGCCCGAGCGCGACGGCGCCGCCGAGGCCTTCGTGCGTGGCCTGACCGGCGACAACGGACCCTCCCGGGTCGTCGCCTTCGCGGCCGAGGCCGGTCAGTTCCAGGGCGCTGGCTTTTCAACCGTGATCTGCGGACCGGGCTCCATCGAACAGGCCCACCAGCCGGACGAATACGTCGAGGTGGATCAGATGCGGAAGGGCGCGGCCTTCATGGGCCGGCTCATCGACTGGGCGCACGGATAACCGGACGGCGTACCGCGAGGTCCTTCGGGTTCCAGGTCATGGCCCGGGCGATCGCCAACGCCGAGGCGCGGCGCGACCTCTGCACGGCGCGCCTGCTCTTCAGCACGCCGCCCAGCCCCGCCAGGGCGGCGCGGTAGGCCCGCAGCACCACCGGCAGGTAGCGCCGGTTCGGACCGCGCAGCGAGACATAGGCGACCGCGGCCAGGTGCAGCGGCAGCACTACCGGTAGCAGCAGGGCCGGCGTGTCCTTCAGCACCACCCAGAAGCGGTTGCGGTTGCCGTGGAACACCGCGAATTCCGACTTCGGCCCGCCCGAGGAGGCCGAGCCCACGTGGCGCACCACAGCGCCGGGGACCAGCACCGTGGGCTCCCCGGCCAGCTGCAGCCGGTAGCCCAGATCCACGTCCTCGCAGTAACAGAAGAAGCTCTCGTCGAACCCGCCCATCGACAGGAACATTTCGCGGTCGATCATCATCGCCGCGCCGCAGGGAGAGAACACCTCGCCCTCCGGCGTGTCGCCAGGATCGGGGGTCAGATAGCCGCCCCGATAGGGGATGCCGGGGGCGCTCATCACATCCCCCAAGCCATCGAGCAGGGAGGTGTCCTCGTCGAGCACCTGCCGCGACGTGAAGCTGCGGACGTTCGAATGGCGGCCTGCCCCAGCGATCAGCTGCTCCAGCCAGTCCGGCTCGGGGTAGGCGTCCGGGTTGAGCAGCACCAGCCAGCGGCCGATGCCGGCCCGCGCCGCCTGGTTGCACGCCACGGCGAAGCCCAGGTTCTCGGCGTTCTCGATCCGCCGGACCCCGGGAAAGGCGACGGCCTGGGCCTCCCCTTCCGGCGAGGCGTTGTCCACCAGCACCAGCTCGAAGTCGCGGAAGGTCTGGGCGGCGAGCCGCTCCAGGCAGCGCGCCAGGGTGTCGGCGCTGGCGTAGGCCACCACCGCCACGGTCACCGCCACGGGCTTGTCATCGCTAACGGGCTGGGCCATGCGTGGCTCGAAAATCTCCTGGACCGACATGACGACGATCACGCCCCTCGCCCTGCCTGAGGTCCTGCTTATCACGCCAAAGCGCCACGGCGATGCGCGCGGCTGGTTCGCGGAGACCTGGAGCCTCAAGGCCCTGGCCGGGAGCGCGGCCGACACCGCCTTCGTGCAGGACAACCAGGCCTTCAGCGCCGCCAAGGGCACCCTGCGCGGCCTGCATTTCCAGAAGGCGCCCCACGCCCAGGGCAAGCTGATCCGCGCCCTGAAGGGCGCGATCTTCGACGTCGCCGTGGATATCCGGCCGGGCTCGGCCACCTTCGGCCGCTGGGTGAGCGCCGAGCTGACGGCGCAGGGCGGCGAGCAGCTTTGGATCCCCCGCGGCTTCGCCCACGGCTACTGCACCCTGACCCCCGACTGCGAGATCTTCTACAAGGTCGACGGCGCCTACGCCCCGGAGACCGAGGGCGGCCTGATCTGGAACGATCCGGACCTGGCGATCGCCTGGCCGCTGGACGGCGAGCCGCTGCTGTCGGGCAAGGACCAGGTGCTGCCGCGTCTGAAGGACCTG
The DNA here is from genome assembly GCA_947476555.1 of Caulobacteraceae bacterium. Lineage (GTDB taxonomy): Bacteria > Pseudomonadota > Alphaproteobacteria > Caulobacterales > Caulobacteraceae > Phenylobacterium. Next base: position 13,866 of record CANJRI010000009.1, read on the forward strand.
GGGCCTGTGGGGTTCTAGGCCCACTCGGCCAGCACGGACGGATCGGCTTCCTCGCGAGCCCCCCGCAAGGCCTCGAGCCGCGCTCCGTCCAGCCGGCGCAAGGCCCATACCGCGGCGCCGCGCACCACCGGCGCCGGATCCTCTAGCAGCCGCTCGGCTTCCACCGCCAGGGCCGGGTCGCCGCTGTTGCCGATGGCGTAGAGCACATTGCGGATGAAGCGGTCGCGGCCGATGCGCTTGACCGGGTTCTTGCGGAACAGCTCGCGGAAGTCCGCGTCGTCGAGACGGGCGAGGTCGGCGAGCGCCGGCGCCTTCATGGTCTCGCGGGCGGCCAGCTTCTGTTCGCGGCCGGCCTGGGCGAACTTGTTCCACGGGCAGACCGCCAGGCAGTCGTCGCAGCCGTAGATGCGGTTGCCGAGCGCCGCGCGGAACTCCGCCGGGATCGGCCCCTGCAGCTCGATGGTCAGGTAGGAGATGCACCGGCGCGCATCCAGTTGGAACGGCGCGACGAAGGCGTTGGTCGGACAGACGTCCAGGCACGCGGTGCAGGAGCCGCAGTGCATCTCCTCCGGCGGGTCGGGCGCGAGCTCCAGCGTGGTCAGCACCGCGCCCAGGAACAGCCAGGAGCCGAACTCGCGGCTGACCAGGTTGGAGTGGCGGCCCTGCCAGCCGACGCCGGCCCGCTCGGCCAGCGGCTTTTCCATCAGCGGCGCGGTGTCGACGAACACCTTCACCTCGCCGCCGAACCGCCGCTGCATCCAGCCGGCCAGGGCCTTCAGGCGGGCCTTGATCACCTCGTGGTAATCGTCGCCCTGGGCGTAGACGCTGATTGCGCCCCGGCTCGGCTCGGCCAGGATCGCCAGCGGATCGGTCTCCGGCCCATAGTTCACGCCCAGCACCACGGCCGAGCGCGCGCCCTCCCACATGGCGCGGGGGTGTGACCGCCGCTCGGCGGTGTCGGCCAGCCAGCCCATCTCGCCATGCCGGCCGGCGGCGACGAACTCCGCCAGCCGCGCGGCGGCCGGCCAGGCCTCGTCGATGTCGGTGAAGCGGCACAGATCGAAGCCCAGCGCTTTCGCCTCGGCGCGGATCAGGTCTTCGGCGGGCTCAGAAGTCGAGGTCGTCATAATGCGGCGCGGGCGTCAGGCCCGGCCAGCGGTCGGCCAACAGCGGCCGGAAACACGGCCGGGACTTCAACTTCATGTACCACGTCTTCACGGCCGGGAAGTCGCCCCAGGGCACGTCGCCAAGGTAGTCGATCACCGACAGGTGCGCCGCCCCCGCGAAATCGGCCAGCGACAGGCGCTTGCCCGCCAGCCATTCGCGATCGGCGAGCAGGGTGTCGATGTAGGTCATGTGCATCCGCAGGCCGTCGCGGCCCTGGCGCAGGGCGCCCATGTCCGGCGCGCCCAGGCCGAGCAGCCGCTTCTCCATCTTCTCGTGCAGGATGAAGCCGCCGGCCTCGTACTCGAACTTTCGGTCGAACCACTGCAGCAGCCGGCGCGCCTCGGCGCGTTCGACCTTGTCCGACCCGAGCAGCGGCGGAATCGGATGCAGCTCCTCCAGGTGGTCCAGGATCGCGCGGCTCTCGCAGAGCACCAGCGGCTCGACGGTGGAGCCGGTCTCCACCAGCACCGGGACCATCCCCGAGGCGTTGAGCCGGGTGAAGGCCTTGGGTCGCTCCCAGTAGCGGACCTGTATCTCCGCGAAGGCCAGTTTCTTCTCGCCGAGCGCCAATCGGACCTGGCGGGAGGCGGGATCGAGCGGGAAATGATGGAGGACGCGTTCGACGCTCATGGCAATTGGAGGCTAGGCGGCTTTCGTGGCGAATCGGCGTCTCCGTCCTGCGCCCGGCCGCCTTAAGGGGTCGTTTACTGCGTTCCTACCGCGCTTCCTGAAAGGCGCCGCCGTGCGGTTCGGCCCGGCCCCGCGGGTCGGCGTGGATCAGGATGTCGGCGGCGGGGAAGGATTCGAGGATCCGCTTTTCGGCCGCGACGATCAGCTGGTGCGCCGCTTCCAGGGAGACGTCCGGGGCCAGCTCCATGTGCATCTGGATGTGGACGTAGGGCCCCGAGGCGCGGGTGCGTAGCTGGTGGACGCCGCTGATCCGGGGATCGGCCAGGGCGAGCCGGCGGATCTCGTCCCGTTCGGCGTCCGGCAGCTCGCGGTCGAGCAGCTGGGCGGAGGCTTCGCGGAAGACGCCCACCGCCCCCCATAGCAAGAGGGCGGCGATCAGCAGGGCGGCCACGGCGTCGACGCCGGTCAGGCCAAGCCAGGCGGCGCAGGCCACCCCGACCAGAGCGATCAGGTTGGAGGCCAGGTCCGACAAATAGTGCGCCCGGTCGCCCGAGACCGCCACGGAGGTGGTCTTCCGCAGCACCAGCGTCTGCGCCCGGATCAGCACCAGGGTCAGGACGGTGGAAACCGCCATCACCCCTACCGCCCAAGCCCCCTCGCCGATGGGTCTAGGGTCAAGCAGGCGCGCGACAGCCTCCCGCGCCACCAGGGCGGCGGAGGCGAACACCAGGCCGGCCTGCAGCAGGCCGGCGAACGCCTCGGTCTTGCCGTGGCCGAACCGATGCTCGGCGTCCGGAGGCGCAACCGCGTAGCGGACGGCGAAGAAGGTCGCGAGCGAGGCGATCAGGTCCAGGCTGGAATCCGCCAGCGAGGCCAACAGGGCGGTCGATCCTGACGCCTGCCAGGCCACCGCCTTGAGCACGGTCAGCACCAGCGCCGTGGCCACCGAAAGGGTGGTCACCCGCCGGGTCAGCCGGGCGGTCTCCTGGGCGGTCAAGCCATGGACGCTCATGGGGGGTGTTTAGACAGAGCCACCGCCTCGCCCCAAGCGCTAACGACTCTCAGCTCAGGCCGCGCGTCTGGGCCGGGGCCCCACATAGACCGACTGCGGCCGGATCAGCCGCCCGCCCAGCGCCTGCTCGCGGGCGTGGGCGATCCAGCCGGCGACACGCCCCATGGCGAAGACGCAGGTGAAGGCGTCGGGCGGGAAGGCGAGGGCCTCCAGCAACAGGGCGGTGTAGAACTCGACGTTGGTCTGCAGGGCGCGGTCCGGCTTCCGGTCCTTCAGCACCGCCAGCGCGGCGGCCTCCACCGCCTCGGCGAACTCCAGCCGCCCATGCCGCGCGCCCAGCTGGCGGACGGCGGCCTTCAGGGCGTCGGCGCGGGGATCGCGGACCTTGTAGACCCGATGGCCGAAGCCCATCAGCCGCTCGCCCTGGTCCAGTTGCGCCTCGATCCAGGGACGGGCGTTCTCCGGCGCGCCGATCTCGTCGAGCATGCCGATGATCGGGCCGGGCGCGCCGCCGTGCAGCGGCCCCTTCAGCGCGCCGAGACCCGCAAGCACCGCCGAGGTCAGGCCGGCCCGGGTGGAAGCCACAGCGCGGGCGGCGAAGGTCGAGGCGTTGAGGCCGTGATCGCAGACCGTGACCAGATAGGCGTCCAGGGCGCGGGCCTCCGGCTCGGAAGCGGGGGCGCCGCGCAGCATCCGCAGGACGTCGGCGGCATGGCTCAGCGCCGGATCGGGGGCCATCGGCGCATGGCCGGCCTGGGCGCGGACCACGGCGGCGGTGAACACCGCCGGCGCGGCGATCAGCCGAAGGGCGGTCGCGGCGTCCTCGTCGTCGGCGAGGCGGGCGAGGAGGGCGCGCATGGCCTCGATGGGCGAGCGGGCGAGCAGGCCGGCGTCCAGCGCCGAGACCTCGGCAAACACCTCGGCGCGGGCCCGGCCGAGCGCGGCGGGCAGGTCGGCCGGCAGGCCGTCCACAAACCCCTCCAGCAGCAGGGCGACCACGTCCTCGAAGCTGGCGCGGCCCGCCAGCTCGTCCAGCGAGCGGCCCCGGATGATCAGACGGCCGGCCTGGCCGTCCACGTCCGACAGCACGGTCTCGGCGGCGACGACGTTCTCAAGGCCATTGGTCATGTGATGATCTCCAATCCTTATGACCCTCAGATTTGCCGCGAAGCTTGCGCAGTCAATCTTGATCAATATAATCAATGTATGCCGTTGAACGAGTGGATGGCCGCCGAGGAGGCCAGCGATCGCCTGGGGGTGAGGGCGCAGACGCTCTACGCCTATGTGAGCCGGGGCCGTGTGCGGGTCCGTCCAGACCCGCGCGATCCGCGCCGCAGCCTCTATCAGGGCGCCGACATCGCCGCCCTGCTGGAGCGCAAGGCGCGCAGCCGCAAGGTTTCCGACGTGGCCGCCGGCGCCATCGCCTGGGGCGAGCCGGTGCTGGCCTCGGAGATCACCACCGTCGCCGGGGGCCGGCTGTTCTACCGGGGGCGTGACGCCATCACCCTGGCGGAGTCCGAGACCCTGGAGTCGGTCGCCCGCCTGCTGCGGGGCGGCCATGGCGCGGCGCTGAAGGACCCCGCGCGCGCCGCGCCGCCGCAGGCCTCGAAGATGCGCCAGCGCGCCTACCTCTGCCTGGCGATCCGGGCCGCCGTCGATCCGCCCCTGCGGGGGCGCGAACCCCTGGCCCTCAGGGCGGAGGCGACGGGCCTGCTGGGCGCCCTGGCCGACGCCGTGGCCGGCGAGCTGGGCGAGGGGGCGATCCACGACAGACTCGGGCGCGCCTGGGGATTGGAGCCGGGCAGTCCGGACACCGACGTGATCCGGCGCATCCTGGTGCTGGTCGCCGACCACGAATTGAACGCCTCGGCCTTCGCCGCCCGGGTGGCGGCCTCCACCGGCGCCTCCCTGGCCGCCTGCGCCCTGGCGGGCCTGGCCACCCTCTCCGGGCCTCGTCACGGCGGCGCTGTCGAGGCGGTGCGGACCTTCATCGCCGAGGCCGACCAGCTCGGCGAGCAGGCGGCGATCGCGGCCCGGCTGCGGGACGACCGGCTGCTGCCGGGGTTCGGCCATCCGCTCTACCCGAACGGCGATCCACGCGCCGCGCACCTGCTGGGTCGCATCGCGCTGCCGCAGCGGCTCAGCCGGCTGCAGGCCGCGGTGATGGATGTCGCAGGCCTCACCTCCAACATCGACTTCGCCCTGCTGGCCGCCTGCACGACGCTGCGCCTGCGCAAGGGCGCGCCGTTCGCCCTGTTCAGCGTCGCCCGTTGCGCCGGCTGGATCGCCCACGCCATCGAGCAGAGCCGCAGCGACGCCCTGATCAGGCCCAGGGCCCGCTACATCGGCCCCGAGCCCGAGTTCGTCTAGGGGCCCGCGAACCCGGCCACCACGGCCAGCACCGCGGCGCCATAGTGCTCCAGCTTGGCCTCGCCGACGCCGTTGACCCGGGCGAGGGCGGCGTGGCTCGCCGGCCGGGCCGCGGCGATCTCGGCCAGCGAGCGGTCGTGGAAGATGACGTAGGGCGGCACGTGCTGGGCCTTGGCCTCGGCGGCGCGCCAGGCCCGCAGCGCCTCGAACAGCGGCTGGTCGGCGGGCCCGAGGCTGGCCATCGCCTCGCGGGTGCGCTTGCGCGGACGGCCCGAGCGCGTGCTGGGATCGTAGCCTTCCGGCGGCTTGCGCATGGCGACCCGCAGCTCGCCCCGGAACACCGCGCGGACCGCCTCGGCGTCGCCCACCCCCACCAGCGGACGGCCATCGTTGGGGTCCTCGCGCAGCAGCCCCTCGAACAGCAACTGTTCGGTCAGGTCACGCCACTGGGCGGCGGAAAGCTCGGTCCCGATCCCCCAGGTGGAGAGGCTCTTTTCCTGTTCGGTCACATCCTTGGTCTTGCCCAGCAGGTGGTCCACCAGTCGGCCCCGGCCATAGCGTCCGCCCAGCCGGGCGGCGGCGGAGAGCGCCTTCTGGGCCGCCTCGGTGGCGTCGGTGGTTTCGACCGTGCCGGCGCAGAGGTCGCACTGGCCGCAGGCCTCCACGGCCTCCTCGCCGAAGTAGCGCCGAACCGTCGCCGCGCGGCAGCCCGCCCCATCCAGCAGGGCGTAGAGCTGGCGGACCTTGCGGACCTGGACCTGCTTGACCGCCGCGTCCATCTCGCGCCCGTCGATGCGCCGCAGCGCCCAGGCCATGTCGGCGGCGCCGTAGAGGGTGATGCCCTCGGCGGTCTCGCCGTCGCGGCCGGCCCGGCCGATCTCCTGCCAATAGGCCTCGATGGAGCCCGGCGGATCGGCGTGGATCACGAAGCGGACGTCCGGCTTGTCCACCCCCATGCCGAAGGCGATGGTGGCCACCATCACCGCCGCGTCGGCCTGCAGGAAGTCTTCGAGCCGCGTCTCCCGCAGCCGCTTGTCGAGGCCCGCATGGTAGGCCAGCGCCGGCACGCCGGCCGCCCGCAGCGCCTCGGCCAGCTTCTCGGTCTTGTCCCGCGAACCCGCATAGACCACGCCGGAGCGCCCCGGCCGCGCGGTCACCAGCTCGATCACCCGCTTGTCCGCGCCGCCGCGCTTGCGCTCGGCGCTCAGCACCAACTCGGGCCGGGCGAAGCTGTCGACGAACTCGGCGCCGTCCAGCAGCCGGAGTTCCGCCCGGATGTCGTCGCGGGTCCGGGCGTCGGCGGTGGCCGTGACGGCCAGCCGCGGAACCGTCGGGAACAGCTCGGCCAGCCGTCCCAGCATCCGGTATTCGGGCCGGAAGTCGTGGCCCCACTGGCTGACGCAGTGCGCCTCGTCGATGGCGATCAGCGACAGGGGCGTGCGCCCCAGCCGGTCCAGCATCCACGGCTGCATCAGGCCCTCGGGCGAGACGTAGAGCAGGTCCAGCTCCCCGGCGTCGATCCGCCGCCAGGTCTCGGCCTTGTCCTCAGGTTCGACGTTGGAATCCAGCCGCGCCGCCGCCACGCCGGACTGGGTCAGCGCCGCCACCTGGTCGGTCATCAGGGCGATCAGCGGCGAGACCACCAGGCCCAAGCCCGGCCGCATCATGGCCGGGATCTGGTAGCAGAGGCTCTTGCCGCCGCCGGTCGGCAGCACCGCCATGGCCGACCGCCCGGCCAGCACCTCGCCAATCACCTGCGCCTGCAGACCCCGGAATTCGGCGTGCCCGAAGGTCCGCCGCAGGATGTCCCGGGCGGCCACGATCGGGCTGGCGTCGACCGGCGAGAGCGTGAGGGTCATCGGGTCCTTATGGCGGGGTTCGACCGCCTCCGCCACCCGCCGTTCCCGCTTCATTCCGGCGCGGCGCCTTCACCGTTGGAACCCGGCCGGTCCCTGCGGATTTCCTGCCCGGACCAGAGAGCAACCATGTCGCCCCAGATATTCATGAACCCGAAGATCTTCCTCGCCGCCGCCGCCGCCCTGGCGATCGCCGTCGGCCTGACCGTGCCGCCGCCGGGCAAGACCGCGGCCGAGGCGCGCTCGGCCGTCCCTACCCTGGAAGCCGGCCGGGGCTAGCCGCCTTCGCGCGGCAGCTCGGCGGTCTTCGCCGCGCAGCCGGTCATCAGCTGACCGGCGACCTCCACCTCAGCCGCCATCGGATAGCGCAGATCGCTCATCCCGTCGGAGCATTCGCTGATCCGGAGCGTCAGCTTGAGGGTCTGCCCGTCCGCCGCCCTCGCCCCCCAGATCGCCTGCCCCGGGCTCGCCGTCATCCCCGGCGCCTGGAACGCTAGCTCCGGCTCCCCGGGCCTCAGCAGGGTCAGAGTCACGCCCTCGATCCGCACCGCCCAGAACGGCTCGTTCCCCCGCGCGGTCATCGGCTGGCCGAAGTCGCTGACTGTCGGCGCTGGCGGTGGGTCGGGCGGGGAAGCCGCGGGAGCCTCCGTGGCCTGTCGCTGACAGGCGGCGAGAGCGAGCAGGGCGAGGAACATCGGAGCCAGCTTCATCGGCGGATTTTGCCGCAAATCACGCTAGCCTCCCACCCCGTGACGGCGCCTTTCACCTTCTATGAGTTCTTCGCCGGCGGCGGCATGGCCCGCCTCGGGCTGGGCGAGGGCTGGACCTGCGCTTTCGCCAACGACTTCGATCCGCTGAAGGCGCGCACCTATCAGGCCAACTTCCCGGCCGGGGACTTCCACCAAGGCGACGTCTGGAAGCTTTCACCAGCCGACCTGCCGGGCCAGGCCGACCTCGCCTGGGCCTCCAGTCCCTGCCAGGACTTCAGCCTCGCCGGTGGACGGGCCGGGCTGGCCGGCGGCCGATCCTCGGCCTTCTTCGGCTTCTGGCGGCTGATCGAGGCTCTGGGCGAGCAGGCCAGAGCGCCCCGCCTGGTGGTCATCGAGAATGTCGGCGGCCTGCTCACCTCGCATGGCGGGGCGGACTTCGCGGCCCTGAGCGAGGCGCTCGCCAAGGCGGGCTACAGCTTCGGCGCCCTGGAGATCGACGCCGCCGCCTTCCTCCCCCAATCCCGGCCCCGGGTGTTCGTGGTGGCGGCCAAGACGCCGCGCCCGGGCCTGAGGGGCGACAGCCCGTTCCACACCAAAGCGGTCCGCGCCGCCGCCGCCGCCCTGCCGGCGCATCTGGCCGCCCACTGGGTCTGGTGGGGGCTCGCAGGGCCGCCCGCCCGCAACACCGACCTCGCCTCGGTGCTGGAGCCGGACGAACTGGTCGCCTGGCACGACCCCGTCCGCACCGAACACCTGCTCTCGCTGATGGCGCCCCTGCACCGGGCCCGGCTGGAATCCCGCGGCGGGCGCACGGTGGGGACCGTCTTCCGCCGCACCCGCGACGTGCAGCGCGCGGAGGTGCGCATCGACGGCCTGGCCGGGTGCCTGCGCACCCCGCGCGGCGGCTCGTCCCGCCAGGCCATCGTGGTGGTGGAGGACGGGCGGGTGCGCTCACGCCTGCTCAGCGGCCGGGAAGCCGCGCGTCTGATGGGCCTGCCGGACACCTACATCCTGCCGCCACGCGCCAACGCCGCCCTGCACGTGGCCGGCGATGGCGTGGCCGTTCCCGTGGTCCGCTGGCTGGCCCGGGGGCTGTTAGAACCTCTGTTGGCGGCCCCATCGATATTGGCCGCGGAGTAGGTTTCGCAATCCCATCGGAACGCCTAGGGTTTGGGGCTCAAACCGCAGAGGCCCCGCCATGGACGCCCCCACCGCCGACAAGACCTACGACGCCGCCCGCTACAAGCGCGCCGGTCGCGGCAAGGTCTTCGACTCCATCCTCGACACCCTGGGCGATACGCCGCTGGTCCGCCTGCCGCGCCTGACCGCCGCCCTCAAGCCGAAGGGCGAGGTGCTCGCCAAGCTGGAGTTCTTCAACCCGCTGGCCTCGGTCAAGGACCGCATCGGCGTGGCCATGATCGAATATATGGAGGCCAAGGGCGTCCTGAAGCCAGGCGGCGTCATCGTCGAGCCCACCAGCGGCAACACCGGCATCGCCCTGGCCTTCGTGGCCGCCGCCAAGGGCTACAAGTGCATCCTGGTCATGCCCGAGAGCATGTCCATGGAGCGGCGCAAGATGCTGCTGATCCTCGGCGCCAAGCTGGAGCTCACCCCCCGCGAGAAGGGGATGATGGGCGCCGTGGCTCGGGCGCAGGAGATCGTCGACGCGACCCCCGGCGCGGTCATGCCCCAGCAGTTCGAGAACGTCGCCAATCCACTCATCCACCGGGTCTCCACGGCCGAGGAGATCTGGAACGACACCAATGGCGGTGTCGACGTGGTCATCTCCGGCGTCGGCACCGGCGGCACCATCACCGGCGTCGGCCAGGTGCTGAAGGCCCGCAAGCCCTCCGTCCGGATGGTGGCGGTCGAGCCGACCGCCTCGCCGGTGCTGTCGGGCGGCCCGCCCGGTCCGCACCCGATCCAAGGCATCGGCGCCGGCTTCGTGCCCGCCATCCTGGACCGGGGCGTCATCGACGAGGTGGTCCAGGTGACGCCCGACGACGCCTTCGCCATGGCCCGCCGCGTGGCCAAGGAAGAGGGCATCCCGGTGGGCATCTCCTCCGGCGCCGCCCTGGTCGCGGCCTTCGACGTGGCCTCCCGCCCCGACATGGCCGGCAAACAGATCGTGGTCATCATCCCCAGCTTCGCCGAACGCTACGTCTCCACGGCGCTGTTCGACGGTCTGTGACCGACGTCTACCCGCCCGAGAAACGCTCGGCGGTGATGCGCCGGGTGAAGGGGCGGGACACCACGCCGGAGCTGAAGGTCCGCAAGGCCCTGACGGCGCTCGGCGCCCGCTACAGATTGCATCGGAAAGACCTGCCCGGCCGTCCGGACATCGCCATGCCGGGGCGCAGGCTGGCGATCTTCGTGCACGGCTGTTTCTGGCACGGCCACGACTGCACCCGGGGCGCTCGCGTCCCGAAAGCCAACCGCGACTACTGGGTGGCCAAGGTCGCCCGCAATCGCGCCCGGGACGCCGCCGCCCGGGAGGCGCTGGCCGCGCTCGGCTGGCGCGCCGAGACGATCTGGGAGTGCGAGTTGAAGGATGCGGCCGCCCTCGACGTCCGACTTCGCCAAACCCTGTCGCTGGAGTAGGCTCGCGCCATGGCCAAGCTGTTCGACACCGTGATGCGCATCGCCTCCACCCTGCTGGGCGCCCTGATGGTCTGCGTCGGCGGGGTGTGGATCCTGCAGGGGCTGAACATCGCCTTCCTGAACAGCTTCATGGCCGGCGACATCACCTGGACGTTCTGGGGCCTGCTGCTGGCGGCGGTCGGGGTGGGCCAGGCGGTCTGGTCGATCCGGCGGCGCGCCTAGGGCCTACCCGCCAAACAGCCGCTGGAGCCATCCGACTCGAGCTCCCCGCGATAGGCTCACGTCGACGAACAGCACCTCGCCCGGCGGGTCCTCTCCCAAACGGTAGCCACAGATCGCCTGCGCGAGACGGGGCGGGATATCGAAGATGTGGTCGACGGCCTCCACCTCCTTCGCCTGCCCGGCGAAGAGCTCCTCGCGGATGGCCGCGAACGGAGGCGGGGGTTCGCCGACGACCTCGACACGCCGTTCCGGGTCCAACTCGCCGTCACGGAACACACGCCAGACCTCGACGCCTCCAATGTAGCCGCGCGCTTCGGAGCACATGACGTGCTCATCTTCCCCGCAGCAAACGACCTCCCCCAGCGGGGCGAGGGTGGGCCCCCAAGTCTTGAAGGCCAGGTCGTAGTCGTCGGCGACAAAAAGGACCCAGCCGCCCGGAAGTTCACCCATCTCAATCCGCCGACGGGAACGCTCATCGCCGCCGACCCTCAGGCCCAGGCGTTCGAGCGCTGCTTCCGCAGTGCATCCGCGCACGGCGGCCCAGGAATCCGAAAATCCCATCGACGTCCTCCCTCTGACGCGAGCTTCACCTTAGCCGCAGTCGACGATGCGTCAAGAACAAATAGGGAACTAACTCTCCTCCACCACTACCTCGGTCTTCACCGAGTTGGCGATGTAGCATTCCTCGTGGGCGAGGTGGTGCAACTGGTCGCGCTGCGAGCGGGGTGGCGGATCGCCGGCCCAGGCGATCTGGGGCCGCAGGGTGACGCGGGTCACGGCCAGCCGGCCCTCGGCGTTCTGCTCCATCACACCCACGGCGTCGTCCCGGTAGCGCAGGACGACGAAGCCCGCTTTCCGCGCCTCGTGCAGGAAGGTCAGCATGTGGCAGGCGCTGAGCGAGCCCACCAGCATCTGCTCGGGGTCCACCGCGCCGGCGACGGCATATTTGTTGCCAACCACGTGCGGCGACGCCGTGCCCGGAAACTCCCGGCCCTCGAAATTCAGCACGTGCCCGCGGCTGTAGCGGCCGGCTGCGAAGTCCTCGCCTTCCTTAAGACTCCAGGCGACGGAGGCCCGGTAGGCGGCCATCAGAAGTCGTCGGCCGCCAGCGCCATCATCGAGGCGGAGCCGGTCTTCAGCTTGGCCAGGTGCGCGGCGGTCTCCGGCAGCACCCGGTCCAGGTAGTAGCGGCCCACGGTCAGCTTGTTGGCGTAGATCGGATCGGTCTCGCCGGCGGCGATCTTCTCGTTCGCCGTCTGGGCCATCATCGCCCACATGTAGGCCAGCGCCGTCAGGCCGAAGAGCTGCAGATAGTCGGTGGAGGCGGCGCCGGCGTTGTCCGGATTGGCCATGCCGTTCTGCATCAGCCACATGGTGGCCTCCTGCAGCTGGCCCTTGGCCGTGGAGAGGCCGTCGACGAACGGCTTCAGGCCCTCGTCGCCCGCGTTGGCGGAGATAAAACCGTCCAGTTCCCCGAAGAACGTCGAGATCGCCCGCCCGCCCTCGGCCGGCAGCTTGCGGCCCACCAGGTCCAGGGCCTGGATGCCGTTGGTGCCCTCGTAGATCAGGGCGATCCGGCAGTCGCGCAGATACTGGCTGACCGGGAAATGCTCGGTGAAGCCCGAGCCGCCGTGCACCTGCATGGCGTCGGAACAGACCTGGAAGCCGCGGTCGGTCAGGAAGCCCTTCAGCACGGGGGTCATCAGGGCCATGTAGTCGCGGCCCTTCTGGCGCGTGGCCTCGTCAGGGGCGCCCGCCGCCAGGTCGCCGTGCAGGGCGGTCCAGACCATGAAGGCCCGGCCCCCCTCAATGATCGCCCGGCTGGTCATCAGCATCCGCCGCACGTCGGGGTGGACGATGATCGGGTCGGCCGGCCCGTCGGGGTTCTTGGGGCCGGTCAGCGAGCGGCCCTGCAGCCGCTCCTTGGCGAATTCGGCGGCGGCCTGGTAGGCGGCCTCCGCCTGGCCCAGGCCCTGCATCCCCACGCCTAGCCGCGCCTCGTTCATCATCACGAACATCAGGGCCAGGCCCTTGCCCTCCTCGCCCACCAGCCAGCCCTTGCTCTCCTCGTGGCTGATCACGCAGGTGGAGTTGCCGTGGATGCCCATCTTCTCTTCCAGGCTCAGGCAATTGACCGAGTTGCGCTCGCCGGGATTCCCATCCGCGTCGGGCAGGTACTTCGGCACGACGAACAGGCTGATGCCCTTGGTGCCGGCGGGCGCGCCCTCGATGCGGGCGATCACCAGGTGGATGATGTTCTCGGTCAGGTCCTGTTCGCCGCCGCTGATCCAGATCTTCTGCCCGCTCAGCCGGTAGGAGCCGTCGGCTTGCGGGACCGCCTTGGTGCGCAGGAGACCCAGGTCCGTGCCGCAGTGCGGCTCGGTCAGGTTCATGGTCCCGCCCCACTGGCAGGCCGCCATCTTGGGCAAGTAGAGGGCCTTCTGCTCGTCCGACCCGCCGTGCCGCAGGGCCGCGTAGGCGCCGTGCGTCAGGCCGGGATACATGGAGAAGGCCATGTTGGCGGCTGACGACATCTCCGAGTAGCCGAGGCTCACCACCCGCGGCAGGCCCTGGCCGCCGAAATCCGGATCGGCCGAGAGCAGCGGCCAGCCGGCCTCCACCATCTTGTCCCAGGCGCCCTTGAAGCCGGTGGGGGTCTTCACGCTGAAGTCCGGGCTCCACGCGCAGCCCTCCTTGTCCCCGACGCCATTGAGCGGCGCCAGCACCTCGGCGGTGAACTTGCCCGCCTCCTCCAGGATCTGCTCGACCACGTCCATCGAGGCGTCGGCGAAGGCGAGAAGGTTGGCGTACTTCTCGATCTGCAGGACGTCGCGCAGCAGGAAGACGTAGTCGCGGACGGGGGGCTGGTAGGTCATGCGCGCTCCGCTGTGGCGGGTGACGTTTGCGCCGAGCCTAGCAGCATTCGCCCGCCGCAGAAGTCCCTAGGCGGCCAGCTTCCCCGCCAGCGCCCGGTCGATGAGATCCAGGGTCCGCTCGACCCCGAAGATCGCCACGAAGGAGCCGAACCTGGGCCCCTGGCTCTGGCCCAGCAGCACCTCGTAGAGCGCCCCGAACCAGGCCCTGAGCGGCTCGAACCCGCCGGCCTTGCCGGCCTCGAACACCTCGTTCTGGATCGCCTCGGCGTCGGCCCCGGCGGGCAGCGCCTTCAGCCGCGCGGCCAGGTCCAGCATCGCCGCGCGCTCGCGATCGTCGGGGCTGCGGAACGACTTCGAGGGCCGCACGAAGTCCTCGTAATAGTTGATCGCGTAGCCCGCGAGCTTGTCGAGCAGGGGCTCGCTCTGCGGTGTCGCGCCGGGGATGTACCGCGACAGGAACCCCCAGAGGATTTCCTTGGTCGAGGCGTCGGCCGCCGAGACCAGGTTGAGCAGCAGCGAGAAGCTGACAGGCGAGCCCTTGGCCGGCGGCGCGCCGCCGTGCACGTGCCAGGCGGGATTGTCCAGCGGCGGCTTGTCGGCCCGGTGGAGGGCGTCCAGGTGCGACAGGTACTCGTCCGTCGCCTTGGGGATGACGTCGAAATAGAGCCGCTTGGCCGACTTCGGGCTCTGGAACATGTAGTAGGTGAGGCTCTCCGGCGTGCCGTAGCGCAGCCACTCCTCCATGGTCAGGCCGTTGCCCTTGGACTTGGAGATCTTCTGGTTGTTCTCGTCCATGAACAGCTCGAAGTGGAACGCCTCCGGTGGCGTGCCGCCCAGCGCCTGGCAGACGCGGTTCGACACGCGCACGCTGTCCACCAGGTCCTTGCCCGACGCCTCGAAATCCACCTCCAGCGCGGTCCACCGGGCCGCCCAGTCCGGCCTCCACTGGAGCTTCACGTGGCCGCCGGTGACGGGAACTTCGGTCAGGGTCCCGTCCTCGTCGGCGAAGGTGATCGTGCCCTTGTCGACGTTGCGCTCGAGGGTCGGCGCCTGCAGCACCTTGCCGGTCTTCGGGCTGATCGGCAGGAACGGCGAATAGGTCGCTCGCCGTTCCTCCCCCAGGGTCGGCAGCATGATCGCCTGGATCTTGTCGAACCGCTCCAGCACCTGCAGCAGCACCGCGTCGAACCGGCCGGACTTGTAGCAATCCGTGGACGACATGAACTCGTAGTCGAACCCGAAGCCGTCGAGGAAGGCCCGCAGCCGGGCGTTGTTGTGGGCCCCGAAGCTCTCGTGCTCGCCGAACGGATCGCGCACCTGGGTGACCGGCTTGTCGCGGTCCTCCTCCAGCATCTCGCGGTTCGGCACGTTGTCCGGAATCTTCCGCAGCCCGTCCATATCGTCGGAGAAGACGATCAGCTTCGAGGGGATGGCGTCCTCGGTCAGCGCCCGGAAGGCGTTGCGCACGATGGTCGGCCGCGCGGCCTCGCCGAACGTGCCCATGTGCGGCAGGCCCGAAGCGCCGAACCCGCACTGGAAGACCACGGGCTTGGAAACCAGGTTCGGCAGGGCGGCTGCCGCCTCGCGGAACTTGCCCTCGGCGAACAGCGCCGCCGCCAGATCCCGCTCGCCATCGGTTAACCGCAGCCGGCAGATGCGGTCCAGCAGCAGCCGCGCCTGCTCGAACGGCCAGCTCTTCGCCTCGCGGGCCTGGTGGGAGAGACCTTGCAACATGGGGGCGGGCCTAGCCTTCTCGACCGTAAGGCTCAAGCGCTTTCCCCATGGCCGACGATTACCGCGGCAGATTTGGAACTGAGCGCCCAGCTCGGAAATTGTGAGGGCCGGAGCCCTCATGCCGACCAGCGTCCCACACGACTTCGACATCCCCGACGAATACAAGGTGGAGCACTACCCGAGCCTCGCGGAGCGCAGGGCCGACTGGTGGATCCATACGTTAGCGATCGCTGCGGCTGCTGTTGGCGCCGTGATCCTGGTGGCCGCGGCCATCACTCAGGATCGTCCGGGCGCGATCATCGGCTCGACGCTCTACGGCGCCGCCCTGATCTCCATGCTGGCGTTTTCGGCGGTCTACAATTTCAGCCGCATCTCGCCCCTGCGCCCGTTCCTCAGGCGATTGGATGAAGCCGGGATTTTCCTGATGATCGCCGGTTCCTATACGCCTTTCGCCACTCAGACCCTGGAGGGAACGTCAGCGTTGGTGACAACCGGCCTGATCTGGGGGCTCGCGGTCGCCGGCATCATCGGCAAGCTGGCGCTGCCGCACCTGAGCGAGCGCTTCTGGACGGGGGTCTACATCCTGTTCGGCTGGGTGGCGGTGCTCGCCCTTCTGCCGATTAGCCAAGACCTTCCATTCTCGGCACTGGCGCTGCTCGTGGCGGGCGGCCTTGTCTACACCACGGGTTGCTGGGTGTTCCTGAACGCCTCGATGCCCTTCCGCAGGGCCGTCTGGCACGGGTTCGTGTGCCTGGGCGCGGGGTTGCACTACCTGGCCATAGCGTTTGGGGTGCTTGGGCAGGCCGCGGTCGCCTAAGGCGGGCCACCACCCTTTTCCTCGGCGATTTCCCCGTCCATGGCCAGGTCCGGATGCCGTTCGATGAGCGCCACCCGCTCGCGCGCCAGGTCTTCCCAGTTGGTCGCCATGGTGAGGATCTGTTCCCGCTGCGAACCCGGCGGCATGCCGGCCGCCAGGGCGTGGCATTCCCGGGCGTGGGCGCGATACTCGGAGGCTTTCTTCATCAGGCCCTCGGTGTGATTTTCCTTTGGCGTTGGATCGCGGCCGCCGCGCTGCGCGACACCAGGTTAATGGCGTCGAGTTCGTCCCGCGTCGGGCTGCGAGGCGTGCGGTGATAGACGGCGAAGGTGCCCAGCAGCTTGCCATCCGCGCCCTCGATGGGGGTCGACCAGCAGGCCCGCAGGCCGTGCTCGGCAGCCAGGTCCTTGAAGTTCGCCCACAGCGGATCGCCGGCGATATCGGTGACATAGACCGGGTGGCCGAGGTATGCGGCGGTGCCGCACGAGCCAACCTTGGGGCCGATCTCAACGCCGTGGATGGCGGCGTTGTAGGCCTGCGGCAGGCTGGGCGCCGCACCGTGCAGCAGGTGCGTGCCGTCCGGGTCCAGCAGCAGGATCGAGGTCAGGGTGTCATCGCCGCTGACCGCCTCGACCGCCCGCAGGAGCCCGTCGAGGATCTCGCTCAGCGGGGCTCCGGCGGCGATCTGCTCCAGCGCCTCCCTGTCCCGCTCGACGAGCGAGGTCTGCAGTCTCTGACTTAGGGCGGTGTGCACAGCGGTTCCTTGGTTGGGAGGGGACATTACGCGCCACCCCGCTCTGCGCACTTACAATCGTTGGTTTCCGGCGCGAACAGGCGCCGCGGCGATCAGGCCTCCTGGATCGCCGAGAGCTTCCAGTCGTCGCCGGCGCGCCGCACGAAGGTCCAGAGCTCGGTGGTTTCGGTAGGGCTGTCGGGATCGCCCTCCAGCACCGCGCCGGACTGCCGCTCCCGCATCACGTCGATACTCTCGTAGCGCAGGGCCGCGGTCGCATAGTCGGCGCCCGCCTCCCGCCACGCCTCGGCCACGTCGGCTTGCAGGAGCCTGGTCCCGCTGACCTGGTTGCGGCGGCCCTGGACGGCGTTCTGGCTGAGCTCTTCCGAGAGGAAGGACATTATCTCCGGCGTGGTCCGCTCGCGCAGGGCGCCGTAATCCTCGCGCCCGAAGGCGTCCTGGATTTCGCCGAGCAGCCGCTCGAAGGTGTCCCGGTCGGACTGCATGAGGCCGATGTCGTGCGAGGCTTCCGGCTGGGGCTCGTAGGCCGGCGGCGGAGCCTCCCGGGCCTGGAACCCGCCCGACGCCCGCGCCGGGCCGGAGTCGAAACCGCCGCCATGGGGGACATAGGCGGCGCGCGCGGGGCCTGCCGCCGCGCCGGCGAACGCCGCGCCCGCCCGGCGCCGGCGAAGCAGCGCCGTCACCAGCCAGATCCCGCCGCCGATCAGGGCGACCTGCATCAGGGTGTTGGCCAGGCCCGCGCCCATGCCGCCAAATCCGTTGCCCAGCATCATGCCGATCAGCCCGCCGGCCACCAAGCCGCCGAGCAGGCCGCCGCCCATGCCGCCGAGGAACCCGCCGCGTCGCGCGGGCTGGCCGGCCGCCGTCGCCGCCGCCGGGGCGGGCTGCGTGGCCTTGGGCGGCTGGGTCATGCTGCGCTGGACCGGCGCGGTCTGCTGGGGCGCCGTGCGGGTCGGAGGCGGCGCCTGGTAGGTCCGCATGCCGCGGCTGCCGAAGCTGCCCCCGCGTCGGGCGTCCGCCGGCCCGGAGGCCATCAGGGCGAGGACCAGGCTGACGCCCAGGACAGAGGTGAGTTTGGCGCCGGCGCGTTTCATGTGGGTCTCCCAGGCAGGGCTATGTAGGGACTCGCAGGCCTCCCGGACAGGGCGCCGACGCCGGTCTCCTCATACGCCCAGCAGGAAGTGCCCCCGCAGCGCCGCGATCGGCCGGCCGCGCTCATCCTGCCAGGCCTCCACGTGCACATTGGCCACCCGGCGGCCGATCTTGCGCAGTTCCGCCCGCGCGTAGGTGTCGACCGGCCGCCCGGGGCGCAGATATTCCACCGTCACCCCGATGGTCTTGGGGAACAGGCCGTGCGGCTCCACCAGGGCGAGCTGGGCCAGGGCGGTCATCTCCAGGAAGCCGCCGATGGCGCCGCCATGCAGGGCGGGGATGAAGGGGTTGCCCACCAGCTTCTCCTGGAACGGCATGATGGCGGTCATCTCGTCGCCGGCCACCTCGGCGCGCATGCCCAGGAACCGGACGTAGGGCGCCCGGGCCAGGAAATCCTCGAGGCTCTTCAGGGCCTCGCTCATTCGGCTTCCGTACGCTTGACGAAGAACACCGCCTGGGCGGTAGCCACCAGGTCGTCCCGGTTCACGTCCCAGCATTCGGCCCGCACGAAGGCCACCTTGCGGGTCAGCTTGTAGCAGTGGGCCGCCGCGACGATCCCGGCCTTTGGGGCGGCGGGGCGCATGTAGTCGATGCGCAGGTCGAGGGTGGCGGTGCTGGCCAGCTCGGTGATGCAGGACATGACCGCGGCGCCGCAGCAGTGGTCGAGCAGGGTGGTGACCACGCCGGAGGCGATCACCTGGGTGTCCGGATCGCCGACCAGGTCCTCGCGCCAGGGCGCGACCATTTCGGCCCGGCCGTCGCCGGCGCTGTTCAGGCCGAGGTCCAGGGCGCGGGCCTGGGCGGCCAGCATCATGCCCTGGGCGTAAGGAGGAGCGCTCATGACTCCCGGCTAGGCGTGAAGCCGCGCACGGTCAATGCGGAGCCTTCCGCGCGCCGCTACATTGAGCAGGCGATGATCCGTCCCCAGGACCTGCTCTGCCCCAAGCCGGAGGGGCTCTACTGCGCCCCCGGCGGTTTCTACATCGACCCGGTCCGGCCGGTGGACCGGGCGGTGATCACCCACGGCCACGCCGACCACGCCCGCGCCGGCCACGGCGCCGTGCTGGCGACGGCCGAGACCCTGGACATCATGGCCGAGCGCTATGGCCGCGATTTCACCGGGTCGGCCCAGGCCGGCGCCTACGGCGAGACGGTCACCCGCGGTCCGGTGGAGGTCACCCTGGTCCCGGCCGGACACGTGTTGGGCTCGGCCCAGGCGGTGGTCCGCTGGAAGGGGCTGACCATGGTGGTGAGCGGCGACTACAAGCGCCGGCGCGATCCCACCTGCCCGCCCTTCGAGCCGGTCCCCTGCGATGTCTTCATCTCCGAAGCGACCTTCGGCCTGCCGGTGTTCCGCCATCCTGACGATGGCGAGGAGGTCGCCCGGCTGCTGCGCTCGGTCGCCCAGTTCCCGGAGCGCAGCCACATCGTCGGCGCCTATGCGCTGGGCAAGGCGCAGCGGATCATCCGCCTGCTGCGCGAGGCCGGCTGGGACGCTCCCATCTACGTCCATGGCGCCCTGGAGCGGCTGAACGCCCTCTACACCCGGCGCGGCGTCGACCTCGGCCCGTTGGAGCCGGCCACGACCGCGGGGAGAAAGGCCGACTTCGCCGGCGCCATCGTTATCGCCCCGCCCTCGGCCATGCAGGACCGCTGGAGCCGGCGTTTCCCGGACCCGGTGTCCGCCTTCGCCTCCGGCTGGATGCAGATCAGGGCCCGCGCCCGCCAGCGCGGCGTCGAGCTGCCGCTGGTGATCTCCGACCACGCCGACTGGGACGAGCTGACCGCCACCGTGGCGGAGCTGCGCCCAGGTGAGCTGTGGATCACCCACGGTCGGGAGGAAGCTCTCGCCCGCTGGGCCGAGTTGCACGGCGTCCCGGCGAGGGCCTTGGCGCTGGTGGGCTACGAGGACGAAGGCGATGACTAGGAACGCGGCCCGGAGGCCGGCGTTGAGGTCGTATGTCCGAACCCTCCACGCCAGAACCGAAGAAGGAAGGCGGCCTCACCTCGCCCGCCAAGCCCGCGCCCGCGCCGCCGGCCGAGCCCGAGGCTGCGGAGGGAGAGCAAGCCCGCGAGACGGACAAGCGCGGCGGCATGATCGGCGAGGGCTGATCTTCGTCCGCCTGGCGCGGCGCTGACATGCGCGCCTTCGCCGAGTTGCTCGACCGGCTGTCCCTGACCGCCTCGCGCAACGCCAAGCTGACTCTGGTCCGCGACTATCTGAGGTCGGCTCCCGATCCGGACCGCGGCTGGGCACTGGCGGCGCTGACCGGCGACCTGACCTTCGACGCCGCCAAGCCGGCCTTCATCCGCAAGGCCGTGGAGGCGCGGATGGATCCGCAGCTCTTCCGGTGGTCCTACGACTATGTGGGTGACCTGGCCGAGGCTGTCTCCCTGGTCTGGCCGGCCAGGCCCGGCGCCAACCGCGAGCCGGATCTTTCCCAGGTGATCGAGGGGCTGCGCAGCGCCAGTCGCGCCGAAGCGCAGGGTCGCATCGAGGCCTGGCTCGACGCCCTGCGGCAGCCGCGCGAGCGCTGGGCTCTGCTGAAGCTGGTCACCGGCGGCCTTCGGGTCGGCCTTTCCGCCCGCCTGGCCAAGCAGGCGGCGGCCGACATCGGCCCCGTCCCGGTCTCAGAGGTGGAGGAACTGTGGCACTGCCTGCACGCGCCCTACGAGGACCTGTTCGCCTGGCTGGAGGGGCGCTCCGAAAAGCCCACGTCGGAGAACCCGGCCCGCTTCCGCCCGGTGATGCTGGCCCAGGCGATCGATGAGGCTGTCGATTTCGCCAAGCTCGACCCCGCCGACTACGCCGCCGAGTGGAAGTGGGACGGCATCCGCATCCAGGCCGCGCACGAAGGCGGCGTGCGCCGGCTCTACACCCGCACCGGCGACGATATCTCCCGCACCTTCCCCGACCTGCTGGACGCCCTGCCACCGGACGTGGTGATCGACGGGGAGCTACTGGTCATCCGGGACGGACGGGTCGCCCCCTTCGCCGACCTGCAGCAACGGCTGAACCGCAAGGTGGTGGACGCCAAGCTCATGGCCACGCACCCGGCGGCCATCCGGGCCTACGACCTTCTGCAAGAGGGCGCCGAAGACACCCGCACCCTGCCCTTCGCCGAGCGCCGCAAACGGCTGGAGGCCTTCGTCGCGCGCCACAGTGGGCCGCGTATCGACCTATCGCCGATGCAGCCGTTCGAGACCTGGGAGGCGCTGGCGAAGCTGCGCGCCGATCCACCACCCGGCGACCCCCAGGCCGCCGAGGGCCTGATGCTCAAGCGGTGGGACTCCGCCTACGAGGCCGGCCGGCCCAAGGGCCCCTGGTTCAAGTGGAAGCGCGACCCCCACCTGATCGATGCGGTCCTGATGTACGCCCAGCGCGGGCACGGCAAGCGCTCCAGCTACTACTCGGACTACACCTTCGGGGTCTGGGCCAGCGACCCGGCCGGGCAGCGATTTCTCACCCCCGTTGGCAAGGCCTATTTCGGCTTCACCGACGAGGAACTGCGCCAGATCGACAAGTTCGTGCGCGACAACACCATCGAGCGGTTCGGGCCGGTGCGATCCGTGCGCGCGGAGGCGCACGCGGGCCTGGTCTTCGAGGTGGCCTTCGAGGGGCTGCAGCGCTCCACCCGCCACAAGTCCGGGCTCGCCATGCGTTTTCCCCGCATCAACCGCATCCGCTGGGACAAGCCGCCGGGCGAGGCCGATGAGCTGGAGGCGCTGGAACGGATTCTGGCGCGGATCGAGACCGCGTGAGATAATCTCATCATGAGCGAGACCGCCCCGAAGCCGATTATCTCCGAGGACTATCGGCGTCAGCAGCAGGAGCTGCACAAGAATCCCCAATACGGGGTCGCTTCCATCGGCTTCGCGCCGGCGGTGGCCCGGCTGATCGAGCAGCTAAAGGTCACGTCCCTGTCCGACTACGGGGCCGGCAAGCAGAACCTCAAGAAGGCCTTGGCCGAGAAGGGCGAGCAGCTCGACTACCGGCCGTACGATCCGGCCTTCCCCGAGTATGGCCCGGCCCGCAGCGCGGACCTGGTCTGCTGCATCGACGTCCTCGAGCACATCGAGCCGGAGTTCCTCGACAACGTCCTGGACGAACTTGCCGCGCTGACGGTGAAGCACGGCTTCTACTCGATCCACACCGGGCCGGCGGTGAAGGTGCTGGCCGACGGCCGCAACGCCCATCTGATCCAGAAGCCGTCCTCGTGGTGGCTGCCCAAGCTCTGCCAGCGGTTCGAGATCGACGGCCTGCAGAAGTCGCCCGGCGGCTTCGTGGTCCTGGTGCGTCCGCGCGAGGCCTAGCGCGGGAGCAGGTCCTCGGCCTCCAGGAAACGGTAGAGATCCCCGCCCTTGAACAAGGCCGCGCGGATCCCCGCGCGTAGAGCCGCCTCCAGGTCCGAGGGCTTGTCGCCGATCAGCAGCGAGCGGTCGCGGTCCACCGGCCATTCGGCCAGCGCCTGCAGGATCATGCCAGGGTTGGGCTTTCGCAGCGGCGGGTCCGGATGGCGATAAGCCTCCACCTTCGCCTGCGGGTGCTGGGGCGCCAGATAGTAGGTGTCGATCCGGGCCCCCGCCTCGGCCAGGTCGGCGTCCATGCGCCGATGCAGGGCGTGGACCTCGGCCTCCGAATAGTAGCCGCGTCCGATCCCCGATTGGTTGGTCACCACGAACACCAGCCATCCGGCGCGGTTGAACGCGGCCACGGACTCACGCGCGCCGGGGACCCAACGAAAGTCCTCCCAGCGGGAGACATAGCCGCGATCCTCGTTGAGCACGCCATCGCGGTCGAGGAACAGGGCGGGTCGGTGCGGCGATTCGGGCACCAGGCGATTATAGGGCCGGCCGTGACGCGCCGATTTCAAAAAGTCCAATTCCGGCCTTAGGGTGAGGTCTAACGCAACGAGGCGCCCCTTGGCTGATCACGACGTTCTCACCCTCGACAATCTGACGGTCGATTTCGACACCTACGACGGAACGGTGCGCGCGGTGCGGGGGGTGTCGCTCTCGATACCCCGAGGCAAGACCCTCGGCGTGGTCGGGGAAAGCGGCTCCGGCAAGAGCCAGACCTTCATGGCGGTGATGGGCCTCCTGGCCCGCAACGGCAGGGCGTCCGGCTCGGCGAAGTTCCAGGGCAAGGAGCTCCTGGGGCTGAAGATGTCCGACCTCAACAAGGTGCGCGGCTCGAAGATGACGATGATCTTCCAGGACCCGCTCACCGCCCTGACGCCGCACGTGCGCATCGGGGAGCAGATCGCCGAGCCCCTGCGCCTGCACCTGGGCATGAGCGACGCCGACGCCAAGAAACGGGCGCTGGAATGGCTGGGCAATGTCCGCATACCCGACGCGGCGCGGCGGATGCGCCAGTATCCCCACGAACTCTCCGGCGGCATGCGCCAGCGGGTGATGATCGCCGCGGCCATGGCCCCCGGCCCTGAGCTGTTGATCGCCGACGAGCCCACCACCGCCCTCGACGTCACCGTCCAGGCCGAGATCCTCGACCTGATGGCCGACCTGCAACGTCAGACGGGGACCGCCATGGCCCTGATCACCCACGACATGGGCGTCATCGCCCGCCTGGCCGACCGGGTCTGCGTGATGAAGGACGGGGCCTATGTGGAGGAGGGGCCGGTGGAGGAGATCTTCGCCGCGCCCAAGACCGACTACACCCGCGCCTTGCTCGACGCGATCCCGCGGCTGGACCGCAACGACCGGGGCGGGCGGCCGACGCTGGCGCCCCTGAAGCCCGGCGCGAAGGTTCTGGTCGAGGGCAGGGACGTGAGGGTCCACTTCCCGTTCCACGAGGGGCTGTTCGGCAAGAAGCGCGCGCTGCGGGCCGTCGACGGCGTCGACTTCGAGGTCCGCGAGGGCGAGACGCTGGGGATCGTCGGCGAGAGCGGGTCGGGCAAGTCCACCCTCGCCCGGGCCGTGCTGAACCTGATTCCAGCCACCAGCGGGGCCGTCACCCTGATGGGACGGGACGTCACCCACGCCGAGCGCGAGGCCATGCGGGCCATGCGCCAGGACATGCAGATCGTCTTCCAGGACCCCCTGGCCAGCCTCGATCCGCGGATGACCGTCGGCGACTCCATCGCCGAGCCTCTAAGGGTCTTCAAACCGGCGCTCGACCGCGCCGCTCGGGAGGTCGAAGTCCGGGCCATGATGGATCGCGTCGAGCTCGATACGGGTTTGATCAACCGCTACCCGCATGAGCTTTCGGGCGGTCAGAACCAGCGGGTGGGCATCGCCCGGGCGATGATCCTTCGGCCCAAGCTGGTGATCTGCGACGAGGCGGTCAGCGCGCTGGACGTCTCGATCCGCGCCCAGATCATCGACCTGCTCATCAACCTGCAGAAGGAGATGGGCCTTTCGATGATCTTCATCAGCCACGACCTGGCCGTAGTGAAGGAGATCAGCCACCGGGTGCTGGTGCTCTACATGGGCCGGGTGATGGAACTGGCCGACCGCGAGCGCATCTACACCGCGCCCCAGCACCCCTACACCAAGGCGCTGATGTCGGCGGCGCCGATCCCGGACCCCAGGATCGAGCGGACCCGCAAGCGCATCAAGCTGACCGGCGAGCCTCCGAGTCCCATGGACCCCAAGGCGGCCTTCCGGTTCGCGCCCTCCCGCCTGCCGATCGACCCCAACGCCCCGATCCTGTCGCCCGAGCTCAAGGAAGTCGCTCCGGGCCACCTTGTCTCGGAGTTCGATCCCGAGACCTGAGATTTACCAGATCCTGACCCGCTGCTCGGGCGCCAGGTACATCGGATCGTCCGGCTTGGTCCCGAACGCCTGGTGGAAGGCGTCGATGTTCTTCACCGGCAGGTCCACGCGGGCCTGCGGCGGCGAATGCGGATCGGCCACCAGGATCTGCCGCATGTAGTCGTCGCGGTACTTGGAGCGCCAGACCTGCGCCCAGCCGAGAAACACCCGTTGCTCGCCGGTCAGGCCGTCGATGACCGGCGCCGGCCGGCCCTTCAGCGAGATCTTGTAGGCGTCCAGCGCCAGCAGCAGGCCGCCAAGGTCGGCGATGTTCTCGCCCATGGTCAGGTCGCCGTTGATCCGCGCGCCGGGCAGCACCTCCACGGCGGCGTACTGCTTGCCCAACCGCTCGGCCTGGACCTGGAACTTGGCCGCGTCCTCAGCCGTCCACCACTCCGAAAGCCGGCCGTCGCCATCGCTCTTGCGACCCTGGTCGTCGAAGCCGTGGGTGATCTCGTGGCCGATCACCCCGCCGATGCCGCCATAGTTCACCGCCGGGTCGCCCTCGGGATCGAAGAACGGGGGCTGCAGGATGGCGGCCGGGAAGACGATCTCGTTCTTGGTGGACGAATAGTAGGCGTTGATCGTCGGCGGGGTCATGCCCCACTCCGAACGATCGACCGGGTCGTTGAGCCGGCGAACCTGCCGCGCCCACTCGAAGGCGGCCGCCCGCTCGACGTTGCCGTAGAGGTCGCCGGCGTCGATCCGCAGGGCCGAATAGTCCCGCCAATTGTCGGGATAGCCGATCTTCACCGTGAACTTGGCGAGCTTCTCATGGGCCTTGGCCTTGGTGGGCGCGCTCATCCAGTCGAGCCGGTCGATCCGCGCGCCCATGGCGGTCTTCAGGTCGCCGACCAGCGCCTCCATCTGCGCCTTGCTCTGGGCCGGGAAGTAGGCCTCGACATAGAGCTTGCCCAGGGCCTCGCCGAGGTTGCCGTCCACCAGGCCGACGCCGCGTTTCCAACGGTCCGGCTGGGCCGGGACGCCCGACAGGGTCTTGGAGCGGAACTCAAACCGCGCCTGGTCGAAGTCCTTGGAGAGGTAGGGCGCGGCCTGATCGACGATGCTGAAGGCGAGCCAGGCCTTTAGGGTCTCCACGGGCGCTGCGGCATAGAGCGCGGCGATCTTCGGGAAGGCGGTGTTCTCGGCGACCACCACGCGCGGGGCCGCACCGAGATCCGCACCCGCGAGGAAGGCGGTCCAGTCGAAGCCGGGCGCGAAGCTCGCCAGCCTGGCCGTCTCGAAAGGATTGTAGGTCTTGTCGTCGTCCCGCCGCTCGGCGCGGGTCCAGGAGACCCTGGCCACCTCGGTCTCGAGGGCGACGATGTCCCGCGCCGCCTTGGCCGCGTCCGGCCAGCCGGCCAGGCCCAGGACCTTCTCGACATAGGCCTGATAGGCGGCGCGTTGCGGCGCGAAGCGCGCCTCCAGATAGTAGTCCCGGTCCGGCAGGGCGATGCCGCCCTGGCCGAGGTAGACCGCGTATTTCAGCGGGTCCTTGGCGTCGTCGAACATCTGGACCGAGAAGAAGGAGGACCCAAACCCCTTCGCCGTGGCGCCCATCAGCCGCGCCACATCCGAGTGGTTGCGGGCCGCCCGCACGGCGGCCAGGTCGACCGCCAGCGGCCCTGCGCCCAGCGCGTCGACCCGCGCCTGGTCCATGAAACTCTTGTAGAGCGCGCCGACCTGGGTCCCGACACCGGGGCCACCCGCCACGGCCGCGCGCTCCACGACCGCGCGCATGCGCTCGCGCGAGAGGTCGTCTAGGGCGACAAAGGCGCCGTAGCTGGAGCGGTCCGAGGGGATCTGCATCCGCTCCAGGAAGCCGCCGTTGGCGTGCTGGAACAGGCTCTGAGCCGGCGTGGCGCCCGGCATGCGCCCGGCGAGGTCAAAACCCCAGGCGCCCATGCGCGGCGCCTTCGACAGGTCCCTGGGGGCGGTGATGGCGACCTGGGCGGCGGCCGACGAAGCGGTGAGCAGGGCGGCGATGGCGGCCGCGGCGGACCAGACGGACTTCATGGAGCACTCGCGAGGATCAGTTTGCGTTGACGGCCAACATGCCCCGGCCGACCGATGTGACGCCCGTTACATTTTGGTCAGGTGACTTCAGTGGTGATGGCCCGGGGCCTCCGGGGGCCCCAGGGCCACCTGGAATGCGACCTGGATCCTCGCGCCGCTGGCGAAGGTCAGGGTCGCGGGCAGGGTCTGGCCGGTCTTCAGCGGCCTGGCGAGGCCGACGAACATCAGATGATACCCTCCTGGCGCGAAGGTCACCGCCCGGCCCGCCGGGATCGCCAGCCGTTCGACCCTGCGCATGGAGGCCACCCCACCGCTCATCTGGCTCCGGTGGATCTCGACCTTGCGGGCGCCGGGGCTTTCGATGGCGACCAGGGTGTCGGCCGCCTTGCTGCGGTTGGCCAGAGTCATGAAGCCGGCGCCGGTGGCGCCCGCGACCGCGGGTCGGCTCCAGGGCTGGGCGACCTCCACGGCCGCGGCGGCCGGAGTCGCGATGGCGGCGACCAGAGCGATCAGGAAATGGCGCATGGGGTTCCTAATGCTGATGATCGTGGCCGGCGTTGGGCGCCGGCGGTGGCGTGGGGGTCACGGTGACGCGCGGCGCGGGGTTGGCCCCGCCCGGCTGGTCCCAACGCACCACCGTGGCGCCGCAGCTCTGGGTCGTGGGGAAGGCCAAGGCGCCTTCGGCGGCCGGCATGCGGACCAGGATCAGGAATTCCTCGTACTGGTCGGGCGGGAGCAGCCCCTCCCAGGCGATCGCCCCCTTTTCGATTTTCAGGGTCCAACCCGGCTTCGGCTGCGGCCGCGCCGCGCCCAGCCCGTCCGGCAGGGCGATGCGGATCGCGGTGGTGGCGTGGATGTCCTGGCACCCATGTCCGAGGCCGAAGCGCAGGAGTTGGTAGCCCCCGGTCACCGCGCTCGTCGGGGTGACGCTGACGTGGGCCATGGCCATCCCGGGCAGGGCGGCGAGGAGGGCGGCAGTTTTCAGAAGGTCCATGTCAGTCCTCCAAAGATCGAGCGGGGATCGCCGGGCCAGTAGGCGGCGCTGGCGGGGGTGGCGGTGATCTGGGCCTGTACGTTCGAGACATACGCCTTGTCGGTCAGGTTGCGCACGTCGACGAAGAGCGACACGGCCTCGCCCAGCGTCCAGCCGGCTCCAAGATTGAACACAGCGTAGGCCGGCGCGCGGGTTCTGTTCTGGTAGTCCACGAAGATGTCCGACGCCGACCATTCCACCGACGGGGCGACGAACCAGCCGGCCGGATGGTCGTAGCGCAACTCCGCCCGGTAGAAATGCTCCGGCGTGATGGGCAGGCGGTTGTCGCCGAACTGCACGTCGTCCCGGAACCGGAAGTCCGACCATGTCCAGGTCTGCCGCAGCCTGAGACGTTCCACGATGCGCCAGTCCAGAGCCGCTTCGATCCCCTGGTGCACGGTCTCGTCGGCGTTGAAGGTTGCGGCCGGGCGGCTGGGGTCAACGACGAACTGCAGCATCTCGCCGTCCAGCCGCGCGCGGTAGAAGGTGACGTCCCAGGTGAGTGGGCCCCGCCGCCCCCGCGCCCCGACCTCGGCGGTCCAGGCCGCCTGCGCCCGCACCGGAGCGAAGCCGGTTCCCAGGGGCGTCATGGCGCCGAAGTTCGGCGGCTCCACCGAGCGCGTCAGGTTGGCGAACAACTGGGCGCCATCGGGGGCTTCCCACAGGAGGCCGAACCGCGGCGCGACCCAGTCGTAGCGTTTGGAGGCGTCGAGGTTGAAGGTGGCGGGCACGCCCGGAACGGCGAAGCTCCGGTAGTCCCGGTCGGCGGTTCCCCAGGCAGCGCCCCCCACCACCGCCAGGCGTTCGGTGACGAACAGCCGCCCCTCGGCGAAGAGATCGGCGGCCGAGGCGTTCTGCAGCGAGATCGAGGTTGGTCGCCCGCGCGCGCCCTTGAGGTTCTCGTAGAAGTTGGAATCCAGGTCCCCGGTGCGTAGCCAGCCGCCGACGAAGGCGTCGGCCCGCAGTCCTGAAAGCGCGCCTTCCCAATCCAGGCGCCCGAAGGCGCCCCAGTTGCGGCTCTGCTGATCGATGACGTTGAAGATCGGATGGTCGAGGTCCTTCCAGAGGCCATAGACCCCGCCCTCGAACACGGCCTCCTCGCTCAGCCTCCACCTCGTCCGCAGCGAGGCGCGTAGGCCCCGCTGGTTGCGTCCCTGGTCGTTGGCGTAGTTGGCCAGCGCCGGCTGGCGCGGGTTGGCCTGGAACTGCGCCAGGGTCAGGGCCCCGGGGATCTCCTGGTTGATGTTGGAGCCGTTGACGATCAGCCGGATCTCGCGGTCATCGCCGAACGACCGGCCAAGGTTCAGCGAGCCGTACTGGAGGTTCTGCTGGCTCTGCGGCCGGGCGCCCTGTCCGGTCTGGTTGGTGGCCGCCGCGTGGACATCCCAATCGCCATCCTGTCGCGCGAGCGCCAGATGTTGGCGGATCAGGCCGAAGCTGCCGCCATCCACCCTGACCCGCGTCCCGTAGCCCGCGTCGGCGCCGGTGGGCGTGACCATGTTGATGGCGCCGCCCAGCAGGGCTCCCCCGAACCTGAGGGCGTTGCCGCCGCGGTAGACTTCCACGTAGCGGGTGGTCAGGGGGTCGGCCACCTGGCTGTCCCCGAACCCGTCCGCCTCGTTGAGCGGCAGGCCGTCCTGCGCGATCAGCAGGCCTCGGTTGTGGTTGGGATTGCCGATTCCCGAGCCCCGGATGGAGATGCGGATGTCACCGCCCCATTTGCGTTGGGCATAGACCCCCGGCGCGTCGCGCAGCATGTCGTCCAGCGCGAGGGCGAGGCGGGATTGATAGGATTCGGCCGAGATCACCGAAACCGCGCCCGGTGTCTCCGAGAGACGCGCGCGGGCCCCGGCCACCACCGCCGGCTCTTCCGGATTGCGGCGGGCCGTGACGATCACCGAATCGACCTCGGCGGGGG
Source organism: Caulobacteraceae bacterium (assembly GCA_947476555.1). GTDB lineage: Bacteria > Pseudomonadota > Alphaproteobacteria > Caulobacterales > Caulobacteraceae > Phenylobacterium. Next base: position 43,508 of record CANJRI010000009.1, read on the forward strand.
CCTCGGCCAGAGCGCTCGCCGGCCAGGCGCCGGCGATCAGCAGGGCCCACCGAGCGGTGGGCGGTAGAAGTCGCATGGAAAGTCTCCGAACGCGGGTGACGGGCGCGCGGGTTGGCGCGCCGGCGGGCGTCAGGCGTTCGTCGGGGGCCCTTGTCCGGGCGGCCGCGGGGGCGGCCTTGCTGGGTCAGGCGCCGCCTCGGGCGCGAGGGCATGGGAGAGGCGTTCGAACACGCCCAGCCCCGTCAGGCGCAGCGCTATCGGCGGTGCGATCGCCATGTTCGTCGGGCAGATGCAGTGCTGGCAGTGCTCAGCGGCCATTGCGGGCGCCGCGGGAGCGCCTCGATCCCCTGCGGGGTGCGAGACGCAGATCACGCCGCCGTCCATGTAGGCGACCGGCGCCGCCATGGCGGCCGGCGCGAGGGCCTGGGCGAGCAACACGAACACGGCCACAAGGGCGATCATCGCCCTGCGTTCGGCCCGCGCTGCCTGTTCCCTCAGCTTCGCCATCGAGGGGCGTCCTAAACCGATCCTGGGATTACGCAAGCGCCTCGCCTGCGCCATAGTCCATCCCCACTAGGAAGCCCTGATGGAAGGCCACGTCGAAACCGCCGCCTATAAGGATGTCGTGCTGTTCCTCGCGACGGCGGGCGTTGTCGTGCCCCTGTTCCGCCGTTGGAAGATCAGCCCGATCCTGGGGTTCCTCGGCGCCGGCGTCCTGCTCGGGCCCTTTGGGCTCGGCAGCCTGGCCGACGAGCTGAAATGGTTGTCCTTCATCACCATCGATAACCCCGCCGAACTGGCCCAGCTCGCCGAGCTGGGGGTGGTGTTCCTGCTGTTCATGATCGGCCTGGAATTGTCTTGGGAGCGCCTGCGCGCCCTGCGTCGCTACGTGTTCGGCATGGGCGCTCTGCAGGTGACCGCCTGCCTGGCGGCCACGGCGGGCACGGCCATGCTCGTCGGTCAGAAACCGGTAGCGGCCCTGGCGATCGGCGCTGCTCTGGCGCTTTCGTCCACGGCTATCGTCATGCCGATCCTGGCCGAGCAGAAACGGCAACACTCCCTGGCGGGTCGTACGACCTTCTCGATCCTGCTGTTCCAGGACCTGGCGGTGGCGCCCATCCTGATCACCCTCACCCTGCTTGGGCGGCAGGGCGCCGAGGGGCTGTCGTGGAATGTCCTGCTGTCCTTCGCGCCGGCGGTCCTGGGGCTGGTCGCGCTGTTTGTCTTCGGCCGGTTGCTGCTCCGCCCGATGCTGCGGTCGGTAGCCAAGGCCAAGAGCGAGGAACTGTTCGTCGCCGCCTGCCTGCTGGTGGTGATCGGCTCGGGGCTGGTCAGCGCCCTGACCGGCCTCTCCATGGCCCTGGGCGCCTTCATCGCCGGCCTGCTGCTCGCCGAAACCGAGTTCCGCCACGAGGTCGAGGTGCGGGTCGAGCCCTTCAAGGGCCTGCTGCTCGGCCTGTTCTTCATCTCGGTCGGCATCAGCCTCAACGTGCCGCTTCTGCTGGAGCGCCCGGTTCCCATCGTCTCCGCCGCGCTCGGCCTGATCGTCGTGAACGCGGCGATCATTTTCGGTCTCGGCAGGATCTTCGGTCTGCGGACCCGCTCGGCGGCGGAGGCCGCCCTGCTGCTGGCGGGCGCCGGCGAATTCGCGTTCGTGATCCTTGGGCAGGCTATGACCGACGGCCTGGTTCCCCGCGACGTCGGGCAGGCGGTCCTGGTTTCCGCGACCCTGTCGATGTTCACCATCCCGGTCCTGGCCTCCCTGGGCCTGCGGATCGGCGGCCGCAAGATTGCGCCCACCGAACTTCCCACCGCCGATCCGGATGGCGGCGGTCCGGCCGACCCGCAGGTCCTGGTGGTTGGCTATGGCCGGGTCGGGCGGTTGGTGGGCGACATGTTGCGCCGGCACCAGATCGCCTGGGTCGGCGCCGAGCTGGATCCCCGCCTGGTCGAACAGGGCCGGCGGGCCGGCGAGTCGATCTACTTCGGCGATGCGTCCCGCGCGGAGTTCCTGCAGCGCTGCGGACTGGACAGCGCCCCGGCCCTGGTCGTCACCATGGACAATCCTGAAGGCGCCGAGGCGGTGGTGGCCGTGGCCCGGGAGTTGCGACCCGACCTGGTTATCGTCGCCCGGGCGAGGGACGCCCGTCATGCCCAGAGGCTCTACGACCTGGGCGCCACCGACGCCGTGCCCGAGACGGTCGAGGCCAGCCTGCAGCTCTCCGAGGCGGTGCTGGTCGAGATCGGCGTGCCCATGGGGCTGGTGATCGCCTCGATCCACGAGCGGCGCGACGAGTTCCGCGTCAGCCTCAACAGGCCCGAGGCCATGGGCGGGCGGACCCGCCGCTTCCGCCGAGAGCGGGGCGCCTGAACGGCGCCGAAAATTAGGCGGAAAAGTGGGACTTAAGGGTCCCGAGTGGAACCAAGCGTTGCCGTGGCCGTTTTGGGGTCAGGCGCGACAGGGGCGCCTTGAGGCGCGAGGGGCGGATGCCTTCGGGGACGCACAGGACGGGTTGGACGCTGCGCGAAGGTCGTCAGACCCCGCCGGACTGCGTCACCATCGCCCCTTTCCAAATACATTCAGGGTTTTCCCGGATAATTTACGCTTCCGCAGCCAATTCGGGTGAGGAAGTGGCGAATGATCCGAAGGACAAGCTTCACAATATGACGGGTTGCGTGGCGCAGCTTGGCCATAAATGGTGTGATGAGTTCCTTATCGAGCAAGTTGCTGTTGTCGGATTCCAACCTTGGCTTCCTGACAGCTTGACTGAAGGCTGGCGAAATTGCGGAGCGAGTGTGGCCCTGGCGACACTTACGCGCGGTACCGGCCTTGCTATAACGGCGGCCGGGTCGAATGGCCGCGCCACTGACGAAACGAGAGGGCTCTGATTATGAAGTTAAAACTCCTGGCTGGCGTTGCGATGGCGACCGCCTTCGCCGCATCCGCCGCCTCCGCTCAAGTCGGCTGGTACGGCGCGGTCGATCTCGGCTGGCATTGGCCGGAAGAGATGAACGTCGTCTCCGCGGCCCCCGTCGGCGGCGCAGTCGCTGACTGGAACATCAGCGGCAAGGATGACTGGGCCGGCTTCGCCCGTCTCGGCTACCAGCTCAACGACAACTGGCGGGTCGAGCTGGAGCTCGGCTATCGCGGCGGTGATATCGCCGCCGTCCGCGCCAACTCCGCCACCGCGCCGGTCCTGGCCCTGTGCACGCCTGGCGTGACCCGGACCGCCGCCGCCCCGACCTGCGGCGCGCCGGACGGTGACATCACCTCCTGGTCGTTCATGGGCAACGTGCTGTTCGACATGGCGCCTGGCGCCACGGTCAGCCCGTTCCTGGGCGTCGGCGTCGGCATGAACCACGTGTCGATGGAGATGCTCGGTCAGTTCTCGAACACGCCCGGCGTGATCAGCGCCGCCAACCCGGCGATCCAGAACCTGACGGTGGACGACGACGACACCGCGTTCGCCTGGCAGGGCATCGCCGGTCTCGCGTGGCGCGCCACCGACCGTCTGAACGTCGACCTGACCTACCGCTACCTTGGCGGGACGGACGTCGAGTTCAATTCCACGGGTAGCAACGCGCTGGCGCCCGGCATTCTCCGCGGCGAATACCGCGACCAGTCGCTGACGGTTGGCCTGCGTTACTCGTTCGCCCCGCCGCCGCCGCCGCCGCCTCCCCCGCCCCCGCCGCCGCCTCCGCCCCCGCCTCCCCCGCCGCCGCCTCCGCCCCCGCCGCCTCCGGCGCCGGCCTACGAGGCCAAGCAGTTCATCGTCTACTTCCCGTTCGATCAGTACGTCCTGACGCCGGAAGCCCAGACGGTGGTCACGGAAGCGGCCAACTACGCCAAGGGCGGCAACGCCACTCGCGTCGTGGTGGTCGGTCACGCCGACACCTCCGGTTCGCTGGCCTACAACGTCCGCCTGTCGGAACGTCGGGCCAAGGCCGTCGCCGACGCCCTGGTGGGCTCCGGCGTCAGCCAGACCACCCTCTCGGTCGACTGGAAGGGCGAAACCGCCCCCGCGGTCGCCACCGGCGATGGTGTGAAGGAACCGCTGAACCGCCGTTCCTCGATCGACATCAACTTCTGATCCGATCGATAGACTGACCTGCGAGAGCCCGGCCGAAAGGCCGGGCTCTTTGCGTTTCCGCCCTTCATCCCTCGGCGGGAAAGACTAATGTCGCCCATGGCCTTCGATCATCTGGACGCCATCAAGTTCGCCGACGAGCGCGCGGTGTTGGCCGCAGCCCTGGCCACGCCTCCTCTCAGCCCGGATGAGCGCCTCGCCCTCGGGGCCGAGGCCGAGGCCCTGGTGCGCGCCGCCAGGCGTTCCGCCCGTCGACAGGGGGTGGTGGAAAGTTTCCTGGCCGAATTCAGCCTGTCGACCCGCGAGGGATTGGCGCTGATGTGCCTGGCCGAGGCCCTGCTGCGGACGCCGGACGAGGACACCCGTGACCGGCTGATCGCCGAGAAGATCGCCTCCGCCGACTGGGCGAGCCACGCGGGCCGCTCCGACAGCCTCCTGGTCAACGCCTCCACATGGAGCCTGATGCTGACCGGCGCGCTCATCGACCCGGACGAGGAGGCGCGCCGAGACCTGCCCGGCTTCGTCCGCCGCCTGGCCGGACGGCTCGGCGAGCCGGTGATCCGTCGGGCGGTGGCCGCCGCGGTCCGCATCATGGGCGAGCAGTTCGTCCTCGGCCGCTCCATCGAGGCCGCGCTCCGTCGGGCGGGGCAGGAAGGGTTCACCTGCTCCTTCGACATGCTCGGCGAAGGCGCTCGGACCGAGGCGGACGCAGAGCGCTACGCCGCCGCCTACGCCCACGCCATCGCGACGGTTGGCCGGCAGGCCGGCGGCCTGGGTCCCGAGGCCGGCCACGGGATCTCCGTCAAGCTCTCGGCGCTTTCGCCCCGTTACGAGGCGCGCCAGGCCGAGCGGGTGTTCGCCGAACTCTATCCCCGCCTGAAGGCCCTGGCGGTCCAGGCGGCGGCCGCGGACATCAATCTGACCCTCGACGCGGAAGAAGCCGACCGGCTCGTCCTGTCCCTGGAGGTCCTGGACCGGTTGGCGCGCGAGCCGGAGCTGGGCGATTGGCGGGGTCTGGGCCTTGCGGTGCAGGCCTACCAGAAGCGCGGGCCCGCCACGATCGAGGCGGTGGCCGGAATCGCGCGCGCCAGTGGTCGGCGGCTTATGGTTCGGCTGGTCAAGGGCGCCTACTGGGACAGCGAGATCAAGCGCGCCCAGATCGGCGGTCTGGTCTCATACCCGGTGTTCACGACCAAGGCGGCCACCGACCTCAACTACCTGGTCTGCGCCCGGGCCCTGCTGGCCGCGGCGCCCGCCCTCCATGCGCAGTTCGCCACCCACAACGCGCACACCCTGGCCGTCGTGCGCGGCATGGCCCGGCAGGCCGGCCTGACACCGGAATTCCAGCGCCTGCACGGTATGGGCGAGCCCCTCTACGCGGCGGCGGCCGAACGCTACGGCGGCTTTCCGTTGCGGGTCTACGCGCCGGTCGGAAGCCATGAGGAGCTGTTGCCCTACCTTGTGCGCCGACTGCTGGAGAACGGCGCCAACACCTCCTTCGTCCACGCCCTGCTGGACGAGAAGACCCCCGCCGCGAAGGTGGTGGCCGACCCGATCGCGGCGGTGGAGGCCGCCGGCGCGGGGCCCCACCCGCGCATCCCGCTTCCGGTCGATCTGTACGGCCCCTCGCGGCGAAATTCCGAGGGGCTGGACCTCTCCATCGCCGAGGTGCGCGAGCGTCTCTCAGCCGGGGCGTCGAGCCTGCCCCAAGCCGCGCTCGCCGCCCCGCCGGCGGCCGATATCGACACGGCCTTCGCCGCGGCCAAGACCGTCCAGCCGGACTGGGACGCGGTCGGCGGCGGGCGCCGCGCGCAAGTCTTGGGCGCCATGGCCGACGCCCTGGAGGCGCGCCGCGAGCATCTGATCGCCCTGTGTGTTCGCGAGGCGGGCAAGACCCTGGCGGACGCGGTGTCCGAGGTGCGCGAGGCCGCCGACTTCTGCCGCTACTACGCGTCCCTGGCCGAGCGGCAATTCGCCCTGCCCGAGACGATGCGGGGGCCGGTGGGCGAGACCAACCAGCTGTCGCTGCATGGGCGCGGCGTCTTCGTGTGCATCAGTCCCTGGAATTTTCCGCTGGCCATATTCACCGGCCAGATCGCCGCCGCCCTGGCCGCCGGCAATGGGGTGCTGGCCAAGCCCGCCGAGCAGACCCCGGTGATCGCCGCCGAGGCTGTCCGGTTATTCCAGGCCGCGGGCCTGCCACCCGGCCTGTTGCACTTGGTTCCTGGGGATGGGCCCACGGTCGGCCAGGCGCTGATCACCCACCGGTCTTGCGACGGCGTGGCCTTCACCGGTGGCACGGAGACCGCCTGGGCGATCAACCGGGCCCTGGCGGCGCGACCGGGACCGATCGTCCCCTTCATCGCCGAGACCGGCGGGCTCAACGCGATGTTCGTCGACACCACCGCGCTTCGCGAACAGGTGATCGATGACGTCCTGGTCTCCGGCTTCGGATCGGCCGGCCAGCGGTGCTCGGCCCTCAGGATGCTGTTCCTGCCGCACGAGACCGCCGACATGCTGATCGAAGGGCTGGTCGGCGCGATGGACGCGCTGGTGGTCGGCGATCCGGCCGATCCGCGCACCGACATCGGGCCGGTCATCGACGCCGACGCCAAGGCCGCCCTGGAGGCGCATGTCGAGCGGCTCGGCCGGGACGCGAAGATCCTACGGCGCTTGCCGATTCCAGAGGGGGAGCTGTTCTTCGCCCCCACCCTCGCCGAGATCCCGGACGCCGGCTTCCTGGGTGAGGAGGTGTTCGGGCCGGTGCTGCACGTGGTCCGCTACGATCCCACGCGCCTGGCGGAGGCGGCCGCTCCCCTGGTGGCCGCGCGCTATGGCCTGACCCTGGGCGTCCATTCCCGCCTGGAAACCTTCGCGGCGCAGGTCCAGCGCTCGGTCCCAGCCGGCAACGCCTACGTCAATCGCTCGATGATCGGCGCGGTGGTGGGCGTCCAACCGTTCGGCGGGGAGGGCCTGTCCGGGACGGGTCCGAAGGCCGGCGGGCCGCACGCCCTGATCCGCTACGCGGTCGAGCGGGCGGTCAGCGTCAACATCGCCGCGCAAGGGGGCGATCCGGCGCTGCTGAATCTGGGCGCCTAAACGAGCCGGGCGGCCACCCCTTTCGGGGAGGCCGCCCACCGCCCATTGGCGGATTAGTAGCGGTAGCCGTTGTTGTAGCCACCGTTGTTGTAGCCGCCGTCGTAGCCGTTGTAGCCACCGCCGTTGTCATTGAGCGCGCCGCCCAGGATCAAGCCGATGATCCCCGTGGCGATGGCGGCCATCACCACATCGCCATTGTCGGAGCGATAGTACCGATAGCCGGGGCGCGGCGGCGGCAGGCGATAGGCGCGGTAGTTGTCGATCACGTAGCTGCGCTGACGGTAGTTCGGATAGACCTGCCCTTGCCGCCAACGCTGGCCACCGTTCTGATAGCGGTCCCCGCGGCGATCGTTGCGATCGTATTGATCGGGGCGGCCGTCGCGGTCACGGTCGCGGTTCCATTCACGACTGTCGGGACGCCCGTCACGGTCGCTGTCGTAGGACCGGTTGTAGGCGCCCTGGCGGCCGTAGTCGCCGTAGGCTTGGGCCGAAGCCGCGGTGGCCGCCAACGTCATGGCCGCGGCGGCGACACCCAGGATGATCTTCTTCATGTGGCTCTCCTTGAGCAATGCAACGAGGATGCGCCTTCGCATCTGAACCGGCGGCGGGCGGCCCGTTCAGATGCGGTTCACGCCCGGGGCAGGGCCGGACCCCCCACCCGGCGACACGTTCACAGTCTCGTGAGCGGGACTCGCCCGCTCCCACCCCTGTCGAGGGGGGAGCGGGTAAGTTAACCTCTCGTTTACGAAAAAGCCTGTGGGCGGAGGTCTGCCCTCATTGACGAGTCATTAGGACGGGTGCCCCATATGTAGGTTGTTCGGGCGGTTCGCCCACAACATGTGGGGACGGAAGCGCCAGGGTTAGGCTGCTTCCAGGGGAGCATGGGCTTAGGCAAATGAGCGAAGCGGCGAAGGTTGGGATTGCCGAAGGTGCGGAGCGGGCCCCGGTTCAGGTGGCTAGGCCGCAATTGCAGCTGGTCCGGAAGGTCGAGGTCGATCGTTCGCGCGACGCCCTGCTGACCGAATTCGGCAAGACCACGCTGGAGGACCGTTACCTGCTGCCGGGCGAGTCCTATCAGGACATGTTCGCCCGGGTGGCGACGGCCTTCGCGGACGATGCCGATCACGCCCAGCGGATCTACGACTATATGTCCCGCCTGTGGTTCATGCCGGCGACCCCGGTGCTGTCCAACGGCGGCGCCGCGCGCGGCCTGCCGATCTCCTGCTTCCTGAACGCCGTGCCGGACAATCTCGAAGGCATCGTCGGCGTCTGGAACGAGAATGTGGCCCTGGCCTCCAACGGCGGCGGCATCGGCACCTACTGGGGCGGCGTCCGCTCCATCGGCGAGAAGGTCAAGGGCGCCGGCCAGACCAGCGGCATCATCCCCTTCATCCGCGTGATGGACAGCCTGACCCTGGCGATCAGCCAGGGCTCGCTGCGGCGCGGGTCGGCGGCGGTCTATCTGGACATCCACCATCCGGAGATCGAGGAGTTCCTGGAGATCCGGAAGCCGTCCGGGGACTTCAACAGGAAGTCGCTGAACCTGCACCACGGCCTGTCGATCAGCGACGAGTTCATGGAGGCGGTGCGCGACGGGGCCATGTTCGGCCTGCGCAGCCCCAAGAGCGGCGAGGTGATCCGCGAGGTCGACGCCCGCAGCCTCTGGCAGAAGATCCTCGAGATCCGCCTGCAGACCGGCGAGCCCTACCTGATCTTCTCCGACACGGTGAACCGGCTGATGCCGCAGCACCAGCGCGAGCTGGGGCTGTCGGTCCGCCAGTCGAACCTCTGCTCGGAGATCATGCTGCACACCGGCAAGGACCACCTGGGCGCCGAGCGTACCGCGGTCTGCTGCCTGTCGAGCGTCAACGCCGAGACCTTCCTGGAATGGCGTGACCATCCGACCTTCGTCGAGGACGTCATGCGCTTCCTCGACAACGTCCTGCAGGACTTCATCGACCGCGCCCCGCCGGAGATGAAGCACGCCGCCTACGCCGCCAAGCGCGAGCGCAGCGTGGGCCTCGGCCTGATGGGCTTCCACTCCTTCCTGCAGCAGCAGAACGTCCCGTTCGAGAGCGCGCTGGCCAAGAGCTGGAACATGCGGCTCTTCAAGACCCTGCGTCGTCAGTGCGACGCAGCCTCCCGCACCCTGGCGGCCGAGCGCGGCCCCTGCCCCGACGCGGCCGATCGCGGCGTCATGGAGCGGTTCAGCCACAAGCTGGCCATCGCCCCCACCGCCTCGATCTCGATCATCTGCGGCGGCACCAGTGCCGGCATCGAGCCGATCCCGGCCAACATCTACACCCACAAGACCCTGTCCGGGTCGTTCGCGGTGAAGAACCCCTTCCTGGAGCGGCTGCTCGCCGGGAAGGACCAGAACACCGCTCCGGTGTGGGACTCGATCCTGGAGAACGAGGGCTCCGTACAGCACCTCGATTTCCTGAGCCAGGACGAGAAGGACATCTACAAGACCGCCTTCGAGATCGATCAAAGGTGGGTTGTGGAACTCGCGGCGGATCGCACGCCGGACATCTGTCAGTCCCAGTCGGTCAACCTGTTCATCCCCGGCGACGTGGACAAATGGGACCTGCACATGTTGCATTGGACGGCGTGGGAGCGGGGGTGCAAGTCTTTGTATTACCTGCGGTCCAAGTCGGTGCAGCGGGCGGCGCATGCGGGCGGCGAGGGGGTCGCGGCCATGGTCTACGCCGAGGGTAAGACCGACTATGAGGAATGCCTCGCCTGCCAATAGGGGGCTTGCCGGATCGGCGTTCCTGTTCTCCTAGTATACCCAACCGCCCGATGAGGCGGATCGGGAGAAACGCAGGATGCGGCGGGCGGCTGGGCTGGCCATCGTCCTTTCCGGGCTCGCGGCCGTTCCGGCGGCCGGGCAGAGCCTGACCGGCGAGCTGCGCGCCGCGGCCTTCGCCGACCATCCCCTACGCATCAACCTGACCCGCGAGTGGCCGGCCAGCGGCTTCGTGCTGGAGCTCGGCGGCGGCCGGCGCGAGGCCGGCGAGCGGCCCCGGCTGTCGGTCCACGGCGGGCGCGAGCAGGCCGCGATCGACCGGCTGGAGGACATGGGCGTGCGCGAGGGCGCGTCCCGGTTCGGCGACAAGGCGCGCTGGTACATCTTCGCCGCCGCCAGCGGCCGGGCGGTGGGCCTGAACATGCTCCACAATCAGGGCGGCTGGGACAAGGCCGGCTGGACCACCGACCCCACCAGCGAGCTGGTCGGCGACGGCCAGATCGCCATCGCCTGGCGCAAGGGCCCCTACCAGAGCGCGATCGGCATCCTCACGCGGGAGGTCTCCAGCCGCCACCGGATCTTCGCCCAGCACACCTACGAGGACTATGTGGCCGCCTGGAGCTTCTCGATCCGGCCGCAGTTCTAGGCCCTAGAAGACCCCGCGCAGTCGTACGGCGAAGCGGATGTCCCGGTCCTCGGTATAGGCCTCGGAGCGCAGGACCGGCGCGGGCGTCACCCCATAGCGGGAATAGAAGCGCGAGCGCCGCTCATCGACGCCGGAGAGGTTCTGCACCTCGATCCGCAGGACGGTGGCGCCGCTCAGGCTCTTCTCGACGAAGGCCTCCAGGACCGGCTCGACGGCCAGGTACTGCTGCTGCAGGTTCAGGCCGACCAGGTCGGTGGAGTAGCTGGAAACGCCGGTGTCCTTGAAGCTGAACCCCCACGAGGCGCCAAGGCCGCGCAGGTCCTGCCGGTAGCTGACGTCGAACTGATACTTCCGGTCGCTCCCCAGCCTGCGGATCTCGCCGGTGAACGGGTCGCGCACCTTGGACCTCTGCGCCAGGTAGCGGAACGACAGCAGCGAATAGGGCATGCGCAGGAAGCCCAGCCGCACGCTCATCTTCACCTCGGCGCCGTAGGCATGGGCGCTGGGGATGTTGCCCTGCACCGAGACTATGCCGCCCCTGGCCAGTTGGATCGGCGTGCGATCGATGGCGTCGGTGATGTCGTTGTAGAAGGCCCGCGCCTCCAGCAGGCCGGCGTCGCCCGGCAGACGGCGTTCGTAGCCGGCCTCCGCGGTCCAGACCTTCTCCGGCTCGAGGAAGGGGTTGCCCTCGACCAGCACATTGTTCTCGAAGTTGATGCTGGGCACGAAGTTGCCGAACTGCAGCTGGCTGATCGTGCGTTCCAGGCGCAGGCGGTACTGCACCTGCGGGCTGGTGCGATAGCGCAGATCGAACCGCGGCTTGGGGAACGACAGGCGGCGCTTGGGCGTCACGCTGGACGTCCCGGCGGTCTCGAAGGCGCTGGTGATGCCCGAGAACTCGTAGTTCAGCGTGCTTTCCAGGGACAGCGCCGGCGTCACCGCCCACCTATGGGTGGCGAACAGCTCGGCGCGCTTCTCCTGCACCTCGGCATGCTGGTTCGGCGTGACGTCCAGCAAGCCGTCGCCGTCCCGGTCGAAGAAGGCCAGCAGGTCGGAGTCCAGACCGTTCCGGGCCGCCTCGCCCCCGATTTCCACGGACTGCCCGGCGCGGAGCGGCAAGGTGTAGACGACCCGGGCGATCTCCTCGGTCGTGTTGTTGTCGTTGTGCGTCCGGTTCAGCTCGGTCTTGCCGGCCGGCGTGATCAGGTTGCGGAAATCGTTGGAGATGCGCCGCTCCCCGCGCGCGATGACCAGGGCCTGCAGGGCGCCCGCGCCGATGGTGTCGGTGTATTCGCCGCCGAACTCATAGGCCTTGGCCGGGCCGGAAGGCCGGCTGTTCTGCTCGTCGAGGCCAGTGAGCGTCACCGCGCCGGTCGGGGAATAACGGGTGAAGGTGGTGTCGTTGAGTTGCAGGACCACGCGGCTTTCATAGAAGGCGTTGAGCTCGGCCCGCGCGCCGCCGTGGAAGTCGTAGGTCAGGCCCCCGGTGTAGTTCCATTTGTCGTGGGTGCGGGTGTGGTCCTGGAACCGGGATTCCAGGATCGAGCCGTCGGGGTAGAAGTAGGTCTCGTCGCGGGTCCGGTCGCCCCAGGTGAACATCACCAGATTGGCCTGGGACCAGACGATGCGCTCGATGGCCGCCGAATAGCTGAGCGCCCCCCACGATCCCTTGTAGGAGAGCAGCCCGTCGAACTCGGTCCTGCCCTCCTCATCCTGGATGCGGGCGTTGGCCTCCCAGGTCCCGGCGCCCGCCAGGGACGCGCCTTCGCGCAGGACGACGTTGACCAGGATTCCCTGGCTGGCGACCGAGATCCCCTCGGCCTGGCCGCTGATCAGCTCGATCCGCGCGACGGACTCGAACGGGATGCGCCGAAGGTTGCCGCCGATCTCGTTCGACTTGCCGGGAAACCGGCGGCCGTTCAGCAGGATGCGCGCGCCGCCGGAGCCGAAGCCGCGCTGCTCCTGCTGGGTGTTCTGCTCGTTGACGATGGCCTGCACGCCCGGGATGACGCGCAGCATGTCCTCGGCGGTGTTGACCGAATAGCCGGCGAAGAACTCAGGCCCGTAGCTGGCGTTCTGGCTGGGCGCGGCCGGGGCGGCGGTCTCCTGCGCCCGGGCGACGCCCCGGACGCCGAGACAGGCCAGCAAGGCTCCGGCGGCCACCGCGCCGCTTCTTGCGCTCCACATCGGATCCCCACTCGATTTTTAGCGACGCGAAACGCGGCAGCCTCGTATCGCCGCCCGGGCCGTGACCGTCCACAGGATTTGTGCTGCAGGCCCCTCATCCGGCCCCCGGCGCCACCTTCTCCCGCAAGGGGAGAAGGGACTGACCTAGAAGGTCCCGCGCAGGCGCACGGCGCTGCGGAGCTCCCGGTGCTCGGTGTAGGTCTCGGAGCGCAGGATCGGGGCGTTCGGCGTTCCGTAGCGTGAGTAGAAGCGGGCCCGTCGCTCGTCGTCGATGCCGGTCAGGTTCTGCACCTCGATCCGGAGCACCGTGGCGCCGGTCAGCCGCTTTTCGGCGAAGGCCTCCAGGGTCGGCTCGATGGCGTAGTACTGCTCCAGCAGGTTCGGGCCGATCAGGTCGGTGGAATAGATGGAATCGCCGGCGTCCTTGAAGCTGAAGCCCCACGAGGCGCCAAGGCCGCGCAGGTCCTGCCGGTAGCTGACGTCGAACTGGTAATGGCGGTCGCTGGTCAGCCGGCGCGTCTCGCCGGTGAACGGGTCGCGCACCTTGGACTTCTGGGCCAGGTAGCGGACCGACAGCAGGGAGGTGGGCAGCCCCAGGAAGCCCAGCCGCACGCTCACCTTCACCTCGCCGCCATAGGCGTGGGCGCTGGGGATGTTGCCCTGCACCGCGCCGATCGCGCCCGACGGCAGCACCACGGGCGCCCGGTCGATGGCGTCGCTGATCTCGTTGTAGAAGACCCGCGCCTCCAGCAGGCCCGCGTCGCCCGGCAGGCGGCGCTCGTAGCCGGGCTCGATGATCCAGGTCTTCTCCGGCTCGAGGAAGGGGTTGCCCTCGACCAGCACATTGTTCTCGAAGTTGATGCTGGGCACGAAGTTGCCGAACTGCAGCTGGCTGATCGTCCGTTCGACGCGGAGCCGGTACTGCACTTCCGGGCTGGTGCGATAGCGCAGGTCGAAGCGCGGCTTGGGAAACGACAGCTTGCGTTCCGGCGTGTGGCGGGTGACCCCGGCGGTCCGGAAGACGCTGTTGATCGACGAGAACTCGTAGTTCAGCGAGCTCTCCAGCGAGAGCGCCGGCGTCACCGTCCAGCGGTGGGTGGCGAACAGCTCGGCGCGCTTCTCCTGCACCTCGCCCAGCTGGTTCGGCGTGGTGTCGAGCACGCCGTCCGCGTCGCGGTCGAAATAGGCCTGCAGGTCGGCGTCCAGCCCATTGCGCGCCGCCTCGCCGCCCACTTCCATCGACTGTCCCGGCCGCAGCCGGAAATTATAGACCGTCCGGACGATCTCCTCGGTGTTGTTCTGGTCGTTGAGCGTCCGGTTGAGCTCGACCTTGCCGGTCGGAAGGATCAGCTGGCGGAAATCGCGTGAGATCCGCCGCTCGCCACGGGCGATGGCCAGGATCTGCAGGTCGCCGCCGGCCAGGGCGCCGCCGTACTCCCCGCCGAACTCATAGACCTTGGTCGGGTAGGAGTTGCGATTGTCGGAAAATCGATCCCGGTCAGGGTCACCGCGCCGGCCTGGGAATAGCGGGTGAAGTCGGTGTTGGTGAGCTGGATGACGTTGCGGACCTCCCAGTAGGCGTTGAGCTCCGTCCGCGCGCCGCTGGAAAAGTCGTAGGTCAGGCCGGCGTTGTAGATCCACTTCTTGTGCTCGCGGGTGTGGTCCTGGAAACGGTCCTCAAGGACGCTCCCGTCCGCATAGTAGAAGACCTCGTCGCGGGTCCGGTCGCCCCAGTTGAACATGCCGAGGTTGTTGGGCGACCAGGTGTTGTGCTCGATCCCCAGGGAATAGCTCAGCGCGCCCCGCGCGCCCTTGTAGGAGGCCAGGCCGTCGAACTCGACGCGACCGTCCTCGTCCTGGACCTTGGCGTTGATCTCGTAGTTGCCGGCGCCGGCCAGCGAGGCGCCTTCCTTCAGGATGATGTTGACCAGGATGCCCTGGCTGGTGACGGAGATGCCCTCGGCCTGGCCGCTGATCAGCTCGACCCGCGCCACCGTCTCGGCCGAGATGCGGCGCAGGTTGCCGCCGATCTCGTTGGACTTGCCGGGGAAGCGCCGGCCGTTCAGCAGGATGCGCGCCCCGCCGGAGCCGAAGCCGCGCTGCTGCTCGCCGGGGCCGCCCCCATTCTGCTCGTTGAGGATCGCCTGCACACCCGGGATGAGCCGCAGCATGTCCTCGGCGTTGTTCACCGAATAGCTGGCGAAAAATTCAGGGCCGTAGCTGGCGTTCTCGGACGGGGCGGCCTGGGCGAAAGCCGCGGAGGGCGCGGCGATGCAGGCCAGCGCAGCGGCGGCCAGGACGCCGCCTCGTACAGTCCACATGCGATCCCCCGATCATGGCTTTCTTGGCGACGCAAGAGCGCGGCAGCCTCGTATCGCCGGGCGAACCCCCACGGTCCAGATGATTTGTGACGCAGGGCCCTTCTCCCGCGAGGGGAGAAGGGACCCACGCGTTAGAAGCTGCCGCGCAGCCGCACCGCGGCGCGGATCTCCCGATCCTCGGTGAAGGTCTCGTAGCGCAGCGTCGGCGCATTCGGCGTCCCGAAGCGGGAGTAGAAGCGGGCCCGTCGTTCGTCGATTTTCGAGAGGTTCTGCACCTCGATCCGGAGGGTCTTGGCGCCTGGCAGGCTCTTCTCGACGAAGGCCTCCAGGGTCGGCTCGATGGCGTAGTACTGCTCCAGCAGGTTCGGCCCGATCAGGTCGGTGGAATAGATCGAGTCGCCGGTGTCCTTGTAGCTGAAGCCCCACGACGCGCCGAGGCCCCGCAGGTCCTGCCGGTAGCTGACGTCGAACTGGTAGTGGCGGTCGCTGGTCAGCCGGCGGTACTCGGAGGTGAAGGGATCGCGCACCTTGGACTTCTGGGCGAGGTAGCGGAGCGACAGCAGGGAAGACGGCAGGCGGATGAAGCCCAGCCGCACGCTCACCTTTACCTCGGCGCCGTAGACGTAGGCGGAGGGGATGTTGCCCTGAACGGCGCCGACGGCGCCCGACGGCAGCACCACGGGCGCCCGGTCGATGGCGTCGGTGATGTCGTTGTAGAAGGCCCGCGCCTCCAGGAGGCCCGCGTCATTCGGGAGGCGCCGCTCGTAGCCGGGCTCAACGATCCAGGTCTTCTCCGGTTCGAGGAAGGGGTTACCCTCCACCAGCACGTTGTTCTCGAAGTTCAGGCCCGGCACGAAGTTGCCGAACTGCAGCTGGCTGATGGTCCGCTCGACGCGGAGGCGCAGCTGCTGCTGCGGGCTGGTGCGATAGCGCAGGTCGAAGCGCGGCTTGGGGAAGTTGAGCTCGCGCTTGGGCGTCTGGCGGCGCACGTCCCCGATCCGGAAGTTGCTTGTGATGGCCGAGAATTCCCAGTTCAGGGTGCTTTCCAGGGACAGCGCCGGGCTCATCGTCCAGCGGTGGGTGGCGAAGATCTCGGCGCGCTTCTCCTGCACCTTGCCGAGCTGGTTCGGGGTGGGATCGAGCACCCCGTCCCCGTTCACGTCGAAGAAGGCGAGGAGATCGGCGTCGAGCCCGTTGCGGGCGACCTCGGCGCCCACTTCCATCGACTGTCCCGGCCGCAGCCCGAAGTTATAGACGGCGCGGCCGATCTCTTCGGTGTTGTTCTGGTCGTTGACCGTCCGGTTGAGCTCCTGGATGCGGCCCGGGGTGACGAGCTGGCGGAAATCCTTGGATACCCGGTGCTCACCCCGGGCGATGGCCAGGATCTGCAGCGAGCCGCCCGCCAGGTCGCCGGCGTACTCGCCGCCCAGCTCATAGACCTTGGTGGGGTCGGAAACCCGGCTCTCGGAGAAATCGAGGCCGGCCAAGGTCACGGCGCCCGCTGGGGAGTAGCGGGTGAAGTCGGTGTTGTTGAGCTGCTTGCTGCCGCGGACTTCGCGGTAGCCGTTGAGCTCCAGACGGGAACCGCCGGAGAAGTCGTAGGTGACGCCGGCGTTGTAGATCCACTTGCCCTGAAAGCGTGTGTGGTCCTGGAAGCGGGATTCCATGACCGTCCCGTCGGCATAAAAGAAGGTCTCGTCCCGGCTCTTGTCACCCCATTGGAACGTCACCAGGTTGGCCGGCGGCCAGCTATTGAACTCGACCCCTAGAGAATAGCTGAGGGCGCCCCGCGCGCCCTTGTAGGAGATCAGGCCGTCCACATCGCTGCGGGCGTCCTCGCTCTGGAGCTTGGCGGTGATCTCGTAGTTGCCGGCGCCGGCCAGCGAAGCGCCTTCGCGCAGCACGATGTTGACCAGGATTCCCTGGCTGTTGACGGTGATCCCCTCGGTCTGGCCGCTGATCAGCTCCACTCGCTCCACCGTCTCGGCCGAGATGCGCCGCAGGTTGCCGCCGATCTCGTTGGACTTGCCGGGGAAGCGGCGGCCGTTCAGCAGGACCCGCGTCCCGCCGGAGCCGAAGCCGCGCTGCTGCTGGCCGGGCTGGTCGTTGCCGTTCTGCTCGTTGAGGATGGCCTGCACGCCCGGGATGACCCGCAGCATGTCCTCGGCGTTGTTCACCGCATAGCCGGCGAAGAAGTCGGGGCCGTAGGTGGTGTTCTGGGATGGCGCGGACGGCGCCGCCTGGGCCTGGGCGAACGCCACGGATGGCGCGCCGAGGTAGGCCAGCGCAGCGACGGCCAGGGCGCCGCCTCGTACAGTCCACATGCGATCCCACGAGCATTGCTTATTGGCGACGCACGAGAGCGCGCGTTCCCGTATCGCCGCCAGGGCCCTGACCGTCCAGGTTATTTGTGACGCAGGGTCCCTTCTCCCCTTGCGGGAGAAGGTGGCCGGCGCAGCCGGACGGATGAGGGGTCATCCACACTCAATTCACAACATGTTGGGAGGTGCGGTGAAGTTACCGCTAGATGTAGCCCTCGTTCGGTGAGAGGGTTTGTCGTTCAACCGCCTCGGGAATCGACCGCCGTGACCGCCAACCTCCGCTCCCTGCCCGGCCTGCTCACCCCGTCCTACGCCTACAAGCCGTTCCGCTATCCGTGGGCCTACGAGTTCTGGAAGAAGCAGCAGCAGGTCCACTGGATGCCGGAGGAGGTGCCGCTGGGCGAGGACTGCAAGGACTGGGCGGTCAACCTCTCCGACCGCGAGCGCAACCTGCTCACCCAGATCTTCCGGTTCTTCACCCAGTCGGACGTCGAGGTGAACGACAACTACATGGAGCGCTACAGCCGCGTCTTCAAACCCACCGAGGTGAAGATGATGCTGGCCTCGTTCTCCAACATGGAGACGATCCACATCGCCGCCTACGCCCTGCTGCTCGAGACCATCGGCATGCCGGATAG
>CANJRI010000010.1 GCA_947476555.1 Caulobacteraceae bacterium
CCGCATCGGCGTACTTGGCCTTCAGCTCCTCGAGCTGTGGGCCCGGGCCCACCACCACCTTGGTGCCGGGCAGGTCGAGGCCGAGGAAGGCCTCGATGTTCTTCTCCACCGCCACCCGCCCGACGTAGAGGAAGATCGGCCGTTTCAGGCCCTCGAAGATGTCGGGATCGTCCTTGGTGCGGGGCCGGAAGGCCTCGGTGTCTACGCCGCGGGACCAGGCCGAGATATTGCGGAATCCGTGCCGCTCCAGCTCGTCGCGCATGGTGGGGGTGGCGACCATCACCCGGCCGGACGGCTTGTGGAACCACTTCATGTAGGCGTAGCCCGCGGCCAGCGGGACCGGCAGCCGGGCCGAGATATATTCCGGAAAACGCGTGTGATAGCTGGTGGTGAAGGGCAGCTTCCATTCCACGCAGATCCGCCGCGCGGCCAGGCCGATGGGGCCTTCTGTGGCGATGTGGATGGCCTCCGGCTCGAAGGCCTTGAAGCGCTCCTGCACCGGCTCATAGACCCCGATCGCCACCTTGATCTCGGCGTAGGTGGGCAGGGGGAAGGTCTTGAACTGGCCCGGGTGGATGACCTCGACCGTGTGGCCCAGCGCGGACAGCTCCGCCACCACCTGCATCAAGGTGCGGACCACGCCGTTGACCTGCGGCTCCCAGGCGTCCGTCACCAGCATGACGCGCATGGGCCGGCGTTCGTCCCGCGGGGCGGTGATGGCCTCGCGCAGGCGGCGGTCGGAACGGGCGGGTCGGGGCCGGCCCGGCTCGGCCAGCGCCTGGCCCTGCAGCCAGGACCAGAAAGCCCCCAGCAGGGCTTCCTTGGTGGGGAAGTAGCGATAGACGGTGCGCTCGCCGACGCCGGCGTCCTTGGCGATGTCGGAGAACGACAGGTCCTCCAGCGAGTCGGCCTCGAGCTGGCGGCCCACGGCGCGCAGGATCTGTTCGCGGGTCTCCTCGCGCTGGCGATCGCGAAGGCTGGGCGCGGGCGTCCTCATGGCAGCAGCACTGTCACGAGTTGCGGCGACAAGTCAACGCGAAGGCGCCCGGCGCCCTTCTCGCGCGCAATCGACGCCGGAAGGTCAAGGTTCGGACGGTTTTGCGGACTAGGTGATAGCGCTGGGTCGAACTCTGCTGCTAGGGCCTTTATCTATTGAGCAGACCCTCCCCAGGTCTCGGAAATTGAAGTCGATGGACGCCCGTTCCTCACCGGCGAAGGCGACGCCGAAGTCGCAGCGAACCCGCGCGCGCATCCTGGATGCGGCCATGCGGCTGTTCGCCGACGTCGGCTATCACGTCGCCACCAACGCGGTGATCGCCGAGCAGGCGGGCCTAACGCGCGGCGCCATGCTCTACCATTTCGCCAGCCGCGAGGAGCTGGTGGAGGCCCTGGTCGCCCATCTGGAGGGCCTGCGGGCGTTGCTGTTCGAACAGGCCGCGGCGGCGACCCCGCCCGGCGTCGACGCCTCCGAACACGCCATCGACGCCTATTGGTCCCTGCTGGGAGAGCCGGCCTTTGTCGCCTTCGCCGAGCTCGAGGCGGCGGCGCGCACGGATCCGGCGGTGCGCGAGCGCCTGGCCACGGCCCAGCAGTCCTTCGACCACGCCCAGGTGGGTCGCTTCGGCGCCCTGGCCCAGGCGGGCGCGGACCCCAGGTTCCAGGCCAGCCGCGACCTGGGCCGGTTCCTGCTGGAGGGCCTGGCGCGCGGCTCGATGACCTATGACGCCGACGCCCGTCGCGAGCGCCTGCTGTCGGTGGTCAAACGGGCGGTGCGGATGCTGAACCGCAAGGGCGACGTCCACGACCTCTGGCAGGACTAGCCCGGGTTATTCCGCCGGCTCGTCCGCGGCCGGGGGGCGCTCGGCCAGTTGGCGCAGGTAGCGGCCATACTCGCTCTTGGCCTGGGTCTCGGCGATACGGATCAGCTGGGCGGCGTCGATCCAGCCGTGGTGGTAGGCGATCTCTTCCAGGCAGCCGATCCGCAGGCCCTGGCGCTGTTCGAAGGTGCGGATCAGCTCGCCGGCCTGGATCAGGGAATCGTGGGTCCCGGCGTCCTCCCAGGCGAAGCCCCGGCCCAGCAGTTCCACGTGCAGCTCCCCGGCCT
The DNA here is from genome assembly GCA_947476555.1 of Caulobacteraceae bacterium. Taxonomy (GTDB): domain Bacteria; phylum Pseudomonadota; class Alphaproteobacteria; order Caulobacterales; family Caulobacteraceae; genus Phenylobacterium. The sequence goes on from CANJRI010000010.1 coordinate 2,105, forward strand.
CCAGGTAGAGCTGGTTGAGGGCGGTGATCTCCAGCTCGCCACGCGGGGAGCGGCTCAGGGTCTTGGCCAGTTCGCTGGCCCGCCCGTCGTAGAAATAGAGGCCGGTCACAGCATAGTTGGATTTCGGCTGCAGCGGCTTCTCCTCGATGGAGAGGGCGCGCCCGTCGGACGAGAGCTCCACCACGCCATAGCGCTCGGGATCCTGGACCGGATAGCCGAACACCGTGGCGCCGTGCGTGCGCGAGGCGGCGCTACGCAGCATCTGGCCGAAGTTCTGGCCGAAGAAGATGTTGTCGCCGAGGATCATGACGCTGGGCTCGCCGGCCACGAAATCCTCGCCCAGGAGATAGGCTTCCGCCAGGCCGCCGGGTGTGGGCTGGACCACATATTCGAACCGGACGCCGAGCTGCGAGCCGTCGCCCAGCAGCCGCTTGAAACTGGCCTGATCCTCCGGCGTGGTGATGATCAGGATCTCCCGGACGCCGGCCAGCAACAGCACCGACAAGGGGTAGTAGATCATCGGCTTGTCATAGACCGGCAGCAGCTGCTTGGAGACCGCCAGGGTCAGGGGATGCAGGCGCGTGCCCGCCCCACCGGCCAGGATGATGCCCCGTCTCATGCCGCCACCTTCAGTTCCGCAACGATATCGGCGACGGCGTCACGCCACGGCCGAGGCCGGACTTCGAACACCGCTTCCGTCGCCGAGGTGTCGAGGGTCCCGCGCGCCGGGCGCGCCGCCGGGGCGGGCCGGTCGGACGTGGAGATCGCCTCGACAGCCGGCGCGCCGGCGCCCATGGCCAATTCCAGGATTCCTTCAGCGAAACCGCGCCAGGTGGTCTCTCCGGCGTTGGCGAAGTGGTGCAGGCCGAACACCGGGTCGCCCGCCCTCGCTTGCGCCAACCGGCCCGCGACCGAGAAGACGAAGCCGGCCAGGTCCGCCGCCGCGGTGGGGCGGCCGAACTGGTCGTCCACCACCTTCAGGGGGCCGCCTTCGCCGGCCACCCGCAGGATGGTCTTCACGAAGTTCTTGCCGTGGGCCGAGACCACCCAGGAGGTGCGGATCACCAGCGCACGGGGGCAGGCGTCCAGGACCTTGCCCTCGCCCTCCAGCTTGGTCTCGCCATAGACGTTGAGCGGCCCGGTGGGATCGCCCGGCGCATAAGGCCCGCCCCGGCCGTCGAACACATAGTCGGTTGAGAAGTGGATCATGGCGGCGCCGGCGGCGGCGCAGGCCCGCGCGATGGCGCCGGGCGCCTCGGCGTTCACCCGGCGCGCCAGGACGGCCTCGGTCTCGGCCAGGTCCACGGCGGTGTAGGCGGCGGCCAAGATCACCAGGTCGGGGCGATGCTCGGCCACCCTGCGCGCACACCGCTCGGGGTCGGCCAGGTCCGCGTCAGCGCGGGACAGGACGGTGAGATCGATCCCGAAGCCGGCGGCCTGGCGGATCAGCTCACGGGAGACCTGACCGGTGGCGCCATACTGCAGGACGCGCAGGCTCACGCCTTCACCAGGCCCAGCCGCTCGGAATGGAAGCCGCGCTGACGGATGCGCTCCACCCAGCCGGCGTTCTCCACGTACCAGCGCACGGTGTCCTCCAGCCCGGCCTCCAGCGTGGTCTTCGCCTTCCAGCCGAGCTCGCGCTCAAGCTTGGAAGAATCGATGGCGTAGCGGAAGTCGTGGGCCGGACGGTCGGTGACGAAGGCGATCTTGCCCTCGTGCGGGGTGTTGGCGGGCGCCATGCGGTCGAGGTGGGCGCAGATCATCCGCACCACCTCGATGTTGCGCTTCGAGGCGTCGCCACCGACGCAATAGGTCTCGCCGGGCGTGCCCTGGGTGAGGGCCAGCAGCAGCGCCTCGGCGTGGTCGTCCACGTGCAGCCAGTCGCGCACCTGGCGGCCGTCGCCGTAGACCGGGATCGACTTGCCCTCCAGCGCCCGGGTGATCACGGTCGGGATCAGCTTCTCGGGGAATTGGTAGGGGCCGTAGTTGTTGGAGCAATTGGTGATCACCACCGGCAGCCCGAAGGTCCGGCCCCAGGCGCGCACCAGATGGTCGGCCGCCGCCTTCGACGCCGCATAGGGCGAGGTGGGGTCGTAAGGGGTGTCCTCGGTGAATTCGCCGTCTTCGCCGAGGGCGCCGAACACCTCGTCGGTGGAGACGTGATGGAAGCGGAAGGCGGCCTGGCGCTCCGGCGGCAGGCTCGCCAGGTGGGCCCGCGCCGCCTCCAGCAGCACGGCCGTGCCGGTGATGTTGGTCTGGACGAATTCCAGCGGCCCTTCCAGCGACCGGTCGACGTGCGACTCGGCGGCCAGGTGCATGACCGCGTCCGGCCGATGCCGGGCGAACACCCCGGCCATGCCGGCGCGATCGCAGATGTCGAGCTGCTCGAAGGCGTAGGCCGGATGGCCCTCCACCTCGGCGAGGTTCTCGAGGTTGGCGGAATAGGTCAGGGCGTCGATGTTGACGACCTGATGGCCGTCGGCCACGGCCCGGCGCACCACGGCCGATCCGATGAAGCCGGCCCCGCCCGTAATGAGGATCTTCATGCGGCCTTTCGAGAAGTTCGGCGGCGCCCCCGCCGCCCGATGACCCATCGTCCGCGCCCTCTTACAGCGAAACGCGTTATCCTCAAGCCTCGCGCGGTCTTCCGCCGCAGCGCCAGCAGGCTCGTGCGGTGATGAGGAATCCGCTAAGTCGCGGCGAAACGGCCGATATACGGCATAAATCGACTGGTGCGCCGCGTGGCTCAGAACGACCCGACCAAGTCCGCCCGCAAGGGGCCCCGCGACCTCACCACCGGACCGGTGGGGCGCACCTTGGTGCTTTTCTCGCTGCCGGTGCTCGGCTCCAACATCCTGCAGTCCATCAACTGCTCGGCCAACGCCATCTGGGTCAGCCACGTGCTCGGCGAGCCCGCGTTGGCGGCGATTTCAAACGCCAACCAGATTTTCTTCCTGATGCTGGGGGCGGTGTTCGGGATCACCATGGCCGCCAACATCCTGCTCGCCCAATCGGTCGGGGCGAAGAACCGTGCGATGGCCAAGAAGGTGGCGGGGTCCTGCGCGGTGTTCTTCGCGGTGATCTCGGTGGTCGTGGGCCTGCTGGGCTACGCCTTCACGCCGGCCATCCTGAGCGCCATGGGCACGCCGCCCGACGCCCGTGGCCAGGCGATCGCCTATCTGCGGGTGATCTTCGCGGCCATGCCGTCGATCTATTTCTTCGCCTATCTGATGATGGCCCAGCGGGCGACCGGGGACTCGCGCACCCCGTTCTACTTCTCGCTGATGGCGGTGGGCCTGGACGTGGTCCTCAACCCCCTGCTGATCATCGGCGTGGGGCCCTTGCCCCGGCTGGGGATCGCCGGCTCCTCCACCGCGACCCTGATCTCCCAGACCCTCACCCTGGTGGTGATGGTGACCCACCTCTACCGGCGGGACTCCGTGCTGGTGCTGCGGCGGGGCGAGTGGAACCTGCTGGTCCCGGACCTGGCCATCCTGCGCAGCCTGGTGCTCAAGGGCCTGCCGATGGGCTTCCAGATGATCGTCATCTCGCTCTCGGCGGTGACCATGATGAGCCTGGTCAACGCCTACGGCTCCCACACCGCCGCGGCCTACGGCGCGGCCGCCCAGCTGTGGACCTATGTGCAGATGCCGGCCATGGCCATCGGGGCGGCGGTCTCCTCCATGGCCGCCCAGAATGTCGGAGCCGGGAAGATGGACCGCCTGGCCGAGACCGCCTGGAAGGGCGCGCTGATCGCCCTGCTGTTCACCGCCACCCCGGTGCTGGCGATCTATTTCACCAACGCCTGGGTCCTGCACGCCTTCCTGCCGGCCGCGAGCCCCGCCCTGCCGATCGCCCAGCACATCAACAGCATCACCCTGTGGAGCTTCCTGTTCTTCGGCGTCGCCTTCGTCTTCAACGGCGTGATGCGCGCGACCGGCGCGGTCTGGGCGCCGATCATGGCCATGCTGATCGCCCTGTGGGGCGTGCGCCTGCCCTTCGCGCTGGCGGTGCAGCCCTACTGGGGCGCGGACGCGGTCTGGTTCAGCTTTCCCCTTGGCAGCTTCGTGATGGTCTGCCTGGCGGGGGCCTACTACCAGTGGGGCGGCTGGCGGAAGGCGCGCATGCTGGCGGCCCCGATTCCCCACGGAGAGGTCCCGGACACCGGCCTGGGTCCGCCCGGCGGCGTGGAGGAGACCGAGGTGGCGGCCGCGGCGGCTAAGAAGGATCGATGAGCGCCGCATAGGTCAGGCTGCGGAGCTGCCTTCGCACCGGATAGGCCGATGACGGCAGCAACTGGGTCATGAACACCGCGGCCAGGTCCTGCGCCGAATCCACCCAGAAGGCGGTGGAGGCCATGCCGCCCCAGTAGAACTCCCCGACGCTGGAGGCCGACAGGGCCTTCACCGGGTCGAACACCGTCGCGAATCCCAGGCCGAAGCCGACCCCGGCGTTGGTGCTTTCGGAGAACAGCGAGCGCGACATCTGCGTCAGGTCGCCGCCGCCCGGCAGGTGGTTGGCGGTCATCAGCGCCAGGGTTCGGGGCGCGAGGATGCGGGCGCCCTCCAGTTCGCCGCCGTTCAGCAGCATCCGGCAGAACCGCATGTAGTCACCCGCCGTCGACACCAGGCCGCCGCCGCCGGAGTACAGTCTGGGTTCGCCCAGGAAGGGGCTGGTGGTGGGATCGTCCACCAGCTTGAGCCCGCCCGTCGCCGTGGCCTGGTAGCAGGCGGTGAAACGGGCGCGCTGGTCCTCGCGGACCGAGAAGCCGGTCTCGGTCATGCCCAGCGGCCGCAGGATCCGGTCCGCCAGCACATCCTGAAATGGCCGTCCGGCGACCTGTTCGATCACGTAGCCCAGCACATCGGTGGAGACCGAGTAGTTCCAGGCCTCGCCCGGCGAGAACTCCAGGGGCAGGTCGGAAAGCGCGGTGATCAGCTCGGGCAGGGTGAGGCCGCGGTGGATGTCGTCGGTGCGCAGCCGGCGATAGGCGGCGTCGAGGCTCGTGCGCTCCTGGAATCCGTAGGTCAGGCCCGAGGTGTGGCGCAGCAGGTCGGCGATCAGCATGGGACGGGCCGGCGCGCTGGTGGTCCACCCGCCCTCCGAGCCAGCCTGGAAGACCCCCAGGCCCTCCCACGCGGGGATGTAGCGGCTGACCGGATCGTCCAGCGCCGCCTTGCCCTCCTCCACCAGCATCATGAAGGCCACGCTGGTGAGGGGCTTGGTCATCGAATAGATGCGGAAGACGTTGTCCTCGGCCAGCGGGACCTGCCGCTCGACATCCTGGAAGCCCAGCACGGTCTGGTGGGCGATCTCGCCGCCGCGCAGCAGCAGGAACTGGGCGCAGGGCATGCGCCCGGGTCCGACGTAGGTGTCCCGCAGGAATCCGTCGATGCGCGCCAGGCGCTCCGGCGAGAACCCCAGCGACCTGGCCTTGCTCATGCGTACCCCTGACTTTGACGGGATTAGATCATACATCTTGCGGGCCACCCCTGACGCTCTAAGAGGCATGCGCCATGAAGCGTCCCTTCCTCGTTCCCCCCGCAGACGGCCCCGACCCGGACTCCCTGGCCAGCGCCATCAGCCCGATCGAGGACATCATCGAGGATGCCCGCAACGGCCGGCCCTACATCCTGGTGGACGCCGAGGACCGGGAGAACGAGGGCGACGTCATCATCCCGGCCCAATTCGCCACGCCGGACAAGATCAACTTCATGGCCAAACACGCGCGCGGCCTGATCTGCCTGTCGATCACCGGCGAGCGGGCGCGCCAGCTGCGTCTGCCGCCCATGGCCAGCGACAACCAGTCGGGCCACGGGACCGCGTTCACGGTGTCGATCGAGGCCAAGGAAGGCATCACCACGGGCATCTCCGCCCACGACCGCGCCCACACCGTGGCGGTGGCCATCGATCCCACCAAGGGCCCCGACGACATCGTTTCCCCCGGCCATGTCTTCCCATTGGTGGCCAAGGAGGGCGGGGTGCTGGTCCGCGCCGGCCACACCGAGGCGGCGGTCGACATCTCCCGGCTCGCCGGCCTGATCCCGGCGGGCGTGATCTGCGAGGTCATGAAGGACGACGGCTCCATGGCCCGTCTGCCCGACCTGGTGGCCTTCGCCCAGCTTCACGGCATGAAGATCGGGACCATCGAGAACCTGATCGCCCATCGTCGCCGCACCGAACGGCAGGTGGAGCGGGTGGCGGAAGGGCCGTTCGATTCCGCCTACGGCGGTCGCTTCCGGATGATCGTTTACCGCAACATCATCGACCAGACCGAGCACATGGTGCTGACCAAGGGAAAGGTCAGCGCCGACAAGCCCACCCTCGTGCGCATGCACCGCGTGGACCTGGCCGCCGACATGCTGGGCCATGTGGAGGCCCGGCGGGAATATGTCCCCAAGGCGCTGCAGGCCATCGCCGACTACGACGGCGCCGGCGTGGCCGTCTTCCTGCGCGATCCCAATCCCCACTGGCTGTCCGAGCGCTATGGCTCGACCGGCGGCGACCTGCGGGCCAATGTGCTGCGCGACTACGGCATCGGCGCCCAGATCCTCCTGGACCTCGGGGTGAGGGACATCCTGCTGCTCAGCCCCTCGTCCACGGTGCTCCCGGCGTCGGGCGGCTACGGCCTGAAGATCGTCGGCGCCATCCCGCTGACCTGAGGCGCGTCAACCGGACGCGGTGAATTCGCCGGCCGCGCCCACATCTAGGCGCTGCGCGTAAACGCCGCGCGGGCCGTGGTTGTGGAAAATGGCATTGTCGCTTAGGGGTTTGAACGGGATGGGTTTGTTAGTGGTGGATCATGCCGTCTGACATCCAGTCCGTGCTCGGCGAGCCCTTGGCCCCGGAAACCCACCAGGCGATCTCCGGCGATCCCGGCGACTACCAGGCCTTCCTGAACGCGGACGCCCGTGGCGGCGCCCTGAGCGGCAAGGAAAGCCTGACCATCGACGAGGCCGCCTACACGCTGGTGCGGGGCGATCCCGGCTGGTCGGCGGCGCTGGGGGTCGGCTACACCGTCACCTACGCCTTCCGCGCCAACGCCCCGGGTCGCATGCCGGAGGATGTCACCGGCTTCCAACGGTTCAACGACGTCCAGATCGCCCAGACCGAATTGGCCCTGCAGGCATGGTCGGATGTGGCCAACATCCGCTTCACGCGCGTGGGAACCGGGCCGGGTGAGCTGGCCTACGGCGACAACGCCTCGATTCTGTTCGCCAACTACACGAATGGGGGCGACGGCGCGGCGGGCTTCGCCATGTATCCCGGCAACCCGTCGATCTCCTCCTCTTCCGGCGACGTCTGGATCAGGATCGGCGTCAGCTCCAACAGCGCCCCGGCCAGCGGCAACTACGGCGGCCAAGTGCTGGTCCATGAGATCGGTCACGCCATCGGCCTGGCCCACCCCGGCGACTACGACGCCACCGAGGACGAGGTGTTCACCTACGCGGCGGATGGCGCCTATTACGAGGATTCCCGCCAGTACACGGTGATGAGCTACTTCGGCGAATCCAACACCGGCGCCAACTTCCAGGGTCGCTATTCGGCCGTGCCGCTGCTGGACGACATCGCCGCGATCCAACTCGAATACGGGGTCAACGCCGCCACCCGCACCGCCGACACCGTCTATGGTTTCAATTCCACTGCGGGCCGCGAGTGGTTCTCGGCGACCTCGTCGTCGTCGCGCCTGGTGTTCGCCGTCTGGGACGCGGGGGGGCGCGACACCCTCGACTTCTCGGGCTACGCGAACAGCCAGATCATCGACCTGCGGGCGGGCTTCTTCTCCAACGTCGGCGGCCTGGTCGGCAATGTGGCCATCGCCCAGGGCGCGACCATCGAGGACGCCCGCGGCGGCTCCGGCGCCGACCTGATGACCGGCAACGGCGCGGCCAACAGCATGAGCGCCGGCGCCGGCGCCGACACGCTCAGCGGCGGGGACGGGCAGGACATCCTGCGGGGGGACGACGGCGCGGACTCGCTCAGCGGCGGGGCGGCCTTCGACGATGTGAACGGCAATATGGGCAACGACACCGCCTCGGGCGGTGAGGGCGACGACTGGGTGGTGGGCGGCAAGGATCAGGACCGCCTGTCCGGCGACAACGGCCACGACGTGGTGTTCGGCAACCTCGGCGAAGACACCCTCGACGGCGGCGCGGGGAACGACATCGTGCGCGGCGGGCAGGGCAATGACTTGATGGCGGGCGGCGAGGGCGACGACTTCATGTCCGGCGACCTCGGGTTCGACACCATGACCGGCGGGGCCGGCGCCGACGTCTTCCATATGGTCGCGGGAGCCAGCGTCGACCGGGTCACCGACTACAGCATCGGCCAGGGCGACCGGGTGCAGCTGTTGCCGGGACAGGCGTTCTCGGTGAGGCAGTCCGGCGTCGACACCATCGTCGACCTTGGAGACAACAGCATCCTGGTTCTCTCCAACGTCGACTCCGGGTCGCTTCAGCCAGGATGGATCTTCGGGTTCTGAGCCGAACGGCTTTGCACCCGCGCGCAAGGCGACTATAAGCTGGAACGATCAACCGCCCGGCCGAAAGGCCGGGCGCCTTCGTTTCCGGAATACCAAAAATGACCAATATCCTGATGCCCAAGGCGACCGCCGTCTGGCTGGTGGACAACACCTCGCTCACCTTCGATCAGATCGCCGACTTCTGCGAGCTGCACCCGCTGGAGGTGAAGGGCATCGCCGATGGCGAGGTCGCCCGGGACATCCGCGGCGCGGACCCGATCGCCAACGGCCAGCTCTCCCGCGAGGAGCTCGACGCGGCCGAGAAGAGCGACAAATACCGCATGAAGGCCCAGAAGAGCCGGCACGCCGAGCTGCTGAAGCCGGTGAAGAAGGGCCCGCGCTACACGCCCGTCTCGCGCCGCCAGGACCGTCCGGACGCCATCGCCTGGTTCCTGCGCAACCACCCTGAGGTGCCGGATAGCCAGATCTCGCGCCTGCTGGGCACCACGAAAGCCACCATCGACCAGGTGCGCAACCGCACCCACTGGAATTCCGCCGCGATCAAGCCGGTGGACCCCGTGACCCTGGGCCTCTCCACCCAGCTGGAACTGGACGCCGTGGTCCGCAAGGCCGCCGACAAGCGGGCGAAGGAAGCCGCCCGCCGGGGCGAGGTGGAGCCCGAAGGCCCGAGCCTGCGCCCGGCGGCGGAAGCCGGCGAATACGCCGAGGCGGAGATTGACGTCCCTGAGGCCGAGACCGACCAGGAGGACGTCGAACTGGACGACGCCAACCTCGGCGAAGCCGAAGACGACGACGCCGATAGCGAAGAGGATTGACGCCAGCGCCTCGCCCCGGCCCGCGGCCGGGGTCGAACGCTAGTGGATGTGACCCCGCAGGGTCTCGATTTCTTCCTTGAGCCGGAGTTTCTGTCGTTTCATCTCTCGGAGCTTGAGATCGTCGGAGTAGGGTCTGCGCATCTCGTCCTGAATGGCCTCATCGAGGGACTGGTGACGGGATCCGAGTTCCCGGATCCGGGCATCTAGCGCCATGACGATACGTCCTCCTGGCTATCTGACAGCCGCAGAGTGAACACCCGCTTTCCGGCGCTGTCAGATCACATATGTTTGCGAGCGGTGGCGCTGGATCGGCGCCGGGGATTTGGGCGTTGGGAGCCTTTCGCATGTCGAAAACCGAGCGGCCCCGCCTGGTGGTCGGCATTTCCGGCGCCTCCGGCGTGGTCTACGGCCTTCGGGTCCTGGACGCCGTGCGGGAGCTTGGCGTCGAAAGTCACCTGATCCTCAGCCGTTCGGCCGCCCTCACGCTGGCGCAGGAGACGGACCTGTCGGTAGCGGATGTGAACGGCCGGGCCGACGTGGTCCACAAGGCCGCGAACATCGGGGCCGCCGTGGCCTCCGGGTCATTCCCGACCCTTGGGATGATCGTCGCGCCCTGCTCGGTGCGTTCGATGAGCGAGATCGCCACCGGTGTGACCTCCACCCTTCTGACCCGCGCCGCCGACGTCACCCTGAAGGAGCGTCGGACCCTGGTGCTGATGGTCCGCGAGACGCCCCTGCACCTTGGGCATCTGCGCACGATGGTGCGGCTGGCCGAGATGGGCGCCGTTATCGCCCCGCCGCTCCCGGCCTTCTACGCCCGTCCGGAGAGCCTGGCCGAGATGGTCGACCAGTCGGTGGGGCGTGCGCTGGATCTCTTCGGGCTTTCCTGGAAGCCGGTGAAGCGCTGGGGCCAGGACATCCATCCCCTGGCCGCCGGCTGATGGGTGTCTGGGACTGGGCCCAGTCCGTCTACGGCCGCCCCGGCGCGCCGGAGGCCTGCCTGTCGCTGCAGGACCTCTACGGCCAGCAGGCTTGCCTGCTCCTGTGGGCGGTCTGGGCGGGAGAGACCGATCCGGGCCGCCTGGAGCGCGCCGCCGCGGTGGTCCGCGCCTGGGACGAGACCGCCATCCAGCCCCTGCGCCAGGTGCGGCGCGCGCTGAAGGCCGCCCAGCCGCCCGTCGAGGACGGCGCCCGCGAGGCCCTGCGCGAGGCGGTGAAAGGCTGCGAACTGTTCGCCGAACGCGCCATCCTGGAGGCGCTCGCCAGCCTGGTTGGCCGCCAGCCGGGCGAGGCAAATCCCCTGGAGGCGCTGGAAGCCGCGTCTCGCGCCTGGGGCCCGCCCGCCCCGCGCAACGCGCTGGCTGAATTGGCCGAGGCCCTGGGTTAAGGTGCAGCCGTGATCGATTATTCAAACTTCGCCGAAGACGCCCTGCTGGCTCGCCTGACCGACCTGCGCCAGGACCATGCCGACTATGACGCGGTGATCTCGGCGCTCACCGCCACGCCGCTGCCCGAGATGATGCTGATTGGCCGTCTGAAGCGGAAGAAGCTGGCCCTTAAGGACGAGATCGGCCGCGTCGAGGGGTTCCTGAACCCGGACCTGATCGCCTAAGGCCCTCTACTCCGCCCTGGCCCGCTTGCGCGCATACATCGCCGCGTCCGCCCGGGCGATCAGCGCTTCCGGATCGGTTTCCGGGGTGATCTCGCAAACCCCGAAGGTGGCGTGGATCGGCGCGGTCCAGTCGCCGAATTGCAGCGGCTCGCCGGCGATGGCGTCGGCCAGCGCCTGCGCCTTGGCTTCGGCCACGCCCAGGTCGGCCTGCACCAGGATCACGGCGAACTCGTCGCCCCCCATGCGGGCCACCAGGTCGCTCTCCCGCACATTGTCCTTGAGGCGCTCGGCCACCGCCTTCAGCGCCGCGTCGCCGGCGGCGTGCCCAAACCGGTCGTTCACCCGCTTGAAGCCGTCGAGGTCGAAATAGGCCAGGGCCGCGGGCGCGCCATACCGCTGGACGAAGGCCTGCACCCGCCCCAGTTCCCGCAGCAGGGCCCGGCGGTTAAGCAAGGGGGTCAGGGAGTCGCGGTCGGCCAGGCCCTCCACCTCGGCCAGCCGGGCCTTCAGGCGGGCGGTCTCGGCGCGAAGGCTGTCGATCTCGGCGAGCAGCGTCTGGATCGCCGCCTGCACCGCCGGCGTCAGTTCCGCCTCGGTGAGGCCCAGGAAGACCGTGCTGTCGCCTTTCGGGGCCGCGGCGGTCCCCCCGGCCGCCTGGGTCAGCGCCCGTTTGCGGATCGCGCCGAAGGCTTCGTGCCGCGCGCCGGTGATCTTCATCGAGCGACCCCCAAAACCGTGAGGAGAATCAACACCAGCACATGCACTGTAAGGAATCGACGCCTGCTCGGTTGCTCGCGCAAAGCCGGCGCCTATACTCCGCCGCCTTCCGGGGGAGGCCCAGACCGACATGAGCGCCAAATCCGCGCCCGTCGCCATCATCATGGGCAGTCGCTCCGACTGGCCGGTGTTGCGCCACGCCGCCGAGATGCTGGAGTCCCTCCAGGTGCCCTACGAGGCAAAGGTGGTCTCCGCCCACCGCACGCCCGAGCGGATGTACGATTTCGCCCGCTCGGCGAAGTCCCGCGGCGTGCAGGTGATCATCGCCGCCGCTGGCGGGGCCGCCCACCTGCCGGGCATGACCGCCTCGCTCACCGACCTGCCGGTGTTGGGCGTTCCCATCGAGACCAAGGCCCTGAAGGGCATGGATAGCCTGCTTTCCATCGTCCAGATGCCCGCCGGAATCCCGGTGGGCACCCTGGCGATCGGCGAGGCCGGCGCCAAGAACGCCGGGTTGATGGCCGCCAAGATCCTGGCCCTCGCCGATCCCGCCATCGCCGAGCGCGTCGCCGCCTTCAGCGCCCGCCAGACCGCCTCCATCCCCGAGACCGTCGAGGATGCCTGACCTTCCGGCGCTGCCGCCAGGCTCGGTCATCGGCATCGTCGGCGGCGGCCAGCTCGGCCGGATGCTGGCCCTCGCCGCGGGCCGGCTTGGCTTCGACGTGGCGATCCTGGAGCCTGAGCCGGACAGCCCGGCCGCGCGCGTGGCCGCCCACGTCATCGTCGGCGCCTACGACGACCCCGCAGCCCTCAAGGCCCTGGCGGCGCTCGCCCAGGTCGTCACCTACGAATTCGAGAACGTGCCGGCCGGCGCGGTCGCCCAGCTCCAGGCCATGGGCGTCACGGTAGCCCCTGGCCCTCAGGCCCTGGCCGCCGCGCAGGACCGGTTCGCCGAGAAGACCTTCCTGAACGCCAATGGCGCGCCCACCGTCGCCTTCGCCGCCGCCGATACGTCCGACGAAGCGGTCGAGGCGGTGGCCCGCATCGGCGCCCCGGCGCTGATGAAGACCCGCCGCGAGGGCTATGACGGCAAGGGCCAGCGCTGGGTTGAAACCGCCGCCGCGGCCGCCAGGGTGTTCGCCGAGCTGGGCTCCGTGCCGGTCATCGTCGAGGCGCCGGCCGACTTCGCCCGCGAGCTGTCGGTGATCGCGGCCCGGGGCAGGGACGGCGCCACCGCCGTCTATCCCCTGGCGGAGAACCACCACGAGAATGGTATCCTGCGACGCTCGCTCGCGCCGGCCCGGGCGACCCCGGCCCTCTCCGACCAGGCCGAGCGGATCGCCGCCCGGGTGCTGCAGGGCCTGGATTACGTGGGGGTGATCGGCATCGAGCTGTTCGAGCTGCGCGACGGGACCCTGCTGGTCAACGAATTCGCGCCCCGGGTGCACAACACCGGCCACTGGACCCAGGACGGCTGCGAGGTCGACCAGTTCGAGCAGCACATCCGCGCCGTCGCTGGCTGGCCGCTCGGGCCGACCGCGGCGATCGCCCGTGTCGAGATGCTGAACCTGCTGGGCGAGGAAGCGAACGCCTGGGTCAGGCTCGCCCACGAGCCGGAGACCCGCATCCACCTCTACGGCAAGCGCGAGGCCAAGCCGGGCCGCAAGATGGGCCACATCAACAAGGTGAAGCCGCTCTAAGCGCCGCTATCCGGCGGCCCAGTGGGGTGGGTGGGATACCGCGCTTCACCGGCCTTCTTCGCCAGGCCCGCCAGCCAGTCGCCGGGCCTGAAGCCGCCTGTCGCCTTCCATTTCTCGAAGGCCATGACATCGGCGATCCGCCGGTCGACGAAGCGCATCGCCGCCCCACGCCCCGAGGTCATCCGCACGGCCCCGGCCCCGGTGAGGATGCCGGCCAGCAAGGCGCGCTTGGAATAGTGGTTCTCGTCGGTGGCGACATCGCCCGCCCAGCGCCAGAGCCCGTCGGCGCTCTCCCAGGCCAGCCGGCCGGCGAGGGGCAGATTCTGAGGCAAGCTGAGCCAGCCCGCACAACGCCGCGCGGCCGCCTCGTCCTGGGCGCAGGCGTCGATGCGCGCCTCGCAGGCGGCCCGGATGCGCTCGCGGATCTTCAGGGCGCCCGGATCGACATCGGCGAGGATTTCCAGCGCCCGCCGGTCGTGGCGGCGCCAGAGGAGGGCGGCCAGGTCCGCCGGCCCGTGCGGGATCAAGAGTTCCGTTTCGCCTGCCGAGAAGCCGCAGGCCTTGCCGGCGAGCCTGCCCATGCGCTCGGTCCAGCCCTCGGCGGGCGCCAGTTTCAGCGCCTGATCGAGCAGCTGTTGCTCGGCGGTATCGGCCCAATCGTTCATTGCCTGCTAACCTAGCTGACGCGTGGACATCGCGCGCGCCTTCTGTTATCTCGCCGCGCTCTGCCCCGAAGGCCCTCCTTCGGGCATAGCCTTTTTGTTCGCTCGCCGCCTTCTACCGGGATGAGGCGGGCGGCCAGCGATCAACAGGAGAGAGACCTCTGGTTCAGATTTTCGTCCGCGACAACAACGTCGATCAGGCCCTGAAGGCGCTGAAGAAGAAGATGCAGCGCGAGGGCTCGTTCCGCGAGATGAAGCGGCACGTGCATTACGAGAAGCCTTCCGAGAAGCGCGCCCGCCAAAAGGCCGAGGCCGTTCGCCGGGCGCGCAAGCTGGCCCGCAAGCGCGCCCAGCGCGAAGGTCTGATCGCGGCGCCGAAGAAGCCCGTCACCACCGGCCGTTAAGCCCTCAAGGCTGAGTTCGAACAAAGGCCGCGCCCCGGAGCGCGGCCTTTGGCGTTTGTGGGCTCCCGCTGGTCAAAATCCGCGCTGATCCGCCGCGCGACCGCAGCGACGCTGGTGGAACCGGACCCCCCGCCCTATCTTTAGACGTCAGTCTCTAGCCGGAAAGTCCTGATGAACCTGCGCAACCTCGTGATCTGGGGCGTCATCGTCGTGGTGGCGATCGGCCTCTACAGCATGGTGACAGGCGGCCGAGGCGGCGCCGCGGGCGCCGGCGAAGTCACCTATTCGCAGCTGCTCGCCAAGGTCGATTCCGGCGAGATCCGCAAGGCCACCATCCGTGGCCCCGCGGTCGAGGTCACGGACGGGACCGGGAAAACTTTCGCCGCCATCACCCCCGACAACCAGGACGACCTGGTGCGCCGTCTGGAGAGCCAGGGCGCCGACATAGCGGTCAAGCCGGCCGGTGGCTTCACCTTTCTGGGCCTGCTGATCAACAGCCTGCCGATCCTGCTCCTGATCGGATTCTGGGTGTTCTTCCTGCGCCAGATGCAGGGCGGCACGCGCGGCGCCATGGGCTTCGGCAAGTCCAAGGCCCGGCTGCTCACCGAGAACAAGAACCGCGTCACCTTCGACGACGTCGCCGGCATCGATGAGGCCAAGGAGGAGCTGACCGAGATCGTCGAGTTCCTGAAGGACCCGCAGAAGTTCCAGCGCCTCGGCGGCAAGATCCCCAAGGGCGCCCTGCTGATCGGGCCGCCCGGCACCGGCAAGACTTTGACCGCCCGCGCGGTGGCGGGCGAGGCCGGCGTGCCCTTCTTCACCATCTCCGGCTCGGATTTCGTCGAGATGTTCGTCGGCGTCGGCGCCAGCCGCGTCCGCGACATGTTCGAGCAGGCCAAGAAGAACGCCCCCTGCATCATCTTCATCGACGAAATCGACGCGGTGGGCCGTCACCGTGGCGCGGGCCTCGGCGGCGGCAACGACGAACGCGAGCAGACCCTCAACCAGCTGCTGGTCGAGATGGACGGCTTCGAGGCCAACGAGGGCATCATCCTGATCGCCGCCACCAACCGGCCGGACGTGCTCGATCCCGCCCTGCTGCGCCCGGGCCGCTTCGACCGCCAGGTGGTGGTGCCCAATCCCGACATCAACGGCCGCGAGAAGATCCTGCGCGTCCACATGAAGAACGTGCCCCTGGCGGCCGACGTGGAGACCAAGATCATCGCTCGAGGCACCCCCGGCTTCTCCGGCGCGGACCTCGCCAACCTGGTCAATGAGGCGGCGCTGATGGCCGCGCGCAAGAACCGCCGCATGGTCACCATGCGCGACTTCGAGGACGCCAAGGACAAGGTCATGATGGGCGCCGAGCGCCGGTCCATGGTCATGACCGAGGAGGAGAAGACCCTCACCGCATACCACGAGGGCGGCCACGCCCTGGTGGCCCTGAACGTGGCCGCCACCGACCCGGTGCACAAGGCGACGATCATCCCGCGCGGCCGGGCCCTGGGCATGGTCATGCAGCTGCCCGAGCGGGACAAGTTCTCGATGTCCTACGAGCAGATGACCTCGCGCCTGGCGATCCTGTTCGGCGGCCGCTGCGCCGAGGAGATCATCTTCGGCAAGGAAAAGGTGACATCCGGCGCCTCTTCGGACATCAGCCAGGCGACCAAGCTCGCCCGCGCCATGGTGACCAAGTGGGGCTTCTCCGAGCGCCTGGGCTCCGTCGAATACGGCGAGAACCAGGAAGAGGTGTTCCTGGGC
Organism: Caulobacteraceae bacterium; assembly: GCA_947476555.1. Classification (GTDB taxonomy): domain Bacteria; phylum Pseudomonadota; class Alphaproteobacteria; order Caulobacterales; family Caulobacteraceae; genus Phenylobacterium. The sequence goes on from CANJRI010000010.1 coordinate 18,258, forward strand.
CATTCGGTGGCGCGCAACCAGAACGTCTCCGAGGAGACCGCCAAGATCATCGACGAGGAGGTCCGCAAGCTCGTCGAGGCCGGCGAGATCGAGGCCCGCAACATCCTGACCACCAAGCTCGAGGAGCTGCATACCCTGGCCAAGGCGCTGCTGGAGTACGAGACCCTCAGCGGGGACGAGATCATCGCCGTGCTCAAGGGCGTGGCGCCCAACCGCGAGGACGCCGAGGCCAAGCGCCCCAGCGGCCCCGCGGTCGCCGTCCCGATCTCGCCGCGCCCGAGCGCCGAGCCGGCCTAGGTCAGCCGACGAAGATCCAGTCCCCGGCCAGGCTGGAGGCCTGGACGCCGACCAGCACCACCCGGGCGCTTCCGCTTACGGTGACCACGGCGTCCGCCCCCTCCTGGGCCAGCGTCCAGGTGTTTCCCGGATCGAGCCGCACCCGGTCGCCCTGGGCGCGGCTGAAGTCGGCGACCCGGTCGATCCCCGCCGCGCCGAAGCTGTTGAAGATATCGGCGCCCAGCCCGCCGCTGAGGGTGTCGTCGCCGAGGTCGCCGGAGATGAAGTCGTCCCCCGTCCCGCCCCGCATCAGGTCATTGCCCTGGCCGCCCCGCACCAGGTCCGCGCCCGCGCCCCCGTCGCCGGTGTCGTTCCCGAGGTTGCCATAGACGATGTCGTCGCCGTCATCGCCGTAGAGCCGGTCCTGGTCCTTGCCGCCCACCACCCAGTCGCCGCCAGCGCCGCCGGAGACCGTGTCGTCGCCCATGTTGCCATGCACGTCGTCGAAGGCCGCTCCGCCCCAGATGCGGTCGTTGCCCTCCTCCCCGCGCAGGTAGTCCTCACCGTCGCCGGCCACGATGCGCGGGGTGAGGCGATGGATGTCGCCGTCCAGCCCGACGGCGTAGAGCCGGCCCTGGGCGTCGGCGCCGAACGAGGCGATCTGGTCGAAATCGCCGCCATTCACCACCAGCTGGCCATTGCGGCGGGTGATCTCCTGGGCCGCGCCATCCACCAGGCGGACGGTCCAGAGGTTCGCCGTGCCGAAATCCGCATAGACGTAGAGCCCGTCCATGCCGCCGGACCCATGGTAGACGTAGCCCCCGGTCACGGCGTAGCCGCCGGCCGCCGACCGGTCATAATCGAGGATGGGATCGGTCAGACCAGAGGGCGGCGTCCCGGAATAGGTCGTGAACCCCTCCTTGAACTTCCAGCCGAAGTTGAGCCCGCCGACCCCGGCGGCGGCGAAGTCGATCTCCTCGCGCGCGCCCTGGCCCACGTCGCCGATCCACAGGTCGCCGGTGGCGGAATCGAAGCTCGCCCGCCAGGGGTTGCGCAGGCCATACTGCCAGACCTCGTCGGCTCCCGCCGTCGCGGCGAAGGGGTTGGTCGCGGGGATCGCGTAGTTGCGGGCAGACTCGGCAGCGAAGGCGTCGACGTTCACGTCGATGCGCAGGATCTTGCCGAGTAAGGAATTGGTGTTCTGGGCGTTGCCCTGCGGGTCGCCGGCCGAGCCGCCGTCGCCGGTGGCGATGTAGAGCAGGCCGTCGGGCCCGAACTCCAGCCAGCCGCCGTTGTGATTGTCGTAGGGCTGGTCGAAGGTGAGGATCATCCGCTGCGAGGCGGCGTCGGCGTGATTGGCGTCGGCCCGGCGGTACTCGCGAATCTCGGTGTCGCCCGCCGCATTGGTGAGGTTCACGTAGAACAGGCCATTGACCGCGTAGTTCGGATGGAAGGCCAGGCCCAGCAGTCCCTGCTCGCCGCCCCCCGCCAGGCTGGCGTCGGGCAGGTCGAGGAAATGGTCGCTGTTCAGCGTTCCGCTCTCCAGGTCGAGGATCCGGATCCGTCCGGTGTGCTGCTCGACGACGTAGAGCCGGCCCGGATCGCCGGGCGCCGCCACGGCGGCCACCGGGGCGGAAAGGCCCGAGGCCACGCGCAATGCGTCGATCTGGTAGTTCGCCCCGTCCACGTCGGAGGCGGCGCGGCCGTAGAGAGCGTCGTCCCCCAGGCCCCCGAACAGGCGGTCCGCCCCGTCCTGGCCAGTGATGACGTCGGCCCCCGCCGTGCCGTTCAAGGTGTCGCTGGAGCCGGTTCCCGCAATATCGGCCATGAGGCTGTGTCCCGTGGTGGCGGCGACAGGTCAGCGCGCGGGGGCCGCCTGCCCGGCGCGCCCCATCCTGGCGGGACTATAGCAGCTGGACCGCGCGCTTCAGAACCTTTCGGCCCCAGCGGGTCAATTGCGGGTCGGCGAGCTTGACCTTCAGCGCCCAGGCGGCTTCATCGCCATGCCGGCGGCGGGCGAGCTGCGCTTCCTCCAACGCCTCGCGTTCCAGCCTTTGCCAGCGACGGTAGAGCCGGAAAGGGTTGAGGATCATGAGGTCCGGTTCAATCAGCGTAACGTTGGAATTCTAGCAAAGGCCTACGACACTGTCGTGAAAATTGCGCATGATCATCCTAGGGTTGCATCCGGCGAGGACGCCAATGTCAGGGTGATGGGCATCGTCAACCTGACGCCGGACAGCTTTTCCGATGGGGGCCGCCTCACCGACCTGGACGCCGCCTTGGTCCATGCCCGCCAGCTGATCGCCGACGGCGCCGACATCCTCGACATCGGCGGGGAGTCCACGCGCCCCGGCGCCGCGCCGGTCTCGGCCGAGGAAGAGATGCGGCGGGTGTTGCCGCTGATCCAGGCCCTGGCCGCCGAGGGCCGGACACCCCTCTCCATCGACACCATGAAGCCGCAGGTCGCCCGGGCCGCCGTGGCCGCTGGCGCCGGGATGTGGAACGACGTCTCGGCTCTGCGCTTCGCTCCCGACAGCCTGGCCACCGCGGCCGAGCTGGGCTGCGATGTGGTGCTCATGCACATGCTGGGCGAACCGCGCACCATGCAGGCCGAGCCGGTCTACGCGGACGTGGCCGGCGAGGTCGCGGCCTTCCTGGCGGCGCGGGCCGAGGCGGCGCTGGCGGCCGGCGCCGCCCGCGAGCGGATCTGGCTCGATCCGGGCATCGGCTTCGGCAAGCACCTGACCGGCCACAACCTCCCCCTGCTGGCCGGCCTCGAGCGGCTGACCGCGCTCGGCTATCCGGTGCTGCTGGGCGCCAGCCGCAAGGCCTTCATCGGCCGGCTGGACGGCGACGCTCCGCCGGACCAGCGGCTCGGCGGTTCCGTGGCCGTCACCCTGGCCGGCGCGGCGCGGGGCGTGGCGATGGTGCGGGTGCACGACGTGCGGGAGACCGCCCAGGCCCTGAAGGTGTGGGCCGCGATCGAGGCGGCCGGGTCGGCGTAGCGCCGCGCGCCCAAACCGGCTATCGCGGGGCATGCGCCCACTCGGCCGAGTCCTGATCATCGCCGGATCCGACAGCGGCGGCGGCGCGGGAATCCAGGCCGACATCAAGACCGTCACCATGCTGGGCGGGTATGCCGCCACGGCGATCACCGCGCTCACCGTCCAGAACACCCTCGGCGTCACCGCCGTCCACGCCGCGCCCCTGGAGATCGTCGAGGCCCAGGCCCGGGCGGTGCTGGACGACATCGGCGCCGACGCCATCAAGACCGGCATGCTTGGGGATGCGGCCACGGTCGCCCTGGTCGCCCGGCTCCTGGACGAGGCCGGCCTGCCGGCGGTGATCGATCCGGTGATGGTGGCCAAGGGCGGCGCCTCGCTGCTGGCCGGCGACGCCGTGGCCATGGTGCGCGAGCGCCTGGTGCCCCGCGCGGCCCTGCTCACCCCCAACGCCCCAGAGGCCGAGGCCCTCACCGGCTTCGCCGTGGCCTCCACCGATGACCTGCGACGGGCTGGTGAGGCCCTGCTCGCGGCGGGCGCGCGGGCGGTGCTGATGAAGGGCGGCCATGTCCCCGGCGAGCGGGTCGTCGACATCCTTATGACCCCGGCCGGCGAGACCCTGTTCGAAGGGCCGCGCATCAAGACCCGCCACACCCATGGCACCGGCTGCACCCTGGCGTCCGCCTGCGCGACCGGCCTCGCCCAGGGTCTGGGCCTCACCGCCGCCGTGGCCCGAGCGTGGGACTACGTCCATCAGGCCATGCTGGGCGCGCCGGGGCTGGGCAGGGGCCACGGCCCGCTGGATCACGGCTGGCCGTTGCGATGAGTCTGGACGACCGCCTGCGCGAGATCCTGCGGCGATCCGAACCGCTGATGCACGTCATGCGCACGGCCCGCGACTTGTCCTTGCCGGACTGGATGATCTTCTCCGGCGCCATCTACCAGCGGGTGCTCAACGTCCAGACTGGCCGGGACCTCGACTACGGGATCAAGGACTACGACCTGGCCTATTTCGACGCCGACACCTCCTACGAGGCCGAGGATCGGGTGATCCGCGGGGTCGCCGAGGCGTTCGAGCCGCCGCTCAAGGACATGGTGGAGGTCCGCAACCAGGCCCGGGTCCATCTCTGGTTCGAGCCCAAGTTCGGCGAGCCCTATGCGCCCCTGACCCACAGCGCCGAGGCGGTGGATCGCTTCGTAAGCCCGCTGTTCGCCGTGGCCGCCCGGCTGGAGCCAGACGACAGCCTCACCCTTATCGCGCCCTTCGGCCTGGACGATCTGTTCGCCCTGCGTCTGCGGCCCAATCCGCGTCGCCAGACCAACGGCTTCGAACGCACCGCGGCCAATCTCCTGGCCCGGTGGCCGGAAGTCAGGGTGGAGCGCTGAACGAACGGCGCCCCCGAAGCGGACTTCGGGGGCGCCTCGGCCTTGCGGGTTAGGCGAGGCTAGTAGCGGTTGTAGCCGTAGCGGCGGTCGCGGCGATCCACGCCTGCGTAGCGGGTGGCCTGCTCGATGTGGGCGACGCCGCGCGCGAGACGGTCACGTTCCCAACGGCTGGCCTGGCCGGTTTGCACGCGCCACGCCAGGGGCTGGATCTGATGCCATTCGCGCAGCAGGGCCCGGCGCTGGGCCAGCGGGATGGGCGCGTTGTTGATCCGCCATTCCAGGGCGTCAACGTGCGAGGTGCTGAGGTCGCCCGGCGCGTATTCGCTGTAGCCGTTGTTGTAGCCACGGTCGTAGTCACGCCAAGGTTGGGCGGAAGCCGACGTCGCCAGGGATCCGACGGTCATGAGAGCGGCGGCGCCAACGGCGGCCATGATATTAAGCTTGGTCATGATCTTCTCCTCTGTTCCGTCCGTCCCGCGTAATTCGTGCCTCGATGGGTTGCGAAAACACGGGAGGACTAACTTTGTTCCGTGTGAATCTATGCCTGAGCCGCCCACAACTTGACTGTGCGGGCGGCCCAGAGACTTCACCTTAGCGGCGCATGCCGTAGTCGCGGTCGCGACGCTCAACGCGGATTTGCGCCTCCAGCCGGTCGAACCTGCGGTCGAGGTCGGCGCGCTCCGAATGGGAGAGGCCGCCCCTGCGGTAACGGGCTTCGAGCTGGGCGATCTGACGGAACTCGGCGCGCAGACGGCGCGCCTCGCCCATCGTCAGGCCGCCACGCCGCATGCCCTGTTCGATCCGGTTCTCTAGCCGCTCCTGACGCTGGTTGATCCCATAGTCGGCGCCGTAGCGGGGATTGAACGGCGGGCTTTCGACGCGGCCACGGTCATGGCGGTCGTAGGACTGGGCGGCGGCCGGCGCGGCGATCGCCGTGACGGTGGCGATGGCGGCCAGCGAAGTCAGAACGGTCTTCATCATGGCAAGGTCCTCCTGAACCTTCGACGGCCGGGGGTTCGGCGTCTTGGGATGCAGAAAACCATGCGGGGCCTGAAGCCGGTCTGAGGCCTCCGGTTGGGCGCCGTTCAGGTACCTGACCGGTTTGTTATGCGGCGTTGGAGCGGGCCGAACCGCCGGTGGCCGCGGCGTTCAGCGACGAGGCGATGGCGTCGTAGAGCTTGGCGATCTCGATGGGCTTGGCCACATGGGCGTCCATCCCTGCCGCCAGGTATTCGTCCACCTGGTGGGTCAGGGCGTTGGCCGTTAGCGCCACGATGGGGATGCGCTTGCGGCCCTCCGACAGCTCGGCCTCGCGGATCAGCTTGGCGGCGGTGATGCCGTCCATCACCGGCATCTGGATGTCCATCAGGATCAGGTCGTAGGCGCCGGACCGCCAGGCGTCCACCGCCTCCTTGCCGTCCGGGACGATGTCGGCCTCGATGCCCAGCGAGCCCAGGACCGCCGCCAGCACCTGCTGGTTGGTGGGATTGTCCTCGGCGGCGAGGATGCGCAGCTCGCCTTCCTCGGCCGGGTGCGCCTGTTCGACGACCTGCTCCTCGACCGGCGCCCCGCGCGGCAGGGGCAGCTCGACGGTGAAGGTCGAGCCTTCGCCCTCGCGGCTGGCGACCACGATGGTCCCGCCCATCATCTGGGTGAGCTCGCGGCAGATGGCCAGGCCCAGGCCCGTCCCGCCAAACCGCCGGGTCGCCGAATTGTCGGCCTGGGTGAACTTCTCGAACAGCAAGGGCAGCTTCTCGGGCGCGATGCCGATGCCCGTGTCGGCGACCACGACACGCAGTTCGCCGCCTTCCCCCAGCTCCACCCGCGTGGTGACGGAGCCCTGGATCGTGAACTTCACCGCGTTGGAGATCAGGTTGCCGACGATCTGGCGCAGGCGGTCGGCGTCGCCGCGCCACCAGCCCTCGGCGGCGGGGTCGACCTGCACCGAGAACTCCAGCCCCTTGGCCGCCGCGGTCGGCTCGAAATTCTCGCGCACCTGCGCGACGGTGGGCTGCAGCTCGAAATCGTCCTCCACCAGGGTCAGCTTGCCGGCCTCGATCTTGGATAGGTCCAGCACGTCGTTCAGCACGGCCAGCAGCAGCCCGCCGGAGCGGCGGATCACGTCCAGCCGGTCGCGCTGCACCCGGTCCAGCTTGCCCAGGGCCATCACCTCGGCCATCGCCAGCACCCCGTTCAGCGGGGTGCGGATCTCGTGGCTCATATTGGCCAGGAACTGGGTCTTCAGGACGTTGGCGGCGTTGGCGGCGTCGCGAGCGGCCTCCAGTTCGCGCATCGCCGCCTTGAGGTCCGCCTCCCGCTCGCCGAGCTTGCCGAGCAGGTGGTTGAAGCTGCCGGTCAGGCTGCGGAACAGGTCGTCGGCGCCCTCTACCTCCACCGGGGTGAAGCTGCCGCCCGCCGCCACCTCGCGCATGGCCTTCGAAAGGCTCTGCACCGGTTGGATCACCCGGTGCGCCAGGCTGCGGGCCAGGAACAGGGCCACGCCGACGCCGCCGAACAGCAGCACGAAGGTCAGGGCCACGAACTGCGGCAGCATCGGCGCGAGCGAGGGCCGCCGCACGGTCATCGAGAACCGGCCGACGGTCTCCTCGCCGATCTTCACCGGCCGCTGGAAGGTCTCCGTCGAAACCTCGCCCGGACCGCGTCGGTCGAAGGCGGCGAGCTCTCGTCCGGCGGGATCCATCAGCCGCGCGGCCACCACTTCCTGGCTGCCCTTCAGGGTGGCCAGCGCGGCCTGTAGCTGATCGGGGTTGTCCCGGGCGATCACCGGGCCCGCCGCCTGGGCCGTGATGGTGGCGAGGTCGTCGTGGATGCGGTGCGACTGGGCCCCGGTCACCGCCCATTGCTGCAGCATGAAGGCGCCACAGGCGGCCAGCAGGACGACGACGGTGGTGATCAGGCCGACGCTGGCGACCCGCGCCTGGAAGCTCGCCGAGGGCGCGCCGCCGGCTTGCGGGTCGGTCGAATGTCCGGGCGCACGCATCCCCTGACGGATACCCGGATAGCCCTAATGGTTCGCTTAGAAGGCGAGTTAACGGCGTGTCGTTCGCGCAACAAAACACCCTCTGGTGGGACTTTTTATGGTTAACAACCTATGAATCGCTTGCGTGCAGCTTCACCATTCGTTTACCTTAACGAGTACTGGGCAACTGGAGGGGTACCCGTGGAAAAGATTTTCGTGGCCAAGCAAGTGGCCAAGAAGCTGCAATCGACCGAAGCCGCCGTTGATGTGGCCATGATCGAAGCCGCTGAATTCCTTGGCGAAATGCTCAAGGCCCGCAAGGATGTGAACGCTTCCCTGATCTTCGCCGACGACGCGCAGGTCAAGATGATGGCGGCCATGAAGGCCCTGTCGGAAGCCCGCACCGCGATGGTCGGCGTCCACCAGGAGCTGAGCGAGGCCAAGCTGCGCCTCGGCATCCGCACCAAGATGGACTTCGAGGACAAGCCCTCGGCCCAGCCCCAGACCCCGGCGAACCTGCGCGAGGTCATCTAAGGCCCCGCCGACCCGAAGTGTCGGCTTGGTTGCGATAGTTTAACGATATCGGGCCCCTAATGGACGTTAGGGGCCCGATTTCATGCCGACGTCACCCATTGTCCAGGCGCTCATGGTCTTCGGACTGGCCAGCTGCCTGCTCGCCTTCTGGAAGGGCGGCGGCGCCGAACGCATCGGCGCGGCCTGCATCGTCGGCAACATAGTCCTCGGCCTGCTCATCTCCGCCTGGACCCCGGACCTCTACGGACCGACCCTGAAGCTGGCCAATGACGGGCTGATCGCGGTGGCGTTCCTGATCCTGGCCGTGCTCTACGCCAGCCCCTGGCTGGGCGTGGCCATGCTGCTCTACGCGGCCCAGTTCGCCATGCATTCCTACTATGTCGTCCTGGCCCTGCCGAAGGACCTGCTGCACGCCCAGGTGAACAACCTGATCTTCGTTTCGGTGATCCTCTGCACCCTCACCGGCGCCATCGGCGCCTGGCGGCGACGCGGCAGGACCGGGACGCCCGACGCCGCCTGATCCGCGCTCGCGGCGATTTTGCCGCCGCCGAAGGTTTTTCTTGCACTCCGGCCCGAACCCGGGCTTTTGGCGCGCGGGCCACGCCCCCCCAACGGGGCGCTGCTCATCTGCAAGGATGGGAGATATCCATATGACTACCCCGCCGAAGCCGGCCATGCGTCCGGCTCGTCCCGAGTTCTCTTCCGGCCCGTGCGCCAAGCGCCCCGGCTGGTCCCCCGAAAACCTCAGCAACGCCGTCCTCGGCCGGTCGCACCGCTCCAAGCTGGGCAAGGCGCGTATCAACGAGGCCATGGACCGCACCCGCGAGGTGCTGGGCCTTCCTGACGACTACCTGATGGGCATCGTCCCCGGCTCGGATACGGGCGCGGTGGAGATGGCCCTGTGGTCGCTGCTTGGGGCCCGCCCTGTCCAGCTCCTGGCCTTCGAAAGCTTCGGCAAGGACTGGGTCACGGACGTGACCAAGCAGCTCAAGATCGAGGCCGAGGTTCTGGGCGCGCCGTATGGCCAGCTCCCCGATCTCTCCAAGGTCCGCCCCGACGCCGACCTGGTCTTCACCTGGAACGGCACCACCTCGGGCGTCCGTGTCCCCAACGCCGATTTCATCGCGGCCGACCGCGAGGGCCTGACGATCTGCGACGCCACCAGCGCCGCCTTCGCCCAGGACCTCGACTGGGCCAAGCTCGATGTCGTCACCTTCTCCTGGCAGAAGGCCCTCGGCGGTGAGGGCGCCCACGGCGTCCTGATCCTTGGCCCCCGTGCCGTCGCCCGGCTGGAGAGCTACACCCCGCCCTGGCCCATGCCGAAGCTGTTCCGCATGACCAAGGCCGGCAGGGTCAACACCGAGATCTTCCAGGGCGCGACCATCAACACCCCCTCGATGCTCTGCGTCGAGGACTGCATCGACTCCCTGCGCTGGGCCGCCTCCATCGGCGGGCTGGCGGAGATGCGGCGCCGGGCCGACGCCAACCTCGCCGTCCTCGACGGCTGGGTGGCCAAGACCGATTGGGTGGCCTTCCTCGCCGAGGACCCCGCCATTCGCTCCAACACCTCGGTCTGCCTGAAGGTGGTCGATCCGCGCATCGCCGGCCTGCCCGACGACGGCCAGGCCGACTTCGCCAAGAAGCTGGCGGCCAAGCTGGAGAAGGAGGGCGTGGCCCTCGACGTCGGCGGCTACCGCGACGCCCCTCCCGGCCTTCGGATCTGGTGCGGCGCCACCGTCGAAAGCTCCGACCTCGACGCCCTCACGCCCTGGCTGGACTGGGCCTTCGCCGAGACCCTCGCCGAGCTGCAAGCCGCCTAACCCATTCCTCCGCTCATCCCGGCGAACGCCGGGACCCAGATGGACGGACTCAGATGCGGGCTCCAGGAAGTCCGCGCTGATCCAACCCTCTTCCAGACTTGGATCTGGGCCCCGGCATTCGCCGGGGTGAGCGGGCTAGATCAGAGAAAGAGACTCCTATGCCCCGCGTTCTCATCGCCGATAGCCTGAGCCCCGCCGCCGTCGACATCTTCCGCCAGCGCGGCGTCGACACCGACATCAAGACCGGCCTTAGCAAGGACGAGCTGATCGCCGTGATCGGCGACTACGACGGCCTCGTCGTCCGCTCGGACACCAAGCCCAACGCCGACGTCATCGCCGCCGCCAAGAAGCTCAAGGTGATCGGCCGCGCCGGCATCGGCGTCGACAACATCGATATCCCCTCGGCGACCGCCGCCGGCGTCGTGGTGATGAACACCCCGTTCGGCAACTCCATAACCACGGCCGAGCACGCCATCGCCCTGATGTTCGCCCTGGCCCGCGAGCTGCCCACCGCCGACGCCTCCACCCAGGCCGGCAAGTGGGAAAAGAACCGGTTCATGGGGGTCGAGCTCTACGGCAAGACCCTGGGTCTGATCGGCGCCGGCAACATCGGCGGCATCGTCGCCGACCGCGCCAACGGCCTGAAGATGCACGTGGTGGCTTACGACCCTTTCCTCTCCGAGGACCGGGCCGTGGAGATCGGCGTGGAGAAGGTGGAGCTTGAGGCCCTGCTGGCCCGCGCCGACTTCATCACCTTGCACACCCCGCTCACCGACAAGACCCGCAACATCCTGTCGGCCGAGAACCTGGCCAAGACCAAGAAGGGTGTGCGGATCATCAACTGCGCCCGCGGCGGCCTGGTGGACGAGGAGGCCCTGCGCGCCGCTCTCGAGAGCGGCCAGGTGGGCGGCGCGGCCTTCGACGTCTTCGTCAAGGAGCCGGCCAAGGAGAACCCGCTGTTCGGCGCCCCGAACTTCATCGCCACCCCGCACCTGGGCGCCTCCACCAACGAGGCCCAGGAGAACGTGGCCCTGCAGGTGGCCGAGCAGATCAGCGACTACCTGCTCACCGGCGCGGTCACCAACGCCCTCAACAGCCCCTCGGTCACCGCCGAGGAAGCCCCGCGCCTGAAGCCCTTCGTGGCCCTGGCCGAGAAGCTGGGCGCCTTCGCCGGCCAGATGGTCGACTTCGGCGTCAAGGCCGTGGACATCGCCTTCGAGGGCGAGGTGGCCAAGCTCAACACCCGCCCGCTCACCGCCGCCGCCCTGGCCGGCGTGATGCGGCCGATGCTGGCCGAGGTGAACATGGTTTCGGCCCCGGCCGTCGCAAAGGAACGCGGTGTAACGGTTTCGGAGTCCCGCCAGGACGTCTCGCCGATCTTCGAGAGCCTGATCCGCATCACCGTGACCACCGAGAAGGGCAAGCGCTCCTTCGCGGGCATCGTGATGGCCGGCGCCCCGCGCATCGTCGAGGTTAAGGGCATGGACCTGGACGCCGCCTTCGCCCCGCGCATGCTCTACATCAGCAACCTGGACAAGCCGGGCTTCATCGGCGCCCTGGGCGCCCTGCTCGGCGAGGCCGGCGTCAACATCGCCACCTTCAACCTCGGCCGCATGGCCGCCGGCGAGGACGCCATCGCCCTGGTGGGCGTCGACCAGGAGCCCTCCGAGACCCTGCTCGGCGCCATCCAGGCCCTGCCGCACGTCAAGGAAGCCCGCGCGCTGAAGTTCTGATGGGAGGTCCGGATCCGGTCTTGCCGGGTCCGGACTAACCGCCGCTCAACGCCCCGAAGATCAGCAGATCCTCGCCGTCCTTGAGCGGCCGCTTCACGTCCCGCGTCTCCTCCTGGCCGACGAAGATCCGCATGTGCTTGCGCACCCGGTCCTGCTCGTCCACCGCTCGGAACTTCAGGCCCGGAAAGCGGCGGTCGAGATCGTCCAGCACCTCGCCCACGGTGGAGCCTTCAGCCGACACCCGCGTCGCCCCGTCCGTATAGGAGCTGAGCTGCGAAGGGATCGAGACGGAGATCATGCCGGGACGGCGCTCACCGAATAGATCTCCGGCAGGTGGGCGGCGATCTGGCGCCAGCTCTCGCCTTCGTCGCCGCTCATCCACACCTCGCCGCCGGTGGTGCCGAGGTAGAGGCCCTGCGGGCTGCCGGCGTCGCCGCAGAAGGCCTGGCGCTTGACGGTGAACCAGCCCTGCTCGGCCGGGAAGCCCCGGTCCTGCCGCTCCCACGAGGCGCCGGCGTCACGCGTCCGGTAGACCGCCGGCCGGCCGCTGGGACTGACCCTCGGCCAGACCTCCGTGCCGTCCATCGGGAACACCCAGGCGGTGTCGGCGTCTGTCGCGTGCGGCACGATGGTGAAGCCGATGTCCCCCACCTCCTTGGGCATGTTGTTGCCGATCCGCTCCCAGCGCTCGCTTGGCCGATCGAGCCGGTAGATGCCGCAGTGGTTCTGCTGCCAGAGCCGATCGGGATTGCTGGGAGCCAGGGTCACGTAGTGGGAATCCTGTCCGTACTCCGGATAGGGGTCGGGCATGAAGCTGGCCTCGACGTTGCGGTTCAGCGGCCGCCAGTCTCCACCGTGATCGGTGCTTTCCAGCACGCCGGCCGAACAGGTGGCCAGGTACATGTGCGCCGGGTCGCGCGGATCGATCACCACCTGGTTGATCATCGGCCCGTCAGGCGTGCCCCCGGCCTCCGGCGGGAACCACTTGGGGTGCATGGGGTGGGCGTTCATCCCGGCCACGCTCTCCCAGCTGTCGCCGCCGTCGGCGCTGCGGAACAGGCCGGGCGGCGAGACCCCGGCCCACCAGACCCCCGGCTCGCTTGCGTGGCCGGGCTGCAGCCAGAAGGTGTGGTGCACGGAGGGCGCGGCCGGATCGTCCGACTTGGGGAAGGCCGGGGGCGCCTTAGCCTCGGCCCACGTCCTGCCGCCGTCCGTGGAGCGCTGGATCGTCGGCCCAAGGTGGCCGGTGGAGGCGGCCATCAGCATGGTCCGCCCGTCCCGCGGATCGAGCACGAAGTGGTTGATGATCTGGCCGAGGAACAGCGGTCCTTCGAGGCGCCAGTCCTGGCCCCCGCCATTGCGCAGGATCCAGGCCCCCTTGCGGGTGCCGATGAGCAGCTGGGTGTCGGTCATGAGGTCCTCCCGACTTGAAGACGTTTCAAATGGGCCATGTCCGACACCGCCCATCAATGGAAATCGCGGCTACGGATCAGCCGACCTGAAACCCTTGAACGCACCTGGATGTTCGCCTCGTCCTCCTCCCGCAGCTCGCCGAGCCGGCCCGACAGGTCGGTGAAGCTCTTGGCCACCACGTGGATCACCTCGCCCTCCCGCTGCACCTGCCCGTGCACCACCAGGAAGGCGGAGCCCATCACCGTGCGCCGGTTAGCGTCGAAGGCGTCCTTCCAGACCACGATGTTGGCGATGCCGGTCTCGTCCTCCAGGGTCAGGAACACCACGCCCTTTGCGGTCCCCGGCCGTTGGCGCACCAAAACCAGGCCCGCCACCGAAAGCCGGGTGCGGTCACGGACGGTCTTCAGTGCTTCGCAGCGGACGATTTTCTGGCGGGTCAGCTCCTCGCGGAAGAAGCCCACAGGGTGGGCTTTCAGGGACAGGCTGGTGGTCCGGTAGTCCTCGGCCACCTGCTGCGAGGGCCGCATGAACGGCAGCTCCACCTGCGCCTCCTTCACACTCTGGCGGACCAGCAGGGGGGCGTCCTTCTCCGCCCCGATCTCGGGGGAAAATCCCTTCACCGTCCACAGCGCCTGGCGCCGGCTAAGGCCCAGGGACGCGAAGGCGTCCGCCTCGGCCAGCAGCTCCAGCCCCCGCCGCGAAACCCCCGCGCGCAGGGCGAAGTCCTCCAGGCTGCGGGCGCCGGCTTCACGCGCCGCGGCCAGGGCGAGGGCTTCCTCCTTCCGGAAGCCTTTGATCTGACGCAGCCCGAGCCGGACGGCCCGCATCGGTCCCCCTGAGGGCTCCAGCGTGCAGTCCCAGTCGCTGGTCAGCACGTCCGGCGGCCGTACCTCAACCCCGTGCTCGCGGGCGTCGCGCACCAGCTGGGCCGGCTGGTAGAAACCCATGGGCTGGCTGTTCAGCAGGGATGCGCAGAACACCTCCGGGTGGCGGCGCTTCACCCAGGCCGAGGCGTAGACCAGCAAGGCGAAGCTGATCGCGTGGCTCTCCGGGAAGCCGTAGGAGCCGAAACCCTCGATCTGCTTGAAGCAGCGCTCGGCGAAGTCGGTGTCGTAGCCCCGCCGCTTCATTCCCTCGACGAACTTGACCTCATAGTCGCCCACCGTGCCGAGGTGGCGGAAGGTGGCCATGGATCGGCGCAGGCCGTCGGCGTCGTCGTCCGAGAATTCGGCCCCGATGATCGCCACCCGCATGGCCTGTTCCTGGAACAGCGGCACCCCCAGGGTCTTGCCCAGGATCGCCTCCATCTCGTCCTGCGGATAGGCCGGCCCCGGGCGCGGATAGGTGACCTTTTCGATCCCGTCCCGCCGCTTCAGATAGGGATGCACCATGTCCCCCTGGATCGGCCCTGGTCGGACGATCGCCACCTCGATGACCAGGTCGTAGAACCTGCGGGGCCTCAGCCGCGGCAGCATCGACATCTGGGCCCGGCTCTCCACCTGGAAGACGCCGACGGAATCGGCGTGGCAGAGCATCTCGTAGACCTCCGGGTCCTCCTGGGGGATGTCGGCGATATCGGCGATCCGCGTTCCGTCCGGACGTGAGGGCAGCAGGTCCAGGGCGCGCTTCAGCGCGGTGAGCATCCCCAGCGCCAGGATGTCCACCTTCATCAGCTTCAGGGCGTCGATGTCGTCCTTGTCCCATTCGATGAAGGTGCGGTCCTTCATGGCGGCGTTGCCGATCGGGACGGTCTCGTCGAGCCGGCGCTTGGTCAGCACATAGCCGCCGACGTGTTGGGAAAGGTGGCGGGGGAACCCCAGGAGCTCCTGGGCCAGGGTTGTCGCCCTGCGGATTTCGGGAGCCTGGGGGTCGAGGCCCGCCTGCCTGATGTGGTCATCGGGGACGCTCTCGCCGTAACTGCCCCAGACGGTGTTCGCCAGGGCCGCGGTGATGTCCTCGGTGAGGCCCAGGGCCTTGCCCACCTGGCGGATGGCCATCCGGGGGCGGTAGTGGATGACCGTGGCCACGATCGCCGCCCGGTCGCGGCCGTAGCGCTGGTAGACGTACTGCATCACCTCCTCGCGTCGCTCGTGTTCGAAGTCGACGTCGATGTCGGGCGGCTCGCCCCGGTTCTCGGAAATGAACCGGGAGAACAGCAGGTCCTGGTCCTTCTTGGTGGGATCGACCGCGGTGATCCCCAGGCAGAAGCAGACGCAGGAATTGGCGGCCGAACCGCGCCCCTGGCAAAGGATCTTCAGTTCGTCACGGGCATGCCGGACGATATCGTGGACCGTCAGGAAGTAGTTGGGGAAGTCGAGCCTCTCGATCAGGTCCAGTTCGTGGCTGACCAGTCCCTTGACCTTGTCGGGAACCCCGCCCGGATAGCGCCACGCCGCCCCCGCCCAGGCCAGGTCGCGCAGGTGCTGGATGGCGGTCTTGCCCGGGGGCACAGGTTCGTCGGGATATTCATAGGACAGACTGGAAAGGTCGAAGCCGATGCGCTCGGCGATCTCGGCGCTGTGCTCCACCGCGCCCGGAAACTTCGAGAACAGCCGTTCCATCTCGGCCGGCGACTTCAGGTGCCGCTCGGCGTTGGCCTGCAGGCGCAGGCCGGCCTCGTGGATGGTGCAGGTCTCGCGAATGCAGGTCAGCACGTCCTGCAGGGCCCGCCGTTCGGGGCGGTGGTAGAGCACGTCGTTCGTCGCCACCATCGGCGCGCCGGAGGCCTCGGCCAGGGCGGCCAGATGGGACAGCCGCTTCAGGTCGCGGGGGCCATAGCGCCTGGCCGCCGCCAGCCAAACCTCGGGCAGTTCGCCGGCGATGCGCCTGAGGTCCGCCTCGAACCTTTCATCCAACCGCTCCGGCGGAACCACCAGCACCAGCTGACTTTCGGCGTGGTCCAGGAAATCCCGCCAATGCAGTTCGCACTCCCCTTTGAGCGCCCGCCGCTGGCCCACGGTGAGCAGCCGGGTCAGCCGGCCATAGGCCTCGCGGTCGGCGGGATAGACGAGCAGGCTGGGCGTGGCGTCGGCGAAATCGAGCCGGCAGCCGGTCAGGGCCCGGATCCGCGCGCCGCCCTTCCTCAGGTCCTGTTGCTGGCTCCAGGCCCGCACCACCCCGGCCAGGCTGTTGCGGTCGCAGACCCCGATGGCCTCCATCCCCAGGGCCTGGGCCCCCGCCACCAGCTCCCACGGATGCGACGCCCCCCGCAGGAACGAGAAGTTGGTGGTCGCCTGCAGTTCGGCGTAACGGCTCATGCGAACAGGCCGTGCAGCCACCATTTCGGCGGCGCTTCCGGGTCCCCGTAGAGGCCGGCGCGGAACACCCAGAAGCGGGCGCCGGCCTGGTCCTCCACCCGGTAGTAGTCGCGGACCTGGCCGACCGAGACATCGTCGATCGCCTGTTTCCACCACTCCTCGCCGATGCGTTCGGGTCCCTCGGCTCTGGCGACCTCGTGGACCCGGCCGCGCCAGCGGAAACGGCGAGGCGGCTCGTCGGGGGTCAGGGCCACCACCTGATCGAGCGGTTCGGGCCGGCGGAACAGGCGGATCGGGCGGGGGGCCTCGGGATCCCAGTTCCTGGCCGACGACGCCTCGGCCAGGGGCCGGGCCCGGCGGACCGCGAGTTCCGGGGCATGGCTCTCCGCCGGGAGGGCGCGCCACACCCGCTCGGACCCCAGGCGGTTGGCGAGCCGGTCCACGAGGGGAGCCAGGCCATCCTCCACTGCCGCCTCCGAAGCGGTCTCGATCCGCACCTGGCGGCCGGACATCGTCTCCACCTCATAGGCCGCCAGGGTCACCGCCTCGATCCCGAACCCCGGATCGACGATCTCCAGCTTGGGCGCGAACAGCCGCGCGATCCGGCGCGCCTCGCGGCCGGCCAGCGACAGGCCGACGGCCAGCGGCAGGACCTTCCCGTCCACCCGGTGGAAGAAGATCTCGAACCGCCGCGCGCCCCGGCCCTCGGCCTCCAGCCGGGCGCAGAGCTTGGCGCACACATCCTCGGTGACCCGGGCCATGTCCTCCGGGGCGCTGATCGGCTCGAAGAAGGCCAGGCGCGCGAGCCAGGGGGTCGGGGGGCGGCGGAAGCTCAACGCCTCGGGCGCGCGCCCCAGCGCCTGGTCGAGGCGCATCAGGGCCTGGGCGCCGAACCGGCGGGCCAGCGGGCCCCTCGGCAGGTCGATCAGCTGGCCGATCCGCCGCAGGCCCAGCCGCTCGATCTGGGCGGCGGCGGCAGGGTCCAGACGCAGGGCGGCGGGGGGCAGGGGGCGCAGCAGGTCGGCCTGCCCCTCCGGCAGGGCGATGGCTCCGTCCGGCCCATGGTGCGCCAGGGCCCAGGCCGCGCCGGCGGTGTCGGCGATGGCCAGCCGGAAGCGCAGCCCGTTCCCCAGCAGCCGTCCGCGCAGGTCGGCCAGCATCGCTTCCTCCCCGCCCCACAGGTGGTCGGTCCCGGCGATGTCCAGGAACAGGCCGTCCGGCGGATCGGTCGCCACGGCGGGTGAGAAGCGCACGCACCAGTCGGCCAGGGCGGTGAGGGCCGCGGCGTCCGCTTCCGGCTCGGCCTCGGCGGTGGTGAGCCCGGGGACGATGGCCAGGGCGTCGGTGGCCTTCAGCCCCGGGCGCAGGTAGAGGGCCGCCGCCCGCGCGTCCACGGCGGCCAGCCGGCGCACGGCGCGCACGGTCTCCAGGAGGGCGAACCCGTCAGGCGGCGTGTCGGTGGGCGGATGGCGCCGGCGCCAGTTGTCGATCGCCCAATGGGGCGACCAGGCGCAGAGGATACGGGGCATCGCTTGCCTCCCAGGAATAGGTCCCCGCCGCTTCCAGGATCCAGGCGCCCGTGCGGCCGCCCCGGCAGCGCTCAAGCGCCACGGAGAAGCGCGGGGCTCCCAGTCCGAACTCCCCGGCCGGGGGCTCGGAGGGCGCCGAGGCCACCCGCCAGCGCGTGGCGCAGGTCGAACCGGCGGCCTCGCGCTTGCCGGCGCCGCCATAGGGGCGGCGTTTCAGCACCAGGGCGACCGCGCCGCGCTTCTCGCAGGCCAGTTGCAGCCGGCGGCCGGCGGTGAGGTCCACCGCCTCCACCTCGCCGAACACCGCCGCCACCCCGACGGTGGCGAGCGCATCCTCCATCGCCGCCAGGGCCTCGGCCTCGTCGCGGGCGCAGACCTGGATCAGGCGCTCGGGGGGAAAGCCCAGCCCGGTCAGGCCAGGGGCCCACAGGTCGTCGCGCCGGAGGACCCACACCGCCTCGCCGCGCCGGGCCAGGGGCGAGGCCATCAAGGCGGCGAAGGCGGCGGGGGCGGCGCAGGTCTCGGCCTCCTGCCCATCGCCAATCACCTCGTGCCAGTGGCCCAGCGGCAGGCCGCCGGGGAGGGCCGCGTCCACCATCTCGATCCCCAGCGGCAGGACGCCATGGCCCGCCCGCCCGCCACTTTCGAGGACGGCGATCTTCGCCCGCATGGCGGCAAGATCGAGCATGGGCGGGGACTCCTTTCGTTCCACTTTTGTTCTATTCCTCGGCAGGCGGGAGTCAACCCTCGGCCGGGCCGGCGAACTGACTCGGGCGGACTCGCGTTGAGTCCGGCAATCCGGAGTCACCCATGGCCACCCGTCCCACCTGGCAGGGCTACCTGCGCCTCTCGCTCGTGAGCTGCCCCGTGGCGCTCTACACCGCCACCGCCTCCACCTCCGACGTGCGGTTCAACATGCTGTCCAAGGAGACCGGCAACCGCATCCGCATGATCCCCACCGACCCGGAAAGCGGCCCCATCGACCGCGCCGATATCGTCAAGGGCTACGAGATCGAGAAGGGCCGCTACGTCGTGGTCACCGAGGAGGAGATCAGGAACGTCCGCCTCGAGACCACCCGCACCCTGGACATCGAGCGGTTCGTGAAGGAGGCCGACATCGACCGCCTCTACTGGAACGAGCCCTATTTCCTCACTCCCGATGGCGACATGGCCGTGGAGGCCTTCACCGTGATCCGCGAGGCCATGGCCAAGTCCAAGAAGGTGGCGTTGGGCCGGCTGGTCATGCACCAGCGCGAGCGGCTGATGGCGCTTGAGCCGCGCGAGAAGGGAATCCTCGCCTACACCATCCGCTCCAACCGTGAGGTGAAGGACACCGGCGAGACCTTCGACCGGATACCCAAGGTCAAACCCAACGCCCAGATGGTGGAGATCGCCGCCAGGATCATCGACCAGCTGGAGGGCGCCTTCGACCCGTCCGGCTTCAACGACCGCTATGAGGACGCGCTCCGCAAGCTGATCAAGGAAAAGGAGAAGGGCCACACCATCACGGCCCCGGAACAGCCCAAAGAGGCGGAGGTCATCGACCTCATGGAAGCCCTCAAGCGCAGCCTCGGCCAGGGCGGCGGCGAACGGCGCAAGCCGACCCGCGCCACGGCGGCCCGCAAGACCGCGTCGGCGAAGACGCCCGCGGCCAAGAAGCCGCCGGCGAAGAAGCGGGCCTAGCCCTAGACCGGCGCCGCCTTGTGGTCGTGGATGCGGCCGAGCTTCCAGCCCACGCCCGCCCAGACCGCGGCCAGGGCCGCGCCCAGCAAGGCCACCACCATCGCCCCGCCCAGGGCGTTGATCGCCGTCTCGATCCAGGCGCTGACCATGTCGCCGCCGCGGTAGACGACGGTGTCGATGGCGTTCTTGGCCTTGTACTTGGTCTCGTTGTCGACGGTGGTGAACAGCATCTCGCGTCCGGGCCGGACCAGGGCGTACTCGCCCACCCGCCGCAGGATGATCACCGCCACCAGCACCGGGAAGGCCCCGGCCACCGCCAGCGCCAGGAAGCCGGCGACCATCAGCAGCGGCACGGCCGTCAGCAGCACCGTCACCCCGAGCTTCTGGCTCAGCCGTCCGGTGACGAAGAGCTGGATGAGGATGGTCAGGCTCTGCACCGCCACATCGATGGCGGCGAACACCTGGGTCTGGGCCTCGCGGGTCTCGAAGGTCGCTTCCACCAGCCGCGCCTGCTGGAAGTAGAGGAAGGTGCTGGCGCTCACCAGCAGCAGGACGAAGAAGGAGATCCCCAGCAGATAGGGCGAACGGGCCACCAGGGTGATCCCGGCCAGCACGCTGCCGCCGATCGGCCGCGCCGCGTTCTCCACCGCCGATTCCGCCGGCCCATGGGCGGCCCGCCATCGAAGCAGGTAGGCCACCGCCACAAGGCTCGAGGCCAAGAGGCCCGCCGAGATGAACAGCAAGCCCGAATGCCCGACCGGCTCCACCAGCAGCAGGCTGACCGCGGGTCCGCAGAGCCCGCCCAGGCTGGCGCCCGCGGCCATGGGCGCGAACACCCGCTTGGCCTGCCCCGGACGGAACACGTCCGCCATCAGGCTCCAGCCGAGCGAGACGACGAACAGGTTGAGCATCGAAAGCCAGATGTAGAAGGCCCGGCCGAGCCAGACGTTGTCCGGATCGGCCGCCATGCCCCCCCCGAAGCCCGCGAGGCTCGCGGCCACGATCAGATAGGCGGCCGGCACCAACTGGCGGCGGGAGACCCGCGCGCTGAGCCAGCCATAGAAGGGCACCACGGCCAGAGTGACCAGGAAGGTGCCCATGAACAGCCAGGGCAGGTTGTCCACGCCACCGGCGATGCCCATGGTCTCGCGGACCGGCCGCAGCATGAAGTAGCTGGTGAACAGCAGGAAGAAGAGCACGAAGCCCGCCAGGACGGCCGGCAGCTCCTCCTTTTCGGCTACGAACAGCCTGGCGATGGCGCCGGCCACGCCGCTCTGACGCTCGACGGTCATGCTTCCTCCCCGGACTGGCCCCATAGCCTAGCCGCCCGATTTAGCCGTCATGCGACGTCGTGTGTCGAGCCTGACAGGAACTATCGGCTCGGCCTGGGGATTGGCTTAGCCGTCACTGTCGGAGCATCAGCCTTGCGTAGCCTTTTTGTCCTGGGCGCGGCCGCGGTGGCCTTGAGCGCCTGCGCCACCACCCCCCGCAAAACCGTCCAGAGCCTCGATCCCCACGATCGCAGGTGGTCAAGCGCCGAATGCTTCCAGGCGCGCAGGGCGGCCGAGCAGTTCGAAGAGCACAAGAATGGCCGGATGGTGGTGGGCCTGGTCGGCAACTTCATCATCCCCTTCGCGGGCACCGCCGCAGCCCTGGCCATGAACCACCTGAAGGACGACGATCGTGAGGCGCTGAACCAGAGGGTGAGAGCCGCCTGCGTTTCCGATCCGCTGAAGGGCAAGCGGGTGGCGCGGCGCTGACGGCCTTGCTAGCTCTGGCGTGAACCGGAGCCGCGCCATGGTCGCCTACGTCATCAACGAGATCGTCGTCACCGACGAGGCGAGATTCCAGACCTACGCCGACCAGGTGCCGGCCATCCTCAGGAAGTACGGTGGCGAATACGTGGTGCGCGGCGGCAAGCCTGAGCAGGTTGACGGACCCCAGCCGCCACATCGGGCGGTCGTCCTGCGTTTCGAAAGCCGCGAAGCCGCGCGGGCCTGGCGAGCCTCGCCTGAGTACCAGGCGATCCTGCCGATCCGCGACGCCACCTCCACCAGCCGGGTCTATATCGTCGACGGCTACGAGGCTTAGCGCCCCAGCTTCCTGATCGCCTCGGCGAGCGGGCGCTCCGCCTCGCAGTAGTCCTCCCAGGCCTTGGTCTTGGTCAGCAGGCTGGGCGCCGTGCGGATCGTCCATTTCTTCGGATCCAGCCCCTTCTTCACCTGGCTCCAGGTCAGTGGGAAGGACACCGGCGCGCCCGGCCGGGCTCTCGGCGACAGCGGGCCCACCGCTGTCGCCATGCGGTCGTTGCGCAGGTAGTCGAGGAAGATCCGGCCCTTGCGCTTGGCCTTGGCCATGTTGACCACGTAGCGGTCCGGGGCGTCCGCGGCGATGGCGACGCTCACGTCGTGGGCGAACTGCTTGGCCGCCTTCCAGTCGGTCTTGCCCTTCCCGTCCTTCAGCGGCGTGACCACGTGCAGACCCTTGCCGCCGGTGGTCTTGCAGAAGGATTCCAGGCCCAGGGCCTCCAGCCGTTCCTTAACCTCCCAGGCGGCCTCGATCACCCGTTGGAAGGGGATCTCCTCGTCGGGATCGAGGTCGAAGACCAGCCGGCCGGGGACCTCCGGCTGGAAGGGCTGGCAGTTCCACGGGTGGTATTCCACCGCCCCGATCTGGGCCAGCGCCGCCAGGGCCTCGATGCGGTCCACCTGCAGGTAGGGCTTGTGGTCCCCGAACACCTTCACCTCGGAAAGCAGCGCCGACGAGCCCTTGCCTGCGTGCCGCTGGAAGAACCGCTCCGCGCCGATCCCGTCCGGGGTGCGGATGACCGAGCATGGCCGGCCCTTCAGGTGGGTCATCATCCAGGGCCCGACGGTCTCCAGGTAGCGGGCCAGCTCCAGCTTGGTGATCCCCTCGTCAGGCCACAGCACCTTGTCCGGACTGGAGAGGGTCACGCCCATGACCACGTTGGACGCGGGCTTTGGGGCCGCGAGCTTGGTCTTGGCCGGCGGTGCGGGTGTCTCGGCCTCCACGTCGCGCGCGGGCTTGTCCTCGCGAAGGCCCTTGAAAGCCCCCTGCCGCACCATGCCCGAGCCGGTGAACCCGGCGAACTCGATCTCGGCCACCAATTCCGGTTTCGCCCAATGGACGTTCGGCTCCTTGCGGGGCGCGCCGGGGCCGCTGAACGGACTCTTCTCCGTGGCGATCTTTTCCAGGCGCGGCAGTACGCGGCGCACCTTCTCCGCCCCGAAACCGGTCCCGACGCGGCCCACATAGATCAGCCGCCCGTCGCGGTTGACGCCCACCAGCAGGGACCGCAGCTGGCCGGCGTCGCCCGTCCAGCCGCCGATCACCACCTCGTGCCCGGCCCGGCATTTGGACTTCTGCCAGCTATCGACGCGCCCCGAGCGGTAGGGCGCATCGAGCTGCTTGGAGACGATCCCCTCCAGCGACATCCGGCAGGCCGACTGCAGCACCGCATCGCCCGCCGTCTCGAAATGGTCGACGTAGCGCAGCCGGGTCCCGGCGCCGGTGAGAGCCGCTTTCAGCCGCGCCTTGCGTTGGCGCAAGGTCAGGCCCCGCAGGTCCTCGCCGCCCAGGAACAGCACGTCGAACAGAAAGAGGATCAGGTTGCCGGTCTTGCCCTCCGACAGCGCCGCCTGCAGCGCCGGGAAGTCGGGCGAGCCGTTGTGATCGAGGGCGCAGGCCTCGCCGTCGTAGAGCCCGTCCGGCAGGCCGCCGGCCTCGGTGGCGATCTCCCTGAACTTGGCGGTCCAGTCGAGGCCGCTGCGGGTCAGGAGCCTGGCCTTGCCCTTCTCCACCCGCGCCTGCAGCCGGTAGCCATCGAACTTGATCTCATGGCCCCAGCCCGGACCCTGCGGCGGCCGCTCGACCAGCTTGGCGAACTGCGGGGGCACGAAACCTGGGAGACCCGCCTTCAGCTTTGGCGGCGCCGGGGCCTTCAGCGGCGCGGCGGGCTTTTCCCCCGCTCCGCGCGGCTTGGATTGCCAGATCCCCTTGCCCGTGGCCCGGCCCCTGCCGGTCATGAATTTGGTGGGGCCCTTGCCCTGGCCGGCAGCGATCGCCTCCATCTCGCGGCCCGAGGCCACAGAGCTGGTTTCGCCCGCCGTGAGCAGGTCGCCATGGCCCTCCAGCGCCCATCCGTCGTGGTGCTTGATCAGGAGCCAGTTGTCGCGCTTCTCGCCTGGGCGGCGTTTCATCCGCACCAGCACGAACGAGCCCTTCAGCCGCTCGCCGTCGAGGGTGAACTTCAGGTCGCCCTTCTTCAGCCCGGCGTGCGGATCGCCCTCCGGCTCCCAGTGGCCCCGGTCCCAGAGCATCACCGTCCCGCCGCCATACTGGCCCTTGGGGATGGTCCCCTCGAAGTCTCCGTAGTCCAGCGGGTGGTCCTCCACCTCCACCGCCAGCCGCTTCTCGGCGGGGTCGAGGGAGGGGCCGCGGGTCACCGCCCAGG
The DNA here is from genome assembly GCA_947476555.1 of Caulobacteraceae bacterium. GTDB lineage: Bacteria > Pseudomonadota > Alphaproteobacteria > Caulobacterales > Caulobacteraceae > Phenylobacterium. The sequence goes on from CANJRI010000010.1 coordinate 42,345, forward strand.
ACTTGAAGGTCCCGTCCAGCTCCAGCCGGAAGTCGTAGTGCAGGCGGGTGGCGGCATGCTTCTGGATCACGAAACGCAGGCGTTTGGAGGCCTTGGTCTTCTCCGCTCCCGCCGGTTCGGCGGTCTTGGAGAAGTCGCGCATGGCGCGGTAGCGGGCGAGCTTGTCGGCCAATCAGCGCTCCTTCACCCGGCCAGTGCCTCTTCCTTCTCCTCGACGCCGGCGAGGGCGCTCACGAAGGCGTCGCGCCAGGCGGTGACATCCTCGCGCTGGACGTTCTCGAACAGCGCCGTCCAGCGACGGATGCGCTCGACCTTGTCCATGGCCAGCGCCCGCTTCAGGGCGTCGGCGATCTCCTCGGCGCTGTTGGGATTGATCAGCAGGGCCTGGTCCAGTTGGCGCGCGGCGCCGGCGAACCGCGACAGGATCAGCACGCCGGGATCCTCCGGGTTCTGGGCGGCGACGAATTCCTTGGCCACCAGGTTCATGCCGTCCCGCAAGGGCGTGACCAGGCCAACCCGCGCCGCGCCATAGATGCCGCCCAACTCGTCGCGCCGGTAATTCTTGTTCACGTAGCGGATCGGATTCCAGTCGACGTCGGCGAACTCGCCGTTGATCCGGCCCGAGTGGCCGTCCAGTCGGCCGCGGATGTCCTGGTAGGCCTCGACGCTTTCGCGGCTCACGGGCGCGATCTGCAGCATCAGCACTTCGCGGCGCATGTCCGGGTTCTCGTTGAGGAACCGCTCGAAACCCAGGAACCGCTCCTCCAGACCCTTGGAGTAGTCCAGCCGGTCAACGCCGACGATCAGATGGCGGAACACCGTGCAGGCGGTCATCAGGTCGCGCATGCGACGGGCGCGGGCGCTCTTGAGCATCCGGGCGAAGTCGACGGCGTCCAGGCCGATGGGGAAGGCCCCGACGTTCAGGGTCTGGCCAAAGGCTTTCAAGATCCCCGGCGCAGGCTGCTCGCCGCCGGCCTCGGAGAGCACATATTCCTCGAAGGCCTGTCGGTATTCCTGGGTTTGGAAGCCCACCACGTCGTAGTCGAACATCGCCTCCACCAACTGCCGATGGCGCGGCAGGTTGATGAACACCTGGTGGGCGGGCCACGGCACATGCAGGAAGAAGCCGATCCGGTTCTTCACCCCCAGGCGGCGCAGCTCCCGGGCCATGGGGATCAGGTGGTAGTCGTGGACCCAGATCAGGTCGTCCGGCTCCACCAGCGGCGCGAGGGTCTCGGCGAAACGCCGGTTCACCCGCTCGTAGCCGGTCCCGAAGGCGCGGTCGTAGGCGGCCAGGTCGGTGCGGTAGTGGAACAGCGGCCACAGGGTCTTGTTGGCGTAGCCGTTGTAATATTCGTCGAGGTCGACCTCCTCGAGGTCCACCGTGGCGGCGGTGACACCCCCGACCTTCTCAAGGTTCAGCTGGCCGGTGAACTGCGGCGTGGTCTTGCCGCTCCAGCCGAACCATAGCCCGGAGTACTCCCTCAGGGCCGCGGCCAGGGCCATGGCCAGGCCGCCGACGGTCTCCTCGCCCTCGCCGCTGGGCGGATTGACCCGGTTGGAGACCACGATGAGCCGGTTCACGCGGCGGCCTCCAGCCAGGCCATCACGTCCTCGACGCCCGGTAGGTTGAAGCTCGCGTGGGTCTTGCGGGGCGGACCCACCAGGACGCCGACGCCGCCCAGACGCGCCACCGCCTCGAAGCCATGCTCATCGGTGACGTCGTCGCCGACGAACACCGGCCGGGCGCCGGCGAACAACGGGCTCTCCATGAAGGCGCGGATGGAATCGCCCTTGGCCGGGCCAGGAGTGCGCAACTCCTCCACCATGTCGCCGTCCTGCAGCGAAAGGCCGGTTTCGGCGGCCAGGCGCCGGGCCAGGGTGCGCGCATCGCCGCCGTGTTCCCGGGCGAGACGGAAGTGCAGGGCGACGCTCGGACCCTTCTCCTCGACGATCAGGCCGGAATCGCGGACCGCGAATTCCTTCAGCGCCTGGGTCACGCGGCCAAGCTCGGGGTGCGGGCCGGAGTCGTGCATGCCGCCATCGCAATCCCGGCGGACCAGGCCATGGACGGCCGCGACGCAGGTCACCCGGCCTTCCAGGATGCGGTCCACGTCGGCCAGGGTGCGCCCGGTCACCACCGCCAGCCGCCCGTCCAGGCCGGCCTTGAGGGCTTCCAGCAGCCGGGTCCGGCGCGGATCGGGGCGTACGTCCTGGGGCCGGGCCGCGATCGGCGCCAGCGTCCCGTCGAGATCCAGGAACAGCGCCGCCTCCCCAAGCCGGAGGGGCTTTGGCGGCGGCAGCCTCAAAGTGATTTCGTCGATAGACATCAAGACTCCCGCCCAACCGGAAAAATGAACGCCCGGGAGGCGATTTCGATCCCCGCGCGGGTTCCTTAGCCGCCCCGCTTGCGCCGGCCGGAAGCTTCCCCCAGAAGGCGGGGATGACGCAGCAGGCGGACGTGATCGTGCTGTTCGGCGGAACCGGCGACCTTTCCCGGCGCATGCTGCTGCCCTCGCTCTATTTCCTCGACGCCGATGGCTTCCTGCCGGACGGCTTCAGGCTGCTGGCCACCGCCCGCTCGGAGCTGACCCGCGAAGGGTTCGTCGAGCAGGTGCGCGAGACGCTGGCGGCCCGGCCCGAAGGCCTCGACCCGGCCGTCTGGGCGCGGTTCGCCGAGCGCATCGACTATGTGATGGCCGACGCCACGACCCCGGAAGGCGCCCAGGCCCTCAAGGTCGCCCTGGAGGGCCGCCGGCCGATCTACTACCTGGCGATCTCCCCCAGCCTCTACGCCAAGGTCGCCGTCGCGCTCGCCGGCGCCGGGCTGGCGCACGACGAAAGCCGCATCGTCCTGGAAAAGCCCATCGGGCGGGACCTGGAGACCTCGCGCCAGATCAACACCGCCATCGGCCGGGTGTTCGACGAATCCCAGGTGTTCCGGATCGATCACTACCTGGGCAAGGAGACGGTGCAGAACCTGATCGCGCTCAGGTTCGCCAACACCCTGTTCGAGCCGCTGTGGAACAACCTGACCATCGACCACGTGCAGATCACCGTGGCCGAGACGGAAGGGGTGGGGGACCGCTGGCCCTACTACGACGAGTACGGCGCCCTGCGCGACATGCTGCAGAACCACATGCTGCAGCTCCTCTGCCTGGTGGCCATGGAGCCGCCCTCGGACATGGAGCCGGACTCGGTCCGCAACGAGAAGGTCAAGGTGCTGCGCTCGCTGCGCCGCTTCACCCGCGCCGATGCGCAGGGGTCCTCGATCCGCGGGCAGTACGGGGACGGTATGGTGGCCGGCAAGACCGCCGCCGCCTACGAGGCCGAGCGGGGTCAGGCGACCGGGACCGAGACATTCGTCGCCCTGCGCGCCGACATCGACAACTGGCGCTGGGCCGGGGTGCCTTTCTTCCTGCGGACCGGCAAGCGACTGCCCGAGCGGCGCACCCAGATCGCCATCCAGTTCAAGGCCGTGCCCCACTCGATCTTCGGCGCCGCCTCCACCCAGGACCTGGCGGCCAACCGGCTGGTCATCGACCTGCAGCCGGACGAGGACATCGCGCTCACCCTGATGAACAAGGCGCCGGGGATCAGCCAGGGCGGCATGCGGCTGCAGTCGCTGCCGCTCTCCCTCTCGCTGCTGAAAGCCTATTCGGGGCCGAACTCGCGCCGGCGGATCGCCTACGAGCGCCTGCTGCTGGATGTCATCAACGGCGACACCACCCTCTTCGTCCGGCGCGACGAGGTGGAGGAGGCGTGGCGCTGGGTGGACGGCGTTGCCGACGCCTGGGCCGAGGCCGGCCTGACGCCCAAGCCCTACCCCGCCGGCTCCTGGGGACCTTCGGGGGCCTTCGGCCTGATCGAACGCTTCGGCCGGACCTGGCTGGACTAAGGCCCCTACCGCACGCTGTTCCAAGGCTTCGAGAGCAGCGTCGCGCAGTTGATGATGCCCACCAGGGAATAGGTCTGGGGGTAGTTCCCCCACAGCTCGCCGCCGTCGAAGGTGATGTCCTCGGAGAGCAGGCCCGCCGCCGTGCGCCGCTCCAGCATCTCCTCGAAGATCTGGCGCGCCTCCTCGCTGCGGCCGGAGAGGTGCAGGGCCTCGATCAGCCAGAAGGTGCAGAAGTTGAACGCCGTCTGCGGGGTGCCGAAGTCGTCGGGGATGGCGTAGCGGAGCATGTAGGGCCCGCGCCGCAGGCCCTCCTCCACCGCCTTCATGGTGGCGACCATGCGCGGATCGTCCGGGGCCACGAAGCGCACGTCCACCAGCTGCAGCAGGCTGGCGTCCAGCTCGTCGCCGTCGAAGGTGGCGGCGAAGCGCCCGAGCTTCTCGTTCCAGGCCCGCGTCTCGATGGTGGCCCGCACCTCAGCCGCCCGGGCGTTCCAGTAGGTGGCGCGGTCTGGGAGGCCGACCTGGGCGGCGGCGTTGCCCAGCCGGTCGCAGGCCGCCCAGCACATCACCGAAGAATAGGTGTGCACCGCCTCCCGGCCGCGGAATTCCCAGAGGCTGGCGTCGGGCTTGTCGTGCAGGTCGAAGGCCCGTTGGCCGATCGGCTCCAGGGCGTGGAAGTCGGCGATGGTGGCCGGGCGGAACAGCCGCTGGTCGAAGAACGCCTGGACGGTGGACAGCACGATCTGGCCATAGACGTCGTGCTGCAGGTGCTCGTGCGCCTGGTTGCCGATCCGTACCGGCCCCACGCCCCGATAGCCCGGCAGGTGCGGGGCGATCCATTCGGTGAGCGCCGGCTCCAGCCCGACCCCGAACACCGGTTGCACGTGGCCGCACTTACCCTTGCTGGCGACAACCGCCGGTCCCATACCCGGAAGGCCGGGCTGGTCCGGCCCCTTTGCCCCGTAGACCGCCACCATGTCTCCCCGGCCGGCCTGATCGACGATGTTGCGCAGGTAGACAAGGTAGTTCTCCAGCATGTCCGCCGCGCCCATCCGGTTGAGGGCCTGGACCACGTAGTAGGCGTCGCGCACCCAGCAGTAGCGGTAGTCCCAGTTGCGGCCGGCGCCGTTGTCGGCCGGGTGCTCGGGGATGGAGGTCGTCAGCGCCGCCACGATCGCCCCGGTCTCCTCATAGGCGCAGAGCTTCAGGGTGATGGCCGCGCGGATCACCGCCTCCTGCCATTCCAGGGGGACGGACAGCGTCCGCACCCAGCCGCGCCAGTATTCCGTGGTCTCGCGCAGCATCCGGGCGGTGGTGGTGGCGACGTCCGCGTCCATGCCCTCGTCGGGCCCCAGGAACAGGTTGATCGGCTCCTCCAGGCGGAAGGTGCGCTCCTCCTGGATGTGGCTCACCGGGCAGTCGGTGGTGAGCCGAAGGGTGATCTCCTTGCCGACGTAGCGGATGTGGTTGGAGCCGGCGGTCTGGTAGGTCGGCCGCTCGCCGTAGTTCATCATCGGCCGCAGGCGGATGCGGATGCGCGGGGCGCCCGACAGCGGTCTCAGCAGCCGGGTGAAGGCCAGCGGCCGGTATTGCCGGCCGAGGTGGCGGTAGCGGGGGCAGAAATCGAGCATCTCCACCGCTTCCCCCGCGTCGGTCCGGAATTCGGTGCGCAGGATGGGGGTGTTGCGCAGGTAGGCCTGGCTGATCTTGGTCGCGCCCTCGACCTCCACCGACCAGAGGCCCTGCGCGTCCTCCGCACCGGGGTCCTTGCCGCCCAGCAGGGCGCAGAACACCGGATCGCCGTCGACCCGCGGCGCGCAGGCCCAGACCAGGCGGCCGCCGCGATCGATCAGCCCGCTGGCGGCGCAATTGCCGATCGGGAACAGGTCAAGGGTCTGGCTCAATGGCCACGTCTCCTGGCGATGTGCGGGAACTGCACGGGAGGCTCCCGATTCCTCTCGACGATAGCTGAACGCCGCCCGATAAGCTTGAGTTCGCCTCTGGCGAGTCGCATCCGATAATCCATCATTCTGGCAGTCCCATGATCCGCGCCCGACGCGCCCGCATTGTCGCCACCCTCGGACCCGCCAGCCGGGGCGTCGCCAAGGTGCGTGAACTGGCCGAGATGGGGGCCGACGTCTTCCGGGTGAACTTCAGCCACGGGACCCACGCCGACCACGCCGAGGCGATCGCCGACATCCGCAAGGCCGAGAAGGAGATCGGGCGGCCGATCGGGGTTCTCGCCGACCTGCAGGGGCCCAAGCTGCGGCTTGGCGACTTCGTGGACGGCGCCGCGCACCTCACGGTCGGCCAGACCTTCCGCCTCGACATGTCCGGCGCGCTCGGCGACGCCACGCGCGTCTGCGTCCCCCACCCGGAGATCTTCGCGGCCCTGAAGAAGGACGCCACTATCCTGCTCGACGACGGCAAGGTCCGGTTGCGGGTGACGGCGCTCGGCAAGGACTACGCCGAGACCGTGGTGGTGGCCGGCGACCGGCTCTCCAACCACAAGGGTCTGAACCTGCCAGGCCTGGCCATCCCGATCCCGGCCATGACCGACAAGGACCGCAAGGACCTGGCCTTCGCCCTCACGCAGGGGGTCGACTGGGTGGCGCTGTCGTTCGTCCAGCGGGCCTCGGACATGGCCGAACTGCGCCAGCTGGTCGGCGGGCGGGCCGGGGTGCTGGCCAAGATCGAGAAGCCGGCGGCGCTCCTGGCGCTCGACGAGATCCTCGACCTCTCCGAGGCGATCATGGTGGCCCGGGGCGATCTGGGGGTCGAGCTCAACCCCGAAGACGTGCCGGTCGTCCAGAAGCAGCTGGTCCGGGCCGCCCGGATGCGCGGCATCCCGGTGATCGTCGCCACCCAGATGCTGGAATCGATGATCCATTCGCCGACCCCGACGCGCGCCGAGGCCTCCGACGTGGCCGGGGCGGTCTACGAGGGCGCCGACGCCCTCATGCTCTCCGCCGAGAGCGCGGCTGGCGACTTCCCCATGGAGGCGGTGGGGATCATGGACCGCATCATCACCCGGGTGGAGCAGGACCCGCGCTGGCCGGAGCTGATGCGCGCCGAGCATGGGGTCGATGACGCCGACGCCCTGGTGGCCGCCGCCTTCCATGCGGCCCAGACCTCCTCGGCGGCGTGCGTGGCGGCCTTCACCATGACCGGCCAGACCGCCCTTCGCCTGGCGCGCGAGCGTCCGGTGCAGCCGACCCTCGCCCTGACGCCCCGCGAATCGACCGCGCGGCGCCTGACCCTGGCCTGGGGCGTCGAGCCGCGCGTGGTCCCGGACATCCGCGATCCGGAGGACATCCCCAAGCTCGCCTGCAGCGAGGCCATGGCGACCGGCCTGGCCGGTCCCGCCCAGCGGGTGCTGATCCTCGCCGGCCTGCCGATGGGCTCGCCCGGCGCGGCCAATATCCTGCGGCTCGCCCATACGCCCCGTCGCTAATAGCTGACCTTGAGTCTCGGCCCTCGGCTGTTGGAGTGGACGGCCACCCGGTTTCCCTGGCGTTCGAAGGTCAGGTCGATGGTCGAGCCGGCGACGGAGAGGCGGTCGAGGCTGAGCCGGTCGATGCCGATCGGCAGGGTGGGATTGTGCACCTCCACTTCGGCCGCGTCGCCATGGATCCGCAGGCCCAGGCAGGCCTGCAGCATCATGAACACCGCTCCCGCCGCCCAGGCCTGCGGCAGGCAGGCGACAGGATAGGCCACCGGCGGTTCGCCGGCGCTCCGCGGGAAGCCGCAGAACAGCTCAGGCAGGCGCATCTCGAACTGCACGGCGGTTTCGAACATGGCCGCCGTCAGCCGCACCACGTCGTCGCGTTCGCCGTAGCGTGACAGGCCCAGCGCCGTCAGGGCCGTGTCGTGCGGCCAGACCGAACCGTTGTGATAGGACATCGGATTGAATCGGACTTGGCCGGTCGCCAGGGTCCTGAGGCCCCAGCCCGAATAGAATCCCCCGCCCATCAGCTGCTCGGCCACCCGCTTGGCCCGGTCGGGCGCCGGCAGGCCGGTGAACAGCAGGTGGCCGGGGTTCGAGGCCCGCACCCGGCAGAGCTCGCCCTTGCCGTCGAGCGCGATGCCGTAGAAGCCCTGATCGGGCATCCAGAAGTGCTTCTCGACCGCCGCGCGGATGGTCTCCGCCCGCCGGGTCCAGTGGGCGGCGCCCTCGGGGTCCCCGCGCCGGGCCGACAGCATGGCCATGGTCCGATAGGCGGCGAAGGCGTAGCCCTGCACCTCCACGAGGGCGATCGGCCCTTCGGGGAAGCGGCCGTCGGCGTGGAAGACCGAGTCTCCGGAATCTTTCCAGCCTTGGTTGGAGAGCCCGCTCTCGGCGCCGCGCGCATAGGCGAGCAGCCCCAGGGGATGACGCTCGGCGCAGCGATCCACCCAGTCGATGGCCCTCTGCAGCGCCGGCCACCACTTCTCCACCTGCTCCAGGTCGCCGGTGCGGTCCATGTAGGCGCCGGCCAGGGCGACGAACAGCGGCGTGGTGTCGACCCCGCCGTAGTAGCGGCCGAACGGCACCTCCCCGAGGGCGGCCATCTCGCCCCGGCGGGTTTCGTGCATGATCTTGCCCGGTTCGGAATCCCGGAACGCCGAAACCGCGTCGGCCTGGTGGGCGGCGAGGTAGGTCAGCACCCCCTGCGCCAGCGAGGGTTCGAACCAGAGGATCTGCCAGGCGGTCAGGATGCCGTCGCGCCCGAACGGCGTGGAGAACCAGGGGATGCCGGCATAGGGATAGGGCCCGGTCTGCATGGCCGTGGTCAGCAGCGCCAGGTCGGCCCGCGACTTGTCCATCCAGGCGTTGAACAGCCGTCCGTTGGTGCGCAACCTCGCCCCTCGGCGCCGGCGGAACCGCATGTCGTTCCGCGCCCGGGCGGCGGCCGCTCGGAACCGCGCCCGACTGGGCTCGGCCGCCTGGGCGCCGATCTCGATGTAGATCTCCGTCCGCGTGTCGCGCGCCAGGGTGACGATGAACTGGGCGCGTTTCTCCGAGATCTCGGCGGGCGGATCGGAGAAGGCCACGGTGCTGGTCCGCTCCACCCCGTCGCGGCCTTCGTAACCGAATCGGACCGAGCGCTCGCCCACGGCTGGCGGATCGAGCCGGCCGCGCCGCGCGCGCCGGGCTCCCCGCACCTCGAACATGTCCTTGAAGTCGGCGTCGAACTCGAAGCTCAGCGGCAGCACGACCGACTCCGGGCTGAAATTGGCCAGGGTGACCCGCTCGTAGAGCCGGTCCTCCCAGAGGAACCGCTTACGTTCCAGGTGCACGACACCGGCTGGCCCCAGCGGCCCGGCCGGCGCGGGGATCGCCCGGTTGAGGCCATGGGAGGTGAAGAAGACGTTGTCCTCGCTGATCGCCCCGGACAGCAGCACCGGCGGCTTGGCCCCCAGCAGCATCTCCCAGTGCGACAGGATGCGGGTGTCGTCATGGAACAAGCCGTCGGCGGCGCCGGCGATATCCCCATGGGAGTCGGCCACCAGGAAGGTGTCGCGGTCCTTCAGGGCGTAGAGCCGCTGCGGGACGCGGGGCTCCTCGATCTCGCCCCACTCGACAGGGGCCTCGATGTCTGGTGCGAGATCGTCCATCAGTCCGACAGCGCCTCCGCGCGGCGGGCGGGGGCGCCGAGCTGCTCGTAGAGGCCCAGATAATTGCGCGCCATGGCCACGGCGGAGAACCTCGCCTCGAACCGGGCGCGGATCGCGGCGCGGTCCAGCCGGTCGATCTGGCGGATCGCCGCCAGGGCGGCCTCGTCGTCCGAGACGATGAAGCCGGTCAGCCCTTCCTCGACGACCTCGCGCACCGAGCCGCAATCGTAGGCGATCACCGGGGTTCCGGCCGCCATCGCCTCGATCATCACCAGGCCAAAGGGCTCGGGCCAGTCGATCGGGAACAGCAGGGCGTCGGCCCCACCCAGGAAATCCGACTTCCGATCGTCGCCGATCTCGCCGATGAACTCCACCAGCGGGTGATGCAGCAGCGGCTCGATCTTCTCCTCGAAGTAGAGCTTGTCAGCGTTGTCGACCTTGGCGGCGATCTTCAGCGGCCGGCCGGAGGCGATGGCCAGGGCGATGGCCCGGTCGGGACGCTTCTCCGGCGAGATGCGGCCCAGGAAGGCCAGGTAGCCATCGCCCTTCGCGCGAAATTCATAGAGCTCCGCGCACATGCCGTGGTGGACGGTCGCGGCCCAGTTGGCGAAGGGAAGCGGCCGCCGCTGGTCGTCGCTGATCGAAACCAGCGGATACTGCCGCCAGCGATTGTAGACCTCCGGCAGGTCCTTCAGGTCCAGGCGCCCGTGGAGGGTGGTCACCGTCCGGTCGGCCATGTGCTCGAACAGCGGGAAGTGGATCATATCGGTGTGGAAGTGGATCACGTCGAACTCGCTCGCCCGCCGGCGGACCTCGGCCAGTTGCGAGAGGTGGGCGGCCAGGTCGGATTTCAGCGGCGCGGGATCCAGCCGGATGGCCTGGTCCCTGACCGGCGCCAGGGTGGCCAGGGTGCGGGCCTCGGCGCTCGCGAACAGGGTCACCTCGTGGCCGAGCTGGACCAGGGCGTCCGTGAGATGGGCGACCACACGCTCGGTGCCGCCGTACAGGCGGGGAGGGACAGCCTCATAGAGGGGGGTTACCTGCGCGATACGCATGGAGACTCCATCAGATGCGCAACCGCGCACAGCGGCGACGCATGGAATTCCCCGACATGGACGCGACGCAAAACTGGGGCCTGGAACCGGGCTGGTCAATCACCAAAGGCAATCGAACGGCGCCCTGCTGCTCGCGAATGCGTTAGGACGGCAGGAATGCTCGAAACCTATCCAACACCCGCCGCCCTGGCCGATGCGGCCGCCCAGGCGGTCGAGGCGCGCCTGGCCGACGCCCTCGCCGTACGGCCGCGGGCGAGCCTGGTGGGAACCGGCGGTCGCTCGCCGGCGCCGGTCTATGACCGCCTGGCCGCGGCGCCGATCGACTGGGCGCGGGTGGTGGTGACGCTGTCGGACGAGCGCTGCGTGCCGGAGAACTCGCCGGACTCCAACGCCGGTCTCGCCCACGCCCACCTGTTGCAAGGACCGGCGGCCGAGGCTGAGCTGCTGCCCCTATGGCCCCATGCCGATGAGGCCGCCCTCGCCGCGCTCATGCCCTTCGACGCCGTGATCCTTGGCATGGGCGAGGACGGTCACGTGGCCTCCTTGATCCCGGGCGACCCCGGCCTGGAGTCCGCCCTGACCACCGACCGGCTCACCGCGCTGGTCCCGGAAGGGCTGGGGCGCCCGCCCTTGGCCCGCATAACGCTCACGCTTTCGGCGCTGTCACAGTCGCGGGCCATCTTCCTCTTGATCGCCGGCGAGGCTAAGCGCGAGGTGATCGAGCGGGCGCAGGCCGGGGCGGACTTGCCCGTCGGCCGGCTGCTCATGGGCCCGGCCCCGGTCCGCGTGTTCTGGACGCCTGGTTAGGGAAGGTGGAGTCGATGCATCCCGTCACCGCCGAGGTCACCGCCCGGATCGTTGAGCGCAGCCGCGCCAGCAGAGCCGACTATCTCGCCCGCATGGCCGCCGCGCGGGAGGCCGGCGTGGCGCGCGGCAAGCTGTCCTGCGCCAACTGGGCCCACGCCTTCGCGGCCTCTGCCGAGGGCGACAAACAGCGGATGCGGGACCCGTCCGCCCCCAACATCGGCATCGTCTCGGCCTATAACGACATGCTGAGCGCCCACCAGCCCTACGAGCGGTTCCCGGACGTCATCAGGAAGGCCGCGCGCGAGGTGGGCGCCACCGCCCAGTACGCCGGCGGCGTGCCGGCCATGTGCGACGGGGTCACCCAGGGCCGCCCGGGCATGGAGCTGTCGCTGTTCTCACGGGACGTGATCGCCATGGCGACGGCGGTCGCCCTGACCCATGACGCCTTCGACGGCGTTCTGATGCTTGGCATCTGCGACAAGATCGTGCCGGGCCTGTTCATGGGCGCGGCGGCGTTCGGGCACCTGCCGGTGATCTTCGTGCCCGGCGGGCCGATGACGTCCGGGATCTCCAACGCCGAAAAGGCCCGGGTGCGCGCCCTCTACGCGGAGGGAAAGGCCACGCGCGAGCAGCTGCTGGATTCGGAGATGAAATCCTACCACGGCCCCGGCACCTGCACCTTCTACGGCACCGCCAACTCCAACCAGATGATGATGGAGATGACCGGCCTGCACCTGCCGGGCGCCGCCTTCGTCAGCCCCAACACGCCGCTGCGCGACGCCCTCACCGCCGCCGCGCCGAAGCGCGCGGTGGAGATTCGCGACGGGACCAACGCCTACACGCCCTTCTCGGCGGTGGTGGATGAGAAGAGCCTGGTCAACGCCCTGGCCGGCCTGCTCGCCACCGGCGGCTCGACCAACCACACCCTCCACCTGATCGCCATGGCGCGGCTGGCCGGCGTCCTCCTGACCTGGGAGGACTTCGACGACCTGTCGAAAGTCACCCCGCTGATCGCCCGGGTCTATCCGAACGGCTCCGAGGACGTGAACGCCTTCCACGCCGCCGGTGGCATGGCCTTCGTCACCCGCCAGTTGCTGGACGCCGGCCTCGCCCATGAGGACGTCGCCACCGTCGCCGGCCCCGGCCTGCGCCGCTACCAGCAGGAGCCCTTCCTGGACGGCGGCCAGCTGGTCTGGCGCGAAGGGACGGCCGTCAGCCTCAACCGCGACCTGCTGCGGCCGGTGGACGATCCCTTCCAGTCCGAGGGCGGCCTCAGGCTGGTGAGCGGCCCGCTCGGGCGCGGCGTGGTCAAGACCTCCGCGGTCAAGGCCGAGCATCGGACCATCGAGGCGCCGGCCCGGGTGTTCGACAGCCAGGAGGCGCTGCTGGCCGCCTTCAAGGCCGGCGAGTTGAACCGCGACCTGGTGGTCGTCGTCCGCTTCCAGGGCCCCCGCGCCAACGGCATGCCGGAGCTGCATTCCCTGACCCCGCCGCTGGGCGTGCTGCTGGACCGCGGCTTCAAGGTCGCCCTGGTCACCGACGGCCGGATGAGCGGGGCCAGCGGCAAGGTCCCGGCCGCCATCCATATGACGCCGGAGGCGGCGGACGGCGGCGCCCTGGCCCGGGTCCGCGACGGTGACATCATCCGCCTCGACGCCGAGGCCGGCCGCCTGGACATCCGCCTGGATCCGGCCGAGCTGATGGCCCGCGAGCCTGCGCTCGCCCCGCCGGGCCAGGCTGGCTTTGGCCGGGAGCTGTTCGGCCTGATGCGCGCCGCGGCGGGTCCGGCCGACGCCGGCGCCTGCGCCCTGTTCGAGGCCGCCTGATGGGCGTCCAGTGGACCGGGATCGTCGGCGACGTGGGCGGCACCAACGCCCGTTTCGCCCTGGTGGACGCCCAGGGGCACGTGCGCCATCCGCTCACCTTCCCGGCCAAGGACTACGGCAGCCTGACCGAGGTCATGGCCGAATACATCGAGACCACCGTCGGCCGCAAACGCCCGCCCCGCGCGGTCATCGCCGTCGCCGGCCCCGTGCTCGACGGCGAGATCGAATTCACCAACCTCGACTGGCAGGTGTCCGAGGGCGACCTGCTGGCTCATTTCGAGTTCGAGGCGGTGAAGCTGATCAACGACTTCGCCGCCCAGGCCCTGGCCTGCCCGGGCCTGGAGGAGGGCGATCTGCGCCCCATCGGCCCTGCCCGGGCGCGGGGGACGTGGGATTGCCCGATGGTGGTGCTGGGGGCCGGCACCGGCTTCGGGGTGGCCGGCATCGCCCGCAGCGAGCGGGGCGACATCGCCGTCTCCAGCGAAGGCGGCCATGCCGGCTTCTCGCCCAGCGACGAGGTCGAGGCCGAGGTCTGGAAGCGGCTGCACGCCCGCTTCGGCCGAGTCTCCATCGAACGGGTGCTATCCGGGCCGGGGCTGTTCGATCTCTACGGCGCCCTGGCCGCCATGCAGGGGGCCGATCCGGTCCACCCCGACGCCGCCGCGGTGATGGCGGCCGGACTGGAGGGCGAGCCCATCGCCTCCGCCACGCTCGACCGTTTCGCGGGCGTCATGGGCGCCGTGGCGGGCGATCTGGCCCTGACCTTCGGCGCGCGGGGCGGCGTGTTCGTCTCTGGCGGCATCGCGCCCCGGATGGCCGACCGCCTGGCCGCCGGGCCGTTCCGGCAGCGGTTCGAGGCCAAAGGCAGGCTCTCCGATTTCGTGAAGGACATCCCCACCTTCCTGGTCCTGCACCCCTATGCGGCGATGGTGGGCGCGGCCCGCGAGCTTCGCCAGATGGAGCGCCTATGACCCTCGACGAGATCCTCGGTCTGGCCCCCGTAGTGCCGGTGCTTGTGGTGGAGGACGTGGCTCACGCCATCCCCCTGGGTCGGGCGCTGGTGGCCGGGGGTCTGAAGGCTCTGGAGGTCACCCTGCGCACCCCGGCCGCCCTGGAGGTCATCGCCGCCATGGCCGAGATCGAGGGCGCGGTGGTGGGCGCGGGCACGGTGCTGAACCAGCAGGACTGGCGGGCCGCCGCCGCCGCCGGCGCCCGCTTCGTCGTCAGTCCGGGCTTGTTCGACGGTGCGGGGCCGGACGGACCGACGCCGCTGCTGCCCGGCGTCGCCACGGCCACCGAGCTGATGGACGGCCTTTCGCGCGGCCTCACCCGCTTCAAGCTGTTTCCCGCCAATGTCGCGGGCGGGACCATGGCCCTGAAGGCCTTCGCCAGCCCCTTTCCCACCGCCCGTTTCTGTCCCACCGGCGGCATCGACGCGGCCAACGCCGCCGACTACCTGGCCCTGCCCAATGTCATCTGCGTCGGCGGCAGCTGGGTGGCGCCCGCCGACGCCGTGCGCGCCGGCGAATGGGACCGCATCACCCGCATCGCCCGCGTGGCCGCGAGCCTCGCCCGGGCCGGCTGACTCAACGTTCACGCGGCCCTTGCGCTGACGAGGGGTCCTGATTAGGTTCCGCCGCTCGCTCGGCAGCCCTTTGGGCCCGTCCTCGTCGGAGAGGTGGCAGAGTGGTTGAATGTACCGCACTCGAAATGCGGCGTGCCTGCAAGGGCATCGTGGGTTCGAATCCCACCCTCTCCGCCATATAATGTTGAATTATATGATAAAAATATCCGTAAGTGGGGTGAGCCCACCGGTATGCCCACCACTTTCAAGTCACTTAAGTCTGGATCGCGATGAGCTGTCGCGGCACCCGACGGGCTCAACGACCCCCTTCGGCAATAGGTGCTACGTATGCGAAAGCTCGACGGGGGCTAGATTGCATCTTTGGCGATCTCCCGGATGGCCCTGTTGATTTGGCTCCTCCAGGGCTCCGAGACGGTGTCAATCTCCTTTGAGATCGACGCGATCACTGCAGGACCACTCTCACGTTTTGCGACTTGGCGCAGGATCCGTTCCGCGTCGCCCGCCCTGGCGGCCGCCAAGGCGATGTCTCGAGGCCGCCATTTCGATGTGAGCAGGGCTTGGGCAAGCTCCCTGCGCGCCGTCTTGCTGCGATCCCAATCAAAGAAGGGAAACACGAAGGACGCGAAGTCTGGTCGGCCTTCTTGCTGAAGCTCCCGATAAACCGAGGGAAAAGCCGAAGCTATGATCGGCGACGCCGCTCTTCCCCTCTCGCGCATGGCGAACGGCAGCAGCTTGGCACTGCCTCGGAGAAAGCCGCGCATGTCGATCGCCTCGGCATCCCAAAGGAGGCGGCCGACAGCCTCGCTGGCCTCGTAGGACAGGTCGAGGACATGCCGGCCAATGACCGCGTCCGCCAGCATCTCTGGGACCTTGAGGAGCTCAATCCTGGTCGCGGGTGCGGCCCCGTCGAAGAGGATCAGATTGCGGCTCGCGAGCGCGCGCTCGATACCTTGGGCAACGCCGGAGACGATTGAGCGCGCACCGTCGAGCTCGCCGCCTGCACGGTCGAGTAGACCCGCCAACAACCGATCACGATCAGGCGCGAAGTCTCGGCCAAGGGCCGTCTCGAGTGCTTTCGCCGCGATCGCACTACCCCGGCGCCCCGGGACGTTCGGAAGGATTCGCACCACCAGTGCGACTAGGTCGCGGGCCTCCATTGGAACCGACTCCGCGATCCGCGCGAGAAGCTCTGTGGCACCAACCTCCGCCCCCAATAGATCGACGCTCTTTGCTAGGACGCCGGGCCTAGCGACGATCGACCGCAACTGGTCGGACGATGCGGAGCCGAGCACATCCAGGAGAAGCTGCTGCTGCCGGCGGCCGTCCGCCTCGCGCAGTCCGTCGAGGATCCAGTCAATGTCAGCAGCCGTCGGCTCGAGAAGGCTTCGCAGCATCGAGTCGACAATTGGCGAACGCGCGGCTTTAGCCACAACCTGCCGTACGCCGGTCGAAGCGCCGGTCCGCCTTGCGGCCTCCACGATGACGTCGTTGAGATCGCTCTGCTCAAGCGCGTTGGCGAGCCGTAGCCTCTCCGCTTCCGCGACGACGTCGTCGCCGGGCGCAGAAGAGAGGAAAAGCCGGAGCAGTCCGGCGTGGCGGTCGCCAACCAGATGCTGCGTCAAGCGGCGGCGAGCTTCGCTCCTTTCGTTGAGCTCCACTTGCTCGACACCTGCCTCCAGCGCGGGCTCAATGCCAAAATCACCTCCCAGCGCTAGTGCGGCGAGGCTTCTGGCCGCCAGAAGGAGCCTGAGCAGATGCGGTCCTGACAGTTCGGCTAGAGCCGCGCCGACTGGGTCGAAAGGCTTGGCGTTGGCCAGGCCCTCCGCCATTCCGCTCATGAGGAAGTCGCCACCCTCCTCTTCGAGCAGTGCCGGGATCGCCGCGACTGCTTCGAGCGGCCGCAGAAGCGCAAGTGACATGGTTGACGAGCGAACTGAGCGCGCGAGAGACAATTGCCACTGCGTGCGGCCGAGCTTTCCTATGAGCACCTGGAGAAAACGCCAGGCCTCATCCGGAGGCATTTCCCCCACCGCCGTCCTTGCAGCTCTAGCCAATACTGGCGACAGGTTCTCGACAAGGCTGCCGCGTCGGGTCGTTCTCGTGTTGGCGATGTCCAGTAGGCCTAGAGCCGCATTGTCCGCCGTCAGCGCCAATGAGACAGATTCAGGGTTCCAGCTAGCGGAGGGTTTTGGTCTCATCGCAGTGACGTAGGAACGAAGATGAGATCAAAACCCTTGCCCTCGAAGGCGACCCCCGGCGAGCGGGTGGTGAAGGATATCC
>CANJRI010000011.1 GCA_947476555.1 Caulobacteraceae bacterium
GCCACGACCGCGTTCGCGCAGCCTTCCGCCGAGCGGACGGCCGAGAACATGCGCGCGCACATCGCCTTCCTGGCCAGCGACCTGCTGGAAGGCCGCGAGGCGGGGACGCGCGGCTACGATATCGCGGCGGACTATGCCGCCAGCCAGTTCCGTCAGATGGGCCTGAAGCCGGCGGGCGAGAACGGCACGTGGTTCCAAAGGACCCCGCTCGTGGCCTACCGCGCGGCGGACGCCGGCAGCCTGGCGCTCACTGGCCTGGGCGGCGCGCGCGCCGAGTTGGTGGCCAACGAGGACTTCGTGGTGATCCGCAACCCCACGCGGGAAATTCGCCGGTCCGCGCCGCTGGTGTTCGTGGGCTATGGGGTCGTCGCCCCGGAGCGCAGACGCGACGACTACGTTGGCCTCGACGTCAGGGGGAAGATCGTGGTGGCCCTGGAGGGCGCGCCGCGGAATTTCCAGACCGAGGAGCGCGCCTATTACAGGTCGGCGCGCACCAAGCGGCTGGAGGCCGAAAAGCACGGCGCCGTCGGCTTCATTTCGGTGGGCACGCCCGCCAGCGAGGACGCCCGCCCGTTCACGACCGAGGCGCGTAATGCGCGGGCTTGGGCGATGACCTGGCGCGACGCCACCGGCCGCCCGTACGAGGTCGCCCCGTCGGTTCCACAGCTCGCCCTGGTGAGCGTGAAAGGCGCGGCCAAGCTGTTCGCGGGCGCCCGCACGCCGCTGGAGAAGGTCTATGCCGCTGGCGACAACCCGCCGCGGTTTGAGCTGGCCGTGCGCGCCGAGGCGGTGACGCGGGCCGAGACCCGCAACAGCGAGAGCCACAATGTCGCCGGCCTGATCCCGGGCTCCGACCCGACGCTGGCGAAGGAGACGGTGGTGCTGTCGGCCCACCTGGATCACGTCGGCCTCACTGAGCCGGTGAATGGCGACGGCATCAACAACGGCGCCCTGGACAACGCCTCCGGCGTGGCCACCGCCCTGGAGATGGCCCGCACCTTCATGGAAAGCGCGGAGCGGCCGAAGCGCTCGATCCTGGTGCTGCTGGTCACGGCGGAGGAGAAGGGTCTGGTCGGGGCGGAGTATTTCGCCCGCAATCCCACCGTTCCGCGCGAGGATCTGGTCGCCAACGTCAACCTGGACATGCCGCTGCTCACCTACGACTTCACCGACGTCGTCGCCTTCGGGGCGGAGCGTTCCGGGATCGGTCCGGTGGTTCGGCAGGCGGCCGGCGGGATGGGGATCGGGCTATCCCCCGATCCGCTGCCGGAGGAGGGCCTGTTCACCCGGTCCGACCACTATCGCTTCGTGGAGGCGGGTGTGCCCTCGGTGTTCCTGATGACCGGCTTCCAGAACGGCGGCGAGGCGAAATTCCGCGGCTTCCTGAGCGGCTGCTATCACCACCCCTGCGACGACACCGCCCAGCCGATCGACTATGCGGCCGGCGCCAAGTTCGCGCGGCTCAACTACGAGATCGCCAAGGCCCTGGCCAATGCGCCGGAGCGGCCGAGGTGGAACCGGGACGACTTCTTCGGGCGGAAGTTCTCCCAGCCCGCTCAGCGCCAGCCGTAGTTGAAGCTGATCGAGACCCGCGCCGCCTTCGCCTGGTTGGCGGGCACCTCATGGCGCAGCCAGCTTTCCCAGAGGTAGAGGGCGCCCGGAGCGGGCGTCAGATAGACGAAGCTGCGGGCCTCCTCCGGCGCGTCGGACGCGCGGGGCGGGGCGGCCATCATCGCCGGCAGGCGCGGATCCTCCAGCTTCAGGGCGCTGGCGCCCTTCGGGACCGCCACATAGACCGTGCCGGAGATGACGGCGTGGGGGTGGATGTGGCCGGAGTGGGCGGCCCCCGGATTCAGGACGTTGACCCACAGGCTGTCGAGCTTCAGCCGGCCCGACCCGAGGTCCATGTGGGCGGCCTTGGCGAAGACCTTGGCGTGGCGGTCGAGGCGGCGGCGCAGATCGTCGAAGACGCTCATCCGGCGCGGCAGGTCGTCCAGCGAGCCGTAGGAGGTGTAGCCGCCGTACCCGTGCTCGCGGCTCCAGGCCTGACCGGCCTCGTCCTCGTCCTGCAGGCCGTGGCAGGCCTCGAGGAGTTCTGCGACCAGGGCCTCGTCGCCGAGGCTGGCTTCATAGAGCGGAGTGGCGAACAGGGATCGGACGGTCATGCCGGGCCGCTACGCGAGCGGAGAGGCCCTGTCTAGCGCCCCTGGATGTCCAGCAGGGCGCGCCACATCTCGTCGGCGAAGCGGATGACCTGCAGGTTGGCCGAGAACTGGTGCTTGGCCTGGACCATCTCGACCATCCCCTCAGCGAGGTCGGCGTCGCCGGCGGCCGACCCCTGCACGATGCGGCTGGCCGCCGCCTCGAAGCGGCGCTCGGCGGCGGCGACGCCGCCGCGGGCGATGGAGATCGCGTCCATCCGGCCAGTCTGGCCCGCCCGGGTTAATCCGGGCCTGAGGAACAGGGTGAACGGCCGCCGCGATTGACGCTCTTGCTGCAACGCGGCATTGAATCCCCCCGCCGACCTGACTATATGCGCATCGCCTTTTGAGCGGGCCCTGGAGCCTTCCGCATCTCCCCGCCGGAAGGGGCCTTTAGAGGACGTACCGACGGCCATGTTGCTCACCCTGATGAAGGCCAAGCTGCACCGCGCCACCGTGACCCAGGCGGACCTGGACTACGAGGGCTCGATCGCCATAGACCGCGATCTGCTGGACGCCGCGACCATCCTGCCTCACGAGCAGGTGGACGTGCTGAACATCACCACCGGCGCCCGTTTCACCACCTACGCGATCGAGGCCCCGCGAGGCTCGCGCGTGGTGGGCGTGAACGGCGCGGCCGCCCGGCTCGTTCAGAAGGGCGACAAGGTCATCGTCGTGACGTACGGCATGTTGCCGGCGGAGGAGGCCCGAAACTATGCGCCGACCGTCGTGCTCCTGGATGAAGGCAATCACATCAAACGCGCCGCCTAAGGGCCTTGCCGCGGCCCTGGTCCTGCTGGCCGCCTGTTCGCCGGGCGCCCCGCCCGGGGTGGACAAGGCCAGGCTGGACGAGGCGGTCTCGCGCGCCATCGGCGATCCCAACAGCTGTGTCCTGATCGCCCGCAAGGGCGAGGGCAGGGCGCTCTATCGCTACAACACCGCCACCGCCTGCGCGCGCGAGTGGCCCGCCTGCGATAAGCCGGGCCTGACGAAACTCGCGGACCTGCTGGAAGCCGCCGCGAAGGATGGCCAGCCGCGCCTCTTGAGCTGCGACAGCGCCGCCGACGGCTCGCGCGGCGTCGGCTGGGCGGCGGGCCCGGTGGCCGGGAAGGACCTGGTCTACGCCGCCGTCATGGAGGGCGACCGGGTCCTGCCGGGCCTGATCATCGCCTCCAAGCTGGAAGGCGCGTTCAAGCGGGCTGGCGTCAGCGAGTGAGCTCGTAGAGGCCGGTGACGTCGATCCGCACGGTCATCTCGCCTGGCGAGACCGGGGTGTCGGCCTTCGCCGCGCTCATCCGCATCTCCATCATCGGCATGGGCGGCGGGGCCGAATAGCCGCCGCCTTCGCTGAGTTGGACTAAGCGGGACACCCGGTAGCCGGTGGCGCCGGCGTAGAGCATGGCCTTGGCGCCCAGCGCCTTGACCGCCTGCTCGCGGGCGGCGTTCTCCGCGGCGGTGGGATCCTGCAGACCGAAGCTGACGCCGTTCACCTGGTTGGCGCCGGCGTTCACGGTGGCGTCCACCGCCTGTCCCAGCCGAGTGAGGTCGCGCACCTTCACCGTGACCATGTTCGAGGCCTGGTAGCCGGTGAGCACGGGCGGCTTGTTCGCCTCGTAGCGATACTGCGGACTGAGGTTGAGGCCGGAGGTCTGGATATCGCGCGCCGCGATCCCGCCCTTCTGCAGGGCGGCGGTCACGGCGGTCATCCGCGCCGCATTGGCCTGCATGGCCGCCACGGCGGTCGCCCCCTGGGTCATCACCCCCAGGCTGATGGTCGCCATGTCCGGCGCCACCTCGACCTGGCCGTGCGCGGAAAGGTTCAGGGTGGTGGCGCGGAACATGCTGTCGGCGGCGGGCGGCGGCGCCTGGGCCAGGGCCGCGGGCGCGGCGCCGGCCGAGAGGGCCAGCGCCAGGGCGCCGACGCGCATCAGGGTCTTCATTGGAAAGGTCTCCATCGCAGCTAGGCCGCCAACCTCGCAAAGCCCAGCTGAACGTAAGCTTTAAGCGCCATGCAGCCCATGTTACCTCAACCGCCGCGCTGCAGGGGCCTGTAGCTCAATGGTTAGAGCCGGCCGCTCATAACGGTCTGGTTGCAGGTTCGAGTCCTGCCGGGCCCACCAGCGAGCGCATGGACGGCCGCGAGGGGCAGGGTCCCTACCTGGCCTGCGGCGCGGCGCCGGTCCGCAGCTGCTCGATGCGCTTCAACGCGGCCAGGGCCGTGGGCTCGGCGGGCTCGAGCTTGAGTGCATCCTCATAGGAAGCCTGGGCGTCGGGATAGCGCTTCTGCTCGGTCATGACGAAACCGATGGCGCGCAGCACGCGGGCGGTGTCGGAGGGGCTGAGCTGGGCCTGCAGCCGATAGTCGCGTCGCCAGCTGAGGAGGAGGGACATCGCCTCCGGCAACCGGCCGAGCATGGCCAGGGCGTGACCGCGCTCGGCGAGGATCTTCGGATTGTCGGGCTGGACCGAGGCGCCCGTATTGAGCGCCATCAGGGCCGCGGCGTAGTCCTTCCGCTCGGCGGCCAGGGCGCCCACCGTGAGGGCGGCGAAGCCATAGACATTCGGCTCAAAGCTGATCTTGACCGAGGTCTGAGGATTGGCGTCGAGCAGCTCCTGGGCCATGGCCCTGGCGATGGGCCCTCCCGTGTCGCGGTCCGCCCGCACGATCACCTGGCCGGGACGCTTCTCAAACAGCGGAAACCGCGTTGGGACATGCTCGAGAACCTTGTTCAGTTCGGGCTCGAACTTGGCGAGCTCGGCGAATGACTTGGCCTGGATGGCCCGGTCGTAGATCAAGGTGTCCTGCTGGACCAAGGCGGCGTCGGCGGGAGGCCGAGCGGGAGGCGGGGCGTCGAAGATGATCTCGCCCTTGGGCGCCACTTGCGCAGACGCAGGGGCGGCCGCGCCCGCGAGCGCCGCAGCCAAGCCGAAGACAAGCAGAAAACGCATGGAAGACCCCCACAAACCTTTTGCGAAAATGCCGTGGATTTGCGCTGCCGGGAAGCCCTGCCGCGCCGACGCCACCAAGCCGGTCAAGCGGGGGTTTTCGGACGGAACATCACGAACTTCTGGTCCGGGCCGACATTGAAGTAGTCGCCAGGCCCGCCGCCCCGCAGGATCGGCGCCGCCGCGGCGGTGTCGTAGAGGCCATCGACCAGGAACGCCGGGTCGATGTGGACACCCACCACCTCGCCGATCACCAGCCAGTTGGGCGATGCGGCCCCCTGGTGATCCTTCACCCGCACGATCTCCGACAGCTTGCATTCGAAGGAGACGGGCGCCTCGGCGACCAGCGGCGCCTTGGTGACGAGGCCCTCCGTCGGCCGCAGGCCGGCCAGATCGAACTCGTCGACTTCCGGCGGGACGGTCGCCGATGATTCATTCATGGCCCGGGCGAGGGAGGCGGTGGCTAGGTTCCAGCCGAACTCGCGGGTCTCGCTGATGTTCTGGACGGTGTCCTTCCAGCCGTCGCTGGAGAAGCCGATGATCGGCGGGTTGGAACTGAGCGCATTGAAGAAGCTGAAGGGCGCCAGATTGGCGACGCCCGCGAGGCTGCGGCTGGAAATCCAGCCGATCGGCCGTGGTCCGACGATCGCCTTGAACGGATCGTGCGGCAGGCCGTGCCCGTCGGCCACTCTGTAGAAGCGTCTATCCGTCAAGTTGTCCTCGCATGGCCCGAACACCAGAGCCTCCGGCATAGCTTCCGCACTGGTCCTTGGCGAGGCCGATGGTCGGGTCTGACGAGGGCCCTAGTTCGCCGCGACGCGTGCCGTCTTCCAGTCGCTCGGGACGCCAGGTTTGGTCTGGGCGAGGATCTCCATCGCCGCCCTCCGATCCTCACCGGAGAGCTTGGCGTACTTTGGCGACCGGTCCTGGCCGGACAGCACCTGGAGGAGCCGCGCATAGACCCGGGCCTTCAGCTCCGGCGCGATCGCGTCGAAGGTGGGCGTGTAGATCATATAGCTCAGGGGATAGCGGAAGATGCGCGAGCGGAGGTCGAACTCGCGGAGGCTGCGGCCAGCCGAGTCCCGCGGGCCTTGCCTGGCGAATTGCTCCGTGAAGCCCGAGGTCCCGCTCACCGGCGCGGTGAGGGTCGCCTGCCCGACGCCCAGCATGTAGTCGGCGAGTTCCTCGATGGTGGCGGTGATCTCGGGCGGATCCTTCCGGGCGAGGACCTGGGCGCTGAGCTTGGCGGTCAGGTTGGCGAACCCGACCTGATGCTCGAGGGTCATCAGGGCGACGATATCGCTGGTCGGGCGCAGGTAACGGCTCGTATCGAGCCGGCCCGACAGGTCCGCCACGTTCAGGCCGGCCACGGGGTCCAGCGTGGGGTTCTTGTCGTATTTGGCCATGACGTTGCCCCGGTGCTTCATGGACCCATGGCGACCGGTCACGTACCAGCCGCCCCACCGGTCCTTGATCTGCGTCCGCCCGTCCGTCAGGCTATTCCAGGGCGCGAAGGCGATCTGGCCGGTGTCCAGCGTCAGCGTGTTGCCGATCAGCAGGGTGGGCGCCACCAGCTCCGGATAGACCCCGGTGTGGCAGGCGTTGCAGTTGTTCTCGTCCTGCTTGATCCGCCCCGGCTCCGCGCCGTCGATCCTCATGTTGTAGAACCGGGTGCGCCCGTCGTCCCCGAGGGCCGTGAATTCGAGGAAGGGCGCGCCCGGTACGGTCCCGACCGCGACGGTGTCGTTGAAGTAGATGGCTCGCGGCGTCTGGGGCGTGATGTAGTTGAACTGGAGGCTCGTCTTGGAGAACACGAGCACCTGGGATTCCTCGGGAACCTGCAGCTCCCGCAGCACCTGGGACAGGTAGGCCTTGGCGGCGTCGCCAGTCAGAGGGCTGGCGGGCGCAAGCCGCGCGGCAAGGGCTGCGACCGGGTCGGGAGCAACAGCGGCGCGCGCCTGTCCGACGGCCTGGGAGGCGATGCCCAGGCCCGCGGTGAGGGCGCCGGCCACCAGCGCCCCGACGATGTGCATATGACGCGACAAACCCATACCTTTACAACATCTTGCATCGTCAGCGAGGCGCAGGCGTTTCACCGACCACCCCGCTGGGCTTTCCCCTAAGGCCAGGGGCCCGAGAGAATCGCGCCTTGTTATATGGGAAGGCGCAGGCCGCTTGGGCGCCCCCCTCCACGGCGGCAATCCGCCCCACCTTCTAGCCCGAACCGGCCTGAAATTCGTCGGGCTGGAGAAAATTTATGGGGAAACTGTACGCTGAAGCAAGGAATCGAAGGGCTTTCGGTTGACGGCGTCGATTGTTTCCGGAAGGAAATGCTTATGTCGACCGCTCTACATCATTCCGCCGTCGTCGCCGAAGAACCCGCGGTCGTTGAACTCGGCGTCCTGAAGGATGTCATCGGTTTCCGCCTCCGACGCCTCCAGAACCATTTGACCCGCGGCTTCTCGGAACGGGCGGCCCGTAAGGAGGTCCGTTCCGGCATGTTCGGCGCCCTGGCGCTGATCGCGGCGAACCCTGGTATTTCCCAGACGACACTTTCCCGCGAAATCGGCTTCGACAAGGCCACGGTGGTGGCGCTGCTCGATACGCTGGAGGGCCTGGGGTGGGCCGAACGCAAACGTTCGACCGTGGACCGCCGCCGACATTCCCTGGTGGCGACCAAGGCCGGCCAACTGGCGCTCGAGGAACTGCTGGGGGTGACCCTGGCCAATGAGGCCAATGTCTACAAGGCGCTCTCAGGCAAGGAGCGCGCGGACTTGTTCACGCTCCTGGACAAGCTCTACGGCGCCTGCGCCGAACCGGCCGCCTAGGGCCGCTCCCGCTCCAGCCAGGCCACGATCTCCTCGGCCGCCTGCTCCGGCGAGACGGC
This sequence comes from Caulobacteraceae bacterium, assembly GCA_947476555.1. Lineage (GTDB taxonomy): Bacteria > Pseudomonadota > Alphaproteobacteria > Caulobacterales > Caulobacteraceae > Phenylobacterium. The sequence continues at coordinate 8,035 of CANJRI010000011.1, forward strand.
CAGGGTGTCGACGCGGATGTCGGGATGCTCCGGGGCCTCGTAGGGGGAATCGACCCCGGTGAAATTCTTCAACTGCCCGGCGCGGGCCTTCTTGTAGAGCCCCTTGACGTCGCGCCGCTCGGCCTCGGCGATCGGGGTGTCCACGAACACCTCCACGAACTCCCCGGGGGCCATCAGCTCGCGGGCCGCCCGCCGTTCGGCGCGGAACGGCGAGATGAAGGAGACCAGGACGATCAATCCGGCGTCGGCCATCAGCTTGGCCACCTCGGCCACCCGGCGGATGTTCTCGACCCGACCCTCCTCGGTGAAGCCGAGGTCCTTGTTGAGGCCGTGCCGGACGTTGTCGCCATCCAGGATGTAGGTATGGCGGCCATCGGCGTGTAGCCGCTTCTCCACCAGGTTGGCGATGGTGGACTTGCCCGATCCGGAGAGGCCGGTGAACCACACAACCCGCGGGGTCTGGCCCTTCAGGCTCGCGCGCGTGGCCTTGTCGATATCGAGGGCCTGCCAGTGGACGTTCTGGCTGCGCCGCAGGGCGAAGTGCAGCATGCCGGCGCCGACCGTGCGGTTGGACAGCCGGTCGATGAGGATGAAACCGCCGAGGTCCTTGCTGTCCTCATAGGCCTCGAAGGCGATCGGCGCGTCGATCGAGAGGTTGCAGATTCCGATCTCGTTGAGCTCCAGCCGCGTGGCCGCCAGGTGCTCCAGGGTGTTCACATTGACCTTGTACTTGGGCTCGGTCACCTGAACGCCGACCGTCCGGGCGCCCAGCTTCAGGAGATAGCCGCGACCCGGCAGCATGGCCTCCTCGTCGAACCAGACGATGGTGGCTTCGAACTGGTCGGCGACAGGGACCGGCTCGCCCGCGGCGGTGATCACGTCGCCACGGCTGATGTCGATCTCGTCGGTCAGGGTGAGGGTGATGGACTGGCCAGCCACCGCCCGAGGCAGGTCGCCATCCTTGGTGACGATCCGGGCCACGGTGCTTTCGCGCCCGGAGGGCAGGGCGCGGACCTTGTCGCCCGGCGCGATGAGGCCCGAGGCGACGAAGCCGGAAAACCCGCGGAAATCGAGGTTCGGGCGGTTCACCCACTGCACGGGCATGCGGAACGGCTTTTCGCGCAGGTCGTCCTCGACCGGCACGCTCTCCAGCCATTCCATCAGCGGCGGCCCGGCATACCAGGAAGCCTTGTCGCTTCGCTCGGTGATGTTGTCGCCCTTGAGCGCCGACATCGGGATGGCGGTGAAGCCCTTGATGCCGATCTGCTCGGCGAAGGCCTGGTACTCGGCCAGGATGGCCGCGAAGACCTCCTTGTCCCAGTCCACCAGATCCATCTTGTTGATCGCCAGGACCACGTGCCGGATCCCCAGCAGGCTGACGAGGTAGGAGTGCCGGCGGGTCTGGGTCAGCACGCCCTTGCGCGCGTCGATGAGGATCACCGCGGCGTCGGCGGTCGAGGCGCCGGTGACCATGTTGCGGGTGTACTGCTCGTGGCCGGGGGTGTCGGCGACGATAAACTTGCGCTTGTCGGTGGAGAAGAACCGGTAGGCGACATCGATGGTGATGCCCTGCTCGCGCTCGGCCGCCAGGCCGTCCACCAGCAGGGCGAAGTCGATGTCCCCGCCCTGGGTGCCGACCTTCTTGGAGTCGGCCTCAAGGGCCGCCAACTGGTCCTCGAAGATCATCTTGGAGTCGTAGAGCAGCCGGCCGATCAGGGTGGACTTGCCGTCATCCACCGAACCGCAGGTGAGGAACCGCAGCAGCGACTTGTGCTGGTGCTGCTCGAGGTAGGCGCCGATGTCTGTGGCGATGAGGTCGGAGACGTGGGCCATCAGAAATAGCCCTCCTGCTTCTTCTTCTCCATCGAAGCGGACTGGTCGTGGTCGATCTTGCGGCCCTGGCGCTCCGAGGTGGTGGTGAGCAGCATTTCCTGGATGATCTCGGGCAGGGTCGAGGCGGTGCTCTCCACCGCGCCGGTCAGCGGGTAGCAGCCGAGGGTGCGGAAACGCACCGACTTCATCATCGGCGTCTCGCCTGGCAGCAGCCGCATCCGCGCGTCGTCGACCATGATCAGCGACCCGTCGCGGTCCACCACCGGCCGGACCTGCGAGAAGTACAGCGGGACGATGGGGATGTTCTCCAGGTGGATGTATTGCCAGATGTCCAGCTCGGTCCAGTTGGAGATCGGGAACACCCGGATGCTCTCGCCGGGGTTCTTGCGGGTGTTGTAGAGGCGCCAGAGCTCGGGCCGCTGGTTCTTGGGGTCCCAGCGGTGCTGCGCGGAGCGGAAGGAGAAGATCCACTCCTTGGCCCGCGACTTCTCCTCGTCGCGCCGCGCGCCGCCGAAGGCCGCGTCGAAGCCGTACTTGTCGAGGGCCTGCTTCAGTCCCTCGGTTTTCCAGATGTCGGTGTGGGCGGCGGAGCCATGGTCGAAGGGGTTGATGCCCTTGGCCACCGCCTCGGGATTCTTGTGGACCAACAGCTCAAAGCCGAGCTCTCGGGCCATGCGCTCGCGCATCTCGTACATCGCCCGGAATTTCCAGGTGGTGTCCACATGCAGAAGGGGGAAGGGCGGCCTGGACGGATAGAAGGCCTTGGCCGCCAGGTGCAGCATCACCGCGCTGTCCTTGCCGATGGAGTAGAGCATCACCGGCCGCTCACACTCGGAGACCACCTCACGCATGATGTGGATGCTCTCGGCCTCAAGCCGCTGCAGGTGGGTCAGGGTGTCCTGGGACAGGGCGGTCATGTTTGAGAAAAACTATCCGGACCTTGCGGCATGCGGCCGAGGTTGGCGCTTGAGTTAGAGAAAGGCCTGGGGGCGCGCAACCCTAGCGGGCCGCAGGAAATCTAACCGGGCGGCCAGGGATTGTGTCGCGGGCTCCCCGACAAGGCGGACCTTGCAACCCAGGCTCGCGGGCGCTAAATGCGATGGACTGATCAGTCCATTTTTCAGGTCGCCCCTTATGCCCAGTCTCCCGCGGCTTCGGCCCATCCCCCTCGTGGCGGGGCTCGTCGTCCTGTTGGCCATCATGGTCGGTGGGGCGTTCTGGTGGCACGGCAAGCAGACGACGGAGCACACCGACAACGCCTTTGTGCAGGCCGACAAGGTCGCCGTCGCCCCGCAGACCGAGGGCTACGTCGCCGAGGTGCTGGTGGGCGACAACCAGCAGGTGGAGGCGGGGCAACTCCTGGCCCGGATCGACCCAGCAGCCATTCGCGCGCATCTGGCCGAGGCCGAGGCCAACGCCACGGCGTTGGATGCGGCGGTCCGAGGGGTAGACGACAAGGCTGCGCTGGAGCGGGCGATGATAGCCCAGAAGGCCGCCGGCGTGGCGAGCGCCAAGGCCCAGGCCCAACTGGCGAATGCGGAGATGAGCCGCTACGGCGCGCTGTCGGCCAAGGGTTTCGTCTCGGCCCAACGGGTGCAGCAGGTGAGCGCCGGCGCGACCCAGGCGCAGGCCGTGGTGGCCGAGGCCCAGGCGACGCTGGAAGCCGAGCGGCGCGCCGCCGATGGACTGGGCTCGGCCCGAGCCCAAACCCAGGCTCAAGCCGTGGCGGCCCGCGCCGCCGTGGAGCAGGCCCGCATCAACCTGGCGCACACCGAAATCCGCGCCCCTATCTCCGGCGTGGTCGGCGGCAGGGCCCTGCGTCCCGGCCAGTATGTGCGTCCGGGCGTGACCTTGCTGGCCATCGTCCCCCTGCGCGAGGCCTATGTCATCGCCAACTTCAAGGAGACCCAGGTGGCTCGCCTGAGGATCGGCCAGCCGGTGACGATCGAGGCCGACGCCTTCGGGTCACAGCAGATCCGTGGCCACATCGACAGCTTCGCTCCGGCCACCGGATCGGAGTTCGCCCTCATTCCGGTTGAGAACGCCGTGGGCAACTTCACCAAGATCTCGCAACGCCTACCGGTCAAGGTCGCCGTGGAGCCCAACCAGCCGCTCGCGGGCGCCCTGCGCCCGGGCTTGTCGGTGAAGGTGAAGGTCGACATCACACAGCGAACGGGTCCGACCTTCGCCGAGGCGGCGGTCGGCGCGCCCCGGACCCTTTCGCGCTAGTCCGTTGGCCAGCGGCGTCACCGCTTCGCCGCCCGCGATGGCGGGCCACCTCGGCGCCGACGGCGCCGCGGTCGACTGGCTGAAGGTCTATCTCGGGTTCGGCGGGATGGTGCTTGGCCAGTTCATGGCCATCCTCGACATCCAGATCGTGGCCTCCTCCCTGTCGCAAATCCAGGCTGGGATCGGGGCCAGCGCCGACGAAATGAGCTGGGTCCAGACCATCTACCTGCTCACCGAGGTCGTGACGATGCCGCTCACGGCCTACATGACCAAGATGTGGGGAACCCGGCGATTCTACGTGATCGCCACGGTGGGCTTTATCATCGCCTCGGTGGTCACCGGCCTCTCCACATCGATCGAGATGATGATCGCGACCAGGGCCGTGCAGGGCTTGTTCGCGGGCGCGATGATCCCTCCGGTGATGGCGACGGCGATGACGGTTTTTCCGCCCGAGAAGCGAATGACCGCCAATGTGGTCTTCGCCATGGTGCTGTCGCTCGCGCCGACCTTGGGACCCACCTTGGGCGGTTACCTCACCGAAGGCCTGAACTGGCGGTGGCTGTTCTTCGTCAATGCGCCGGTGGGTCTGTTGGTGGTGTTCCTGGTGGGCAGGTACGCCGCCTTCGACAAGGCCGACCCGAGCCTGGGGAAGGGCGTCGACTGGTGGGGCCTCGGGCTCATGACCGTGGCGCTGCTTTCGATGCAATTCGTGTTCGAGGAGGGGGCCGACAACGAGTGGTTCGCAGATGACACCATCCTTTGGCTGACCGTGACGGCGGCGGTCGCCGGCGTGGCCTTCGTCTGGCGCGAACTGACCTGCGCCAGGCCCATCGTCTCGTTCAGGCCTTTCCGCGACCGCAACTTCACGGTCGGCATACTGATGTCCACGGTCGCGGGGGTCAGCCTCTATGGCGCGGCCTTCGTCATCCCGCTCTTCCTGGGCCAGGTGCTGCGCTATTCGTCCGTTCAGGTGGGTCACGTGATGCTCACGTCCGGGCTGACCATGCTGCTCCTGTCGCCTTTCGTCGGCAGGCTCGCCCAGTACCTGGACCTGCGGCTGTACATCCTGGCGGGCTTTGCGATCACGGCCTGGGGCGTCGCCTTCGGGGCCCACATCAGCGCCGATTGGGGGTTCCATGAGTTCACCGTCATGCAGGTGGTGCGCACGGTCGGCGTGCTGGTGGCGATGATCGGTACGCAGCAGCTGGTCGTCTCGACCCTGCCGGTCGAGTTGATGAAGGACGCGTCGGGTCTGGTAAACCTGATGCGCAACGTCGGCGGCGCCATCGGCCTGGCGATGCTGTCCACCATCACCAGCCGGCAGAGCGCGATCCACTACAGCGAGCTGACGGCGCGGGTTAACGACACCACCCAGGGGGCGGCGGATATGCTCGCGGGCCTGACGCAGCTGATGACCGAGCGGGGCGTGTCGGACCCGGCGGGGGCGGCGCGCAAGGCGATCAGCCTGTTGATCCATCGGGACGCCCTGGTTCTGGCCTACGCCGACGCCTTCTGGCTTCTGGCGTTGAGCTGCGGCCTGGCGGGGTTGCTGGTGCTGCTCGCCGCGCCGGCGCGCGCGCCGGCGGCCCGCCCGGCTGGAGGCCACTGATGCCGCGACTGGCCGGCCAGATCGACGTGGCCAAGAACGAGGCCATCCTGAACGCCGCGGTGGAGGTGCTGACCAGCCGCGGCCTACAGGCCTCCATGCACGAGATCGCCCGGCGCGCGGGCGTCTCCAAGCAGACCATCTACAACCACTATGGGTCCAAGGCCGAGCTGGTGCGGGCGATAGCCACCCGGCGGGTGGGTGAGCTTACCGCGCCGCTGGACGCGCCCGAAGCCACGGGCCACGCCGAAGCGGCCCTGACCGCCTACGCGCGAGGCCTGCTGATGGCCTATCACCGGCCCGGCGGCATGGGGCTGCTTCGGCTGGCGGTGATGAGCGCCTGCGAGCAGCCCGATATCGCACAGGTGGTCTATGAGGCCGGGGCCCTGGCCAATCGGGCTCGCCTGGCGGAGTTCATCCGGCGGGAAGTGGCGGCCGGCCGGCTGGACGAGTGCGATCCGGAACAGGCGGCCGAATGCTTCGCCGGGATGGTTTCCGGCCAACGGCAGCTCGGAGCCCTGCTGGGGCGGCCCTCCGCCGACACAGAGGCAGGGATCGACGCTCGCGCTCGGGAAGTCGCCGCTCGCTTCATACGGGCCTATGCGCCGCGCTAAAGCGCCGTAATCTTGGCTATGGGGGTGCAACATACCGGAAATGATCGCATGTTAGCGGGCTTGCCCGCAGGAAGCCTCCGGGGTCTTTTCGGCCCGGGTCGAAATCATGTAAGTCAACGACAGGGAGAGTTTTAAGCCTTGCCGTCCTGGGTCAAATCAAGCGCCGCCGGTCTCGCCGGCGCCGTCGCAGCCTTATCGACCCCCGCCCAGGCCTGGCGCCTGCACGAGCCGCATGTGCTCGGCACCCGGCTGGATGTGGTGGTGGCGGCAGGCGACGAAAGCCTCGCGAAGCGCGCGGGCGAAGCCATCCTGAAGGAAATCGGCCGACTGGACGCGGTGTTCAACACCCGCCGGCCGGACAGCGAGATTTCCCGCCTGAACGTCGCGGATCGCATGGCGGTCTCGCCGGAGATGTTCCACGTCCTTTCCAGCGCCGAGCAATGGCGCCAGGCCAGCGGCGGCGGTTTCGACGGCCGACTGGGCCGGACCCTGGGGCTGTGGGAGAAGGCCGGGGCCGAGGCGCCGGATCCGGCGGCCCTGGCGGCCGCCCGCGCCGGTCTGGCCGATCCGGTGCTGGACGCCACGGCGGGCACGGTGGCCCGGCCGGCGGGCGTCAGCTTCGACCTGGACGCCATCGCCAAGGGCTACATCATCGACGCCGCGCTTGAGGCCGGCCGCCGAGCGGCTCCGGAGATCACCGGCCTTGCGGTCAGCCTGGGCGGGGACCTGCGCTGCTGGGGCCAGGCGCCCGGCGCGGAGGCCTGGGACGTCGGCGTGGCCGATCCGGCCCACCCGTTCGACAACGGCCCCCCCGCCGCCATCGCCCGGCTGAGCGACCAGGCGATCGCCACCAGCGGCCGGGGTATGCGCGACTGGCAGGTCGCCGGCCGTTCGCTGAGCTGCACGGTGGACCCCCGCACCGGCCGGCCGGTGGAAGCGGTGGTCTCGGCCACAGCGGTCGCCGACACGGCGATGGACGCCGACGCCCTGGCCACCGCCTGCATGGCGATGTCGCCGGCCAAGGGCCTGGCCCTGGCCGAACGCTCGCCCGGAACGGCGGTGCGGATCGTCGACGCCGGCGGACGGGTGCACGTTTCGAGCGGCTGGAACGGGCTCGCCGAGGCGCAACCCGCCCGGCTGATCCGCACCCAGGGCCCGGGCGCGCTCTCCGCCGAACAGCGCTGGCCCGCCGACTGGCGGTTGCGGGTCGACTACCAGGCCCCCGACCGCCAGGACGTCCGCGACGTCAGCTTCCGTACGCCGTTCCTGGTGGTTTGGATCTCCGATTTGCAGAACAAGCCGATCCGGACCCTGATGCTGATCGGCGACGATCCGGAGTGGCACAAGGACAACTTCGTCTGGTGGGGTTCCAACCGCGCCCAAGCCGAACGCTTCGTGCGCCTCCGCAGCCGGCCCACGGCCCGGGGCGGGACCTATGAGGTCTATTGGGACGCTATCGACGACGCTTTCCAGCCGGTGCCCGTGGGGAACTACATCCTCCATGTCGAGACCAGCCAGGAACGGGGCAAACACACCCTGCGCTCGCTTCCCTTCAGCATCGGCAAGGCGGCCTTCCAGAAGGCCCTGCCGTTCACCAAGGAAGGCGGCGGGATGGCGGTGACCTTCTCCCTCGTACGATGAGCGAGAACGAGCGTAAGCCGGCCATGTCGCGTGGTGAGTTCTATCGTCAGTGCCGGATCTGGCACGGATACCTCTCGGCCTTCGCCTTCCTGGCGCTGCTGTTCTTCTCGCTCACCGGGATCAGCCTGAACCATCCCGGCTGGCTGAAGCGGCCGCCGCAGGCGGTGGTCGAAACCACGGTGCGGCTGACGCCCGCCGAACTGGCGCAGGTGAGCGGAGACGGCGCCGGCGCGGCCCTGGCGCGCATCGTTGGCCAGCGGGTCAAACTGCGGGGCGAGTACAAGGACGCCGAGGTCGCCGGTCCGAGCGTGTTCGTGCGGATGCAGGGGGTAGGCGGAAACAGCGACCTGCAGGCCGACCTGACCAGCGGCGAGGTACGGGTGGCCGTGGAGCCGGCCGACACCCTGGAGGTCCTCGACGCCCTGCATCGCGGCGAGACGGCGGGCGCGGCCTGGCGGCTGCTGATCGATATCGCCGGGGTGGTGCTGATCGCCATGTCGCTGATCGGCTATGTGCTGTTCCTCAGCCTGCGGATGCGCCTGGCGACGGCCCTGGTCCTCACCGTGCTCAGCGCCGCGGGCGCCATCGGCGTGTTCCTGATGCTGGTGACCTGAACCTGCGGGCCTGAAAATGGGTTGTCTCGCCAGCCGCGCATGGGGCGCGGCCCTGAAGCGAGGATAGACTCATGCCCGCCAAATCCGCCGCCCAGCAGAAGGCCGCCGGCGCGGCCCTGTCCGCCAAGCGAGGCGATACCCCGAAGAGCAAGCTCAAGGGCGCTTCCAAATCCATGGCCAGCTCGATGAGCGAGAAGGAGCTGGAGAAGATGGCGTCGACCAAGCGCAAGGGTAAGCCGGAGCACGTTTCCAAGAAGAGCTAAACGAACGCGGCGGGACCTTGCGCCGGCGGCCGGTTGGGCCAAGCTTCACCTCATGACCGACCTGACCCGCCGCGCCGCCCTGGCCGCGCCCCTGGCGCTCGCCGCCGGTTGCGCGACGACCGCTCCACCCGCCCCCCCTCCCCACCGCGACGACGGGGTGGATGGACGCCACCGAGACGGCCGCCAAGATCCGCAGCGGCGAGATCACGGCCGCCGCGGCGGTGAGGGGCGCCATTGAGCGGGCGCTGGCCCTGCAGCCCAGCCTCAACTTCCTGGTCAGCTCGGATTTCGAACGGGCGATGGCCAAGGCCGCTGCGCCCCGCCAAGGCCCCTTCGCCGGGGTGCCATTCCTGATCAAGGACCTGAAAGACTATGCCGGCCTGCCCACCCGCATGGGCTCGCGCGCGCGGCTCCGCGCCCCGCCCGCCGCCGCGCAGAGCGCCTATATGGACGCCCTGGACCGCACCGGCCTGGTGGTGATCGGCAAGACCGCCACGCCGGAGTTCGGGTTCCTCCCGACGACGGAGCCGCTGGCGTTTGGGGCCACCCGGAACCCCTGGGATCCCACCCGTTCGGCCGGCGGATCGTCCGGCGGGGCGGCGGCGGCCGTGGCCTCGGGGATCGTGCCCTTCGCCCACGCCAGCGACGGCGGCGGGTCGATCCGCATCCCGGCCTCCTGCTGCGGTCTGTTCGGCTTCAAGCCGTCGCGGGGGCGGATGATCGGATCCCGCGCCGAGGTGAACATCACCGACCTTTCCGTCGATCACGTCCTGACCCGAAGCGTCCGCGATTCCGCCGCGGTCTTCGCGGCCACCGAGGACGTCGGCGACGGCGCGCAGCACCCTCCGGTCGGCATGGTGGTGGACCCCCTGCGGCGGCGCCTGCGCGTCGGGTTGGTGATCGACGGCCCCGCGGGACAGCCGGTCTCGCCCGAGGTGCGCGCGGCGATCCTGGACGCCGGCCGGCTGGTGGAGAGCCTGGGCCACCGGGTGATCTTCGCGCGCTGGCCCATGGGCCCGACCTTCACCGAGGATTTCACCCTGCTCTGGGCCGCCGGCGCGCAGCAGGCGGTGGGGGGGACAGCCCGGGCGCTCGGCCGTCAGCCGGACGCCGAGGTGCTGGAGCCCTTCACCCTCGCCCTGGCGAACCTACTGGCCCAGGCCCCGGGCGGCAGCCTGGAAGCGGCGAGGGATCGCCTGCACGTCGCGGCCCTGGCCTACGACCCGTGGTTCGTGGGCAGCCAACTCGATGTGATCATGTCGCCGGTGGCGGGGTCAGTCGCGCCGCCCCTGGGCCATCTGGACCCGCGCACCGGCCTGCGGGTGATGATCGACCGACTGCTGGCCTACGTCGGTCACACGCCCTACCACAACCTCGCGGGCGCGCCGGCGATGAGCGTGCCCCTGAACTGGACGGCCCAGAACCTGCCCATCGGCACACAGTTCGCGGCTCGCGTGGGGCACGAGGCGCTGTTGTTCCAACTGGCCTACCAGCTGGAGGCGGCGCGGCCGTGGACGGGGCGGGTCCCGCGCGTCCGGGCGATCACCTATCAGATCCCGGTGACGCTGCGCTCGGGGACCTGAGGCCAGCGATTGCCCCATCGATCCGGGCAGACGGGAGTTTCCGGGCACGGTGGGCGGGTCTTTTCCTGCCCCGCCGGATCATAGGTCTGACCTTTTATGCGGGGTGGCCTGCTGGTGGCCGACGACATGGGCGATATCGTTTGGCGCGTGGCGCCGGGCTAGGCCGGGCCGGTCACCGGCAGGAGCGCGCCGGTCTCGGCGGAGGCTTCGCTGGCCAGATCCAGCATGAGCCTGGCGAGGTCGCCCGGCGGGACCCAGGACGAGAAGTCCGCGCCCGGCATGCTGGCGCGGTTGGCCGGGGTGTCGATCGTGGACGGCAGGACCGCGTTGACGCCGACGCCGGCCGCCTTGAGTTCCGCCGCGAGCGCCTGGGTCAGGGCGTGCACGCCGCACTTGGCGGCGGCGTAGGGCCCCATGCCAGCGCCGGCCTTCAGGGCCGAATACGAGCCCACGTTCACGATCCGGCCGGCGGGGCTCTTTCGCAGCAGCGGCAGGGCGGCGGCGCAGGCTGAGACGGCGGTGACCAGGTTGATCCGGTGCATGGCGGCCCAGTCGTCGACGGAGCCGCCTTCGAGGGTGTGCGAGGCGAAGCCGCCGGCGATGTTGAGCAGGGCGTTCAGGCCGGCGAACCGCGCCTCGATGGCGGTGAAGGCGATGGCGGTCTGGCGTTGGTCCGTAAGGTCGATGCCTTCCAGGATCAGCACGTCCTCGCCGGCCGGAAGGCCCGACGACGGCGCCTGGCCCCGGCCGATCAGCGCCAGCCGTGCGCCCTGGGCGGCCGCGGCGTGGGCGACCGTCGGGCCCAGGCCGCCGAACGCCCCGGTGATCGCGATGATACGCCCGGCCATCGGCTAGAGGCGCTCGATGATCGTCACATTGGCCATGCCGCCGCCTTCGCACATGGTCTGCAGCCCCCAGCGCTTGCCCCGCGCCTTGAGGGCGTGGACGAGAGTGGTCATCAGCTTGGTCCCGGTCGCGCCCAGGGGATGGCCCAGGGCGATGGCCCCGCCGTTGACATTCAGCTTGTCCGGGTCGGCCTCGAGGGCCTGGCGCCAGGCCATAGGGATCGAGGCGAAGGCCTCGTTGACCTCGAAAAGGTCGATCTCGCCCAGCGACATGCCGGCCCGCTCGAGGGCCCGTCGGGTTGCGGGGATCGGCGCCTCCAGCATGATCACCGGATCGCCGCCGGTCACCGTTAGATGATGGATGCGGGCGAGGGGCTCGACGCCCAGGTCCTTAAGTCCCCGCTCGGAAACCACCATGATGGCCGAGGCGCCGTCGCAAATCTGGCTGGCGGTGGCGGCGGTCAGGCGCCCGCTCTCATGCAGCAGCTTCACGGCGGCCATGCCCTCGGGGCTGGCGTCGTAGCGGATGCCCTCGTCGGTGTCGTGGAGCAGCTCGGCGCCTTCCTTGTCCTTGCCCGGAAGCGCCAGGATCTCGGCCTTGAAGGCGCCGGCCTGGGTGGCCGCGGCGGCGCGCCGATGGCTCTCCACGCCGTATCCGTCCAGCGCCTCGCGGCTGAGGCCGTACTTCTCGGCGACCATCTCGGCGCCAATGAACTGCGAGAAGTCGACGCCGTTGTAGCGCGCCTTGATCCGCGGGCTGTTCGGCCCGCCCATGCCCGCGCCCATGGCCAGCATCACGTTGGCGCCCATCGGCGTGCGGGTCATGCTCTCGACCCCACCGGCGATCACCACGTCCTGGGTTCCGCTCATCACCGCCTGAGCGGCGAAGTGCAGGGCCTGCTGGGAGGAGCCGCACTGCCGGTCGACGGTGGTGGCGGGCACGCTCTCGGGCAGGCTGGACGCCAGCACGCAGCCGCGGGCCACGTTCAGGCTCTGCTCGCCCACCTGGGTGAGGCAGCCCATGATGACGTCATCGATCCGGGCCGGGTCGGCGCCCGTGCGGCGCAGCAGCTCGTCGATCACCGCCCCACCGAGGTCGGCGGAGTGCCATTCCCGAAGACGGCCTGCCTTGCGGCCGCCGGCGGTGCGGGTGGCGGCGACGATATAGGCCTCGGGCATCGGTCTGCTCCCTATGTTTCGTGGAGTGTAGGGAGGCGGCGCGCGCGAAAGCAACGCGCTTCAGGCGCCGTGCGCAAAGACCTCCCTGACGATCGCTTCCAACGCCGCCTGGTCGACCTCGTCGAAGGCCGCTGGGGTCTCCGAATCGATGTCGAGGACCGCGATCAGGCGGCCATCCGGATCGAACACCGGCACGACGATCTCGCTGGCCGAGCGCGCGTCGCAGGCGATGTGGCCGGGGAAGGCGTGGACGTCGGCGACCAGCTGCGTCCGCCGGCTCTCGGCCGCGGTTCCGCAGACCCCACGCCCGAAGGCGATCCGCAGGCAGCCCAGTGTGCCCTGGTAGGGCCCGACCACCAGTTCCGCCGGCCGATCGGGATCGACGACGTAGAAGCCCGTCCAGAAGTAGTGGTCGAAACTGGCGGCCAGCATGGCGGCGACCGTGGCCATCCGGGCCGTGAGGTTCGGCTCGCCCTCCAGCACGGCGGCGATCTCCTCGGCCACGATGGCGTAGCGCGCCAGTCTGTCGCTCGGCAGGTCCACTGGGTTGAAAGCCTCGGCCATGGCGCCCGTAGTAGACGAGCGCCCCACGGGCGCAAGATCGATGCGCGGCCTTTTGACGCGGCTGCGGCGGGCCCCAGGCCGGCCAACCCCAGGTACGCTCCGGCTTCGGATCGTGAGTCCGAGCGGGTTTTCAGATGGCGCCGACGCGCTTCCCTCAGCTGCGAGCAGCCGCCCGCCTGGCCAACGGCTTCGCGCTGGAAGTCGTCAAGATGGGCGGCTACGGACGCGACGTCATCGACGGCCTCCTGAAGATGGCCATCCTCCAGGCCAACACCGCGCAGATCACCCGCAGCGCCGAGCTGCAACGGCAGTACGCCACCTTCGACGCCGTGGTCCCCGACGACCTGCGACGGCCGGTCAGCATCAACGCGGTCGCGACGTCGTTGCGGATCCCGTTCGAGACCGCGCGGCGGCGCATCCGGGCGATGGCCGACGCCGGCCAGTGCGTGATGACGCCCAAGGGAGTCTACCTGCCGCAGGCGATGGTCCACAGCCGCCTGGCGGAGGCGGCGACCCGCATCCACTACCAGCGTGTCCGCCGGTTGTATGAGCGACTGCGCGGGGTGGGCCTGCTGGGCGACCTGCACCACGGTCCGGCCTGGGACGGCGAGGCGCCGCCCGTCCGCCTGGTCCTGCGGCTTGCGTCGGACTACGTGCTGAGGCTGTGCGAGCCGTTGGCCGCCACGGTGGGCGATCCGGTCACCGGGCTCGTGCTGATGGACATCCAGCACGCCAATACCGAACACTTCCCGGATGCGGAGGGCGGGACCGACGACCCCAATGTCAGCGGCTTCCCCCCCGACACCCTGCGCCGCCCCGTACGCCTGGTGACCCTCTCCGAACGGCTGGGCATTCCCCAGGAAACCGTCCGCCGCCACGTCAACCGGTTGCTCGCCGAGCAGCGCTGCGAGCGCATGGAGGAGGGCTACATGGTCACCGCCGCCATACTGGCCCGAGGGGCCATGAACCGCTTCATGCTGGACAATCAGATGCATCTGAACCGGATGTTCGGAAGCCTCGCCGAGCATGGCGTACCGGCCGCCTGGGCGCATGAAGCGGACACGGCTCGCCGAACGGCGTGATCAAAACGGGAACTCGACCCTTCCCCAAAATGGGTAGCCCACGGACTTCCTAGATGCGCCCACGCGCCTCAACCTAAGGGCGTGCCTCCTCGGGGGGTTCGGGGGTCGGGCGTTCAACCGAATGGTGGCGGGAAGTGACAGTTGGGGCGATGACGAAGCCGTTGGAACGAGAGATCAGTGGTGCGCTCGTGGCCGGTGAGGCCGGAATCCAGGACGAGGGTCCACACCCCGTCGACCGGCACGTCGGCCTGCGCATCCGCATGCGCCGCAAGGAGGCCGGGGTCAGCCAGGAGCGTCTGGCCGAGGCGCTGGGCATCACTTTCCAACAGGTCCAAAAGTACGAGCGCGGCGCCAACCGGGTCTCCGCCTCCAAGCTCTGGGAGATCGCCCGGGCGCTGAAGACCACGGTGACCTACTTCTACGAGGGCCTGGGCGACCAGGATGCCAATCCGCCGGCCGCGGGAGGGCAGGACTTCCTGCTTTCAGCCGAGGGCCTGGAGTTGATGTCGGCGTTCCCGCGCATCCCGCAGGTCGCGCTGCGCCGCAAGCTGGTGGATCTGGTTCGCGCCGTCGCCGATGAGGCCTGAGCCATCGTCGCTCAACCAAAAGGTTTCCGGTCAGGGTCTCTCCGGAGATGACCTTAGAGTTGTCTTGAACCTAAGCTCACGCGAGGATGGTGACAGCCTTGCAGACGTCTAAGAACGACGTTACGCATTGCTTCAGTCTGTCTTACCATCGCTGCTTTGATGGCAACCCGCAGAGTTCCGTATGAACTTCTCTGAGCCTATGACGAAGGACTTCTCCGAGGTCACGACCCCGTCCGGCGGTCGCAACCAGATCGGACAGGTCATGGGTCGCAAGGGGCAGGACACCCGGGCCCGCCTGCTTACGGCGGTGGTGCGCCTGATCGCCGATCGCCCGCTGCGCGACCTCAAGGTCAGTGACATCGCCCGCGAGGCCAGCGTCGGCGCCTCCAGCTTCTATGTCTACTTCCCGGACGTCAGCGCGGCGGTGCTGGCGGCCCGCGACCAGCATTCGCAAGCCACGCCGGAGTTGCTGGCGATTGTCGAAAGCGACTGGACACCGGCGAACGCCTACGCGCGGGCGCACGCCTTCGTCGTGGCCTATCGCGGCTTCTGGAAGGACAACTTCGCCCTGCTGCGCGCCCGCAACCTCGCCTACGACGAGGGCGACCAGCGGTTCCGCCTGCAGAGGTGCAAGGACATCGAGCCGATCCTGCTCCGCCTGGCCGCGAAGGCGGAGGACAGCCAGCGAATGGGGCTGCTTCCAGAGGGCATCCAAGCTCGTCGGGTGGCGTCCGTCTGCCTGGCCTCGGTCGAACGCCTGGCCGCGGGCAACCGCCTGACCGAGGAGGCCGTCGACGCGGCCGCCTACGTGATGACCGCAGCCCTGGGCCTGTACCGGCCCGCCTGAGCCGCAGAGGCCGGTTTCCCTATCGCTCCCCGCTGACCAGGTGCTCTATGCCTAGGGCTCAGATCTGGGAGTGACGCCTTTGGCCCCGCCGACCTTCGGGACGCTGCTCTACGCCGTCGAGGACGGGATCGCCACGATCACCCTCAACCGCCCCGAGCGGATGAACGCCTTCACCGGCGAGATGATGGAGGACCTGCTCCGGGCCTTCGACCTTACCGACCGCGACGACGCCGTCGGGGGGGTGATCGTCACCGGCCAGGGCGAGCGCGCCTTCTGCGCCGGCTACGACCTGGCCGACGCCGGGGCTTTCGCGCGCGCGCGCGAGGACGGCGAGATCCCGCGCGACATCGCCGGCCTGGTCTGCCTGCGCATCTTCGACAGCCTGAAACCGGTCGTGGGCGCCTGCAACGGGGCGGCGGCGGGTATCGGGGTGACCCTGCAGCTGCCGATGGACATCCGCCTGGCCTCCGCCAACGCCCGCTACGGCCTGGTGTTCGGGAGGCGGGGGATCACCATGGAGGGGGCGTCGGCCTGGTTCCTGCCCCGCATCGTGGGGCCCTCCACCGCGCTGGAGTGGGTCTATTCCGGCCGGGTCTTCCCGGCCCAGGAGGCGCTGGAGCGGGGCCTGATCCGCTCGATCCACGCCCCGCAGGACCTGCTGCCCGCCGCGCGGGCGATCCTGCGCGAGATCATCGACAATTCGGCCCCGGTAGCGGTGGCCCTGCACCGCCAGCTGATCTACCGGACCATGGGCGAGGCCCATCCGATGGAGGCCCACAGGCGCGAGAGCCGGGCGATCTTCAAGCGGGGATTGAGCCGCGATGCGGCCGAGGGCGTGGGGGCCTTCCTGGAGAAGCGCCCGCCGGTCTTTCCCGACACGGCGCCGGCCGACCTGCCCGATATCTGGGAGGGCTGGGAGAAGCCCGAATACAAGTAGGAAGACGGCGGCGCGCGCTCCGCACGGGAGGCGCGCCGCCCGATATCCTGCCTAGGCGGCGGTCAGTTGACCGGCCGAGGTCTTGCCGGAGCGCTGATCGCGCTCGAGTTCGAAGCCAACCTTCTGGCCCTCGTGCAGCGAGGCCATGCCGGCGCGCTCCACGGCCGAGATGTGAACGAAGACATCGCTGCCGCCGTCATCAGGTTGAATGAAGCCGAAGCCCTTTTGGCTGTTGAACCACTTCACGGTGCCAGTTGCCATAGTTGTCCCTTTCCGGACATGAGTTCTCACGCCCCGATTGAGCGTTGAGATCAAATTTTCGGAGAGGGTCGAATGCTAGGCGGGGCCGAAATTTTCGATCTCGGCGACGGCGCCAGGCGAGCCTAAGCGATATTTGACTTGGTGATCCTGGCATCGAGATCAGACAGGCGCAAGCGATTTCCGGAAAGTTACTTCCCCGGCGGCGCCTCGAAGGTGTTACCATGGCGAATGCGAGCCGACCTTGATCGAACCGTGCTGACTGTGTTCCGCCGCGCCGGCATTTGGCTGGTTGAACACGATGGCGAGGACTTCGGTCATACGTCGGACAAGGAGGTCGCCAAGGCCTTCGCCAACAAGCGTGCCCGCGAGATTCTGGACGGTGGGCGACCCTGCCAAGTCCGGGTCAGCGGCGAGAACGGGTTCTATTCCGGACGATGAAAAGCCAATCTCCCCAGCGTCGCGCGACGGTCGCCGTCCATTTTCGAAGCGAGATCGACAAGGTCGAGGCCGCCGGCGTCGCCCGAGACGACATGACCCTGCACCTGACCTTGAACGATGTTTCGCAGCTGCGCCGCGACCGCAGCCTGCCGGTGGCGGACATCAGCTTCACCGGCGGGGTGATGCGCTATCTGGGCGTGAAGGTGGAGCAGGGCGGCGTGCCCGAGAGCACGCTCAACTACCCGACGGGCGCCTAGCCAGCCGCGTCGAACCTGGCGGTCGCCACCGCCTGAAGCTTCCCCAACCACCGATGCGACGCCAACGCCCAGTGTGTAGGCGCGCGGCTGTTTTCGCGTAGAGTACGGGAAACGTGTCGGTGGGGAGTGATCGAGCATGGTTTCGTTGCGAGTCAACGGCGCGACCCACGAGGTGGACGTCGATCCGGCGACGCCTCTTCTCTACGTCCTGCGAAACGATCTCCGCCTGAGTGGTCCGCGCTTCGGCTGCGGCCTCGGACAATGCGGCACCTGCACCGTCATCATCGATGGGGTCGCCGCCCGTTCCTGCATCGTGAACGTCGGGCGGGCGAGCGGCGAGATCACGACGCTCGAAGGTCTCTCGAAGGATGGCGCGCTGGACCCGCTCCAGCAGGCCTGGATCGACGAACAGGCGGTGCAGTGCGGGTACTGCCAGAATGGCCAGATCATGACCGCCCGGGCGCTGCTCAACAAGAATCCGAACCCCACGGACGCCGAGATCCGCCAGGGCATGGAGGGCGTGCTCTGCCGCTGCATGACCTACTACCGGGTCCAGGCCGCGATCAAACGCGCGGCGGGCCGGCCGGTCACCCCCTCGCGGGGGGCGTGACATGACCCTGCTCCGCTTCCCGAAGGCCATCGAAGACGCCCTGCAGGCCGGCGACCTTTCGCAATCCCGCAGAGGCTTTCTCGGCGCCTCGGGCGCCCTGGTGTTCAGCCTGGCCATCAGCGCGCCGGCGGGCAAGGCGCTGGCGCAGGTCGCCGCCGCGGGCCCTTACGTCGATCCGGATTTCCGCCAGCTCGACACCTGGATCGTGATCCACCCGGACAACACCGCGACCTTCTTCGTCGGCAAGACCGACGGCGGCCAGGGCACCGGCACCGCCTTCCGGCAGATGATGTCGGACGAACTCGACATCGCCTTCGACAAGACCCGCGTGGTCATGGGCACCACCGACGTGACGCCGGACCAGGGGGGCTCGGGCGGTTCCGACGCCATCGAGACCGACGGCTGGCCGATGCGAAGAGTGGCCGCCGAGGCGCGGCGCGCGTTGCTCGACCTGGCGTCCAAGCGTCTCGATACGCCGGTGGCCGGCCTCGTCGTGCGCGACGGGGCGATCTCCGTTACCGCGGACCCCACGAAGTCGGTCACCTATGCAGAACTGGTAGGCGGCAAACGCTTCGACGTCGCGCTCACCGGGCGCAACATCAACGACACCACCGGCGTCGCCACCGTCAAGCGCGTGGAGGAGCTGCGCGTGGTTGGCCAGTCGCTGCCGCGCTACGACATTCCGCCCAAGGTGGACGGCTCCCAGACCTGGGCCGTGGACGCCAAGCGGCCGGGCATGGTCCACGCCCGCAACGTCAAGCCGCCGATGGTCGGCGCGAAGCTTCGCAGTATCGACCAATCGTCGGTCTCCAGCCTCCCGGGCTTCATCAAGGTGGTGAGCGCCGGCAACTACGTCGCCGTCGTCTGCGAGCGGGAAGAGCAGGCGATCCGCGCCGCGCGTCAGCTGAAGGCCGTGTGGGAGCCGCCGGTGACGGCGCCGTTCCCCACCTCGGAGAAGCTGTTCGACTATATGCGCGCCGCTACGCCGACCTCGGCGAGCGCGCCGGAGGTCAAGGGCGATCCCGATGCGGCGTTCGCCAGGGCCAGCCGGGTCATCGAGGCCGAGTTCGAGGTGCCGTTCCAGGGGCATACGGCGATCGGCCCAGCCCATGCGATGGCCGATCCCAGCGACGGCCAGATCACCATCTATTCGAACGACATGAAGTCCTACGGCCTGCGCAACGGGGTCGCGGAATTCCTGAAGATGCCGCGTGAGCGCGTCCGCGTCGTCTACATGGAGGGGCCCCAGGTCTATGGCCGCACCGCCGCCGACGACGTCGGGTTCGAGGCCGCCTTCCTGGCCCGGGAACTTGGCCGTCCCGTCCGGGTGCAGTGGATGCGCGACGAGGAGACGGCGTGGGACACCAAGGGGCCGGCCTACACCTTCAAGCTCCGGGGCGGGCTAGACGCCCAGGGCCGCCTGGTGGCGCTGGACTACGTGGCCCGCGCCGTCGACTACAACCACCTCGGATACAACGTGCCCGACACGGTGCTGATCGCCCAGCTGATGGGCCGGCGGCCCGAGAAGCCGCCGGCGGGCAACGCCGAGACCCCGGCTGTGATGTACGCGATCCCCAACAGCCGGATGAGGGCGGAAGTCGTCAGCCTGCCGCTCGCGTGGGAAACCCCCCTGCGCACCGGCAACCTGCGCGATCCCAACGGGCCGCAGGTGACGTTCGCGTTCGAGTCGTTCATCGACGAGCTGGCGCAGGCGGCCGGCGCCGACCCGCTGCAGTTCCGGCTGGACATGATCGCCGCGAGCCCGGAGGACGCTGCGTTCAGGCGGGCGCGTTCGCTGGCCACCATCCGCGCCGCCGCCGAGACCTACGGATGGGACAAGCGGCCCTCGCCGCGCCCCCGCCAGAACGGCCCCGTGCTGACCGGGCGGGGCATCGCTTACACCTACCGGAGCAACACGGTGGTCGCGATGATCGCCGAGGTCGAGGTCAACCGGGACACCGGCCATGTGTTTGTAAAGCGGCTGGTGGTGGGCCACGACTGCGGCCTGGTCATCAACCCGGCGGGCGCGCGTAGCGCGGTGGAGTGCGGCTCGCTGCATGGTCTCAGCCGCGCGCTCTGGGAGGAGGTCCAGTTCGACACCCAGAAGGTCACCAGCGTGAACTGGGTCTCGCATCCCAGCCTGCGGCATTCCGATACTCCGGAGAAGATCGACGTGGTCCTGGTGAACGGCGATCCGAATCCGAAGCGTTCGGACCTGCCGCACTACGGCGCCGGCGAGACGAGCCACAAGCCGGTGATCGCCGCGGTGGCCAATGCGATCTACGACGCGACGGGGGTGCGGCTGCGCCGGGCGCCGTTCCGTAAGGAGCGGGTGCTCGCGGCGCTGAAGGCGGCCGGAAGGGCCTGACGCGCGAAGAAATAAGCCTGGGGAGGGTTGCTGTGCGTAGTTGGAGTGTTGGCCTGGCGGCGGCGGTCTTCGCCGGTCTGGCCGCGCCTGGAGGGGCGAGCGCGGCGCCTGGCGACGTGACCCTCGAATACCAATGCAACCCCTCCGGCAATATCCGATTCATCTGTGGGAGCGCCGCGCCCGAGGACATGGAGCGCATTCCTGGCACCGATTGGGTGATCGCCACCGGCTATATGGGCCGGGTCGGGCTTCGCCTGGTCAGCGTCCGCGACGAAAAGATCGACAGCATCATCTACCCGTCGCCGCAGGCGGAGAAGAACCACGACCGCAGGCTCTACCCGGATTGCCCAGGCCCCCTCAGCGCGGAGGCGGAGGCCACGGCCTCGACGCACGGCACATCCCTGCAACGCCGGCCGGACGGCGCCTGGACTCTCTACGTCACCCATCACGGATCCCGGGAATCCGTCGAGGTGTTCAAGGTCACGCCGATGGGCGCCCGACGCCCGAAGATCGCCTGGATAGGCTGTGTGGTCACTCCGGACGACGCGGTCCTGAACTCGGTCGCCGCGCTGCCGGACAATGGCTTTGCGGTCACCAATAGCTACCAGCGAGACCCTCACTGGGAATTCCCGGCCACCGTGGCGACGCAGGAGATCCATGCCAGCCCGATCGCAACCGCCGCCGCGCCCGGCATGCGGGAAAAGCGCAGCCGGGGAGAGAACACCGGCTACATCCTCGAATGGCGTCCCGGCTCCGGCTGGAAAAAACTCGAGGGCAGCGACGCGTCCGCGCCCAATGGGCTCACCGCCTCCGAAGATGGACGCGATGTCTACGCCGTCTATGTTCCGGCCGGCCTCATGCACCTGACGCGTCAAGCCGAGGGCCCCCCTTTGCGGGAGGATGTCGCCCTCAGCGTGCGGGGTGACAACGTCAAGCTTTCGCCCGATGGGCGAAGGCTGTTGATCGGCGGGGTCCCGGTCGGCGCCACGACCTTCGACAGCGGCCGGATCCTGGTGATGGACACCCAGACGCTGAAGCCGATCCAGGAGATCGTCTCGCCGATCGCGGCGCCCACAACCGCGCTGGCGGTCGGCCGCGACCTGTGGGTGGGCTCAGGAAGGATCAATCGGATCGTCATCCTGCCGGGATCAGGCGGTTCGCGTTAGCCACGGCGGCGAGAGAGGGAGGTTCGACTTGCGCAACTGGATTCTCGGGACGGCCGCGGCGATCGTCGCCGGTCTAGGAGCGCCGGCCGACAGCGGCGCGGCGCCAAGCCGGGTCACGCTGGAATACAGCTGCACGCCTGCGGGCGAGATCCGCTTCATCTGTGGCAGCGGGGCGCCCGAGGACCTGGAGCGTATCCCGGGCACCAATTGGGTCATCGCGACCGGCTTCGCCGGGCGAGTGGGACTGCGCCTGGTCAACGTCCGCAGCGAAAGCATCGACAGCATCGTCTTCCCTTCGCCGCAGGCGGAGAAGACCCACGACCGCAGCCTTTATCCGAACTGTCCCGGCCCCCTCAGCGCAGAGGCCGAGGCTACGGCCTCGACCCACGGCACGTCTTTGCAGCGCCGGCCGGACGGAGCCTTCACCCTCTACGTGACCCACCACGGCGCGCGGGAATCGGTCGAGGTGTTCAAGATCACCCCGATGGGCGCTCGGCGTCCCAAGATCGCCTGGATTGGCTGCGTGGTCGCCCCGGACGACGCGATCCTCAACGCCGTCGCCGCCTTGCCCGGGAACGGGTTCGCGGTCACCAACATGTTCCGGCGAAACCCCAACTGGGTGATCGCCTCCAACGTCGCGGTGCAGGAGATCTATGGAAGTCCCATGGCCGACGCCGCCGCGCCGGGCATGCGGGAAAGAAGCGGCCGGGGCGAGAACACGGGCTACCTGCTCGAATGGCATCCCGGGTCCGGCTGGAAGAAGCTGGAGGGGACCGACGCGCCGACCCCCAACGGGATCGCCGCCTCGGAGGACGGCCGCTATCTCTATTCGGTGTATTCGCCGGGCAAGCTGATGCGGCTGACCCGAGGGGCCGGCGCTCCGCGGCGCGAGGACGTCTCGGTCGGCGTGCGCGGCGACAACATCAAGCTGTCGGCCGACGGCCGGACCCTACTGATCGGCGGTTCGCCGACGGACGCAACCGGCTTCGGCCAGGGCAAGATCGTGATGGCGGACGCCCAGACCCTGAAGCCGGTCCAGGAGGTCGACTCGCCGATCGCGGGCGCCACCACCGCGCTTCCGGTCGGCCGCGACCTGTGGGTCGGTTCGGCGAGGCTCAACCGGATCGTTATTCTTCCCGGGCCGAGCGCCCGCTAGGCGCCGTTCCGCCGAGACGTCGCAGGCAAGAAAAGGGCGCGGGAAGCATCTTCCCGCGCCCAATTCGTGATCAATGAAGTCTTGTCTTAGCGAGCTGCGACCGTGGGGTTCAGCGCGGCCTTCCGCTTCAGCCACTCGTGGTACTCGAGCCACGCGAAGGTCATGTAGGGAATCCCGCGGGGGCAATCCAGCTGGCCGGGCTGCCGGGGCGGGCCGTTGGGGTTGCGAACGCCCCGCGGCGGAACGTCCTGGTCGCCGAAGGCCGTCTTGATCTCCGCCAGCGATTTGCCGGCTTCGGCCATTTCATCGACGACCTTCCGCTCAGCGGCGAGCCCGTCCCGCAGGTCGCGGATCTGGGCCTTGTCGAAGGTGGACGTCCCGTGCCCGGGGACGAAGACGGTGGCGTCCAGGCTGAGCAGAAGGTCGGCGCCCTTCAGCCAGCCCTCGATCGAGCCGCCCTTCTCGTACTTGAACCACATGGTGCGGTTATATTTGCCTTTGACCCGCGGGCTCTCGTCTTTCATCAGGAAATCGCCCGCGAACACCATCTTGTGGTCGGGGAAATAGATGATCAGATCGCCGCTGGTGTGGGCGGGGCCCGGGTGGAGCAGAGAGACCCGGACGCCGTCGATGCGGGTGTCGAGCCGGGTGCCGTTCACCACCTTGGTCGGGAAATAATCCGGGTGCTGGAAGCCGTGGCCGCCGTCGACCTCGACCGTGATCAGCTGGTGGATGGACCGCTGTTCGAAGTCATTGCCGGCGTGCGCGATGATCTGGGTGTCGCGCGGGAAGGCCATGGCGCCGTTGATATGGTCGCAGTCGCTATGCGTCTCGATCAGGTACTTGACGGGCTTGGGCGTGATTTCCCGGATCTTGCGGAGCATCTCGGGGGCCGTTGCGGCGCTCGGCGAGGTGTCGATGACGATCACGCTGGTGTCGCCGATGACGAACCCGGCGTTGGTCCCGGAGTCCATCCAATAGGCCTTACCCGGCACGACCGGCATGACGTTCATGCGGATGTTCGGGCGGGCGGCGGCGGGCGCCTGAGCGTGGGACGGCGATGTCACCGGGGCCTGGAACGCGACGGCCGCCAAGGCGAGAATGGAAACAGTCTGCAGTATTTTAAACGGACGCATCCGCAACCTCCTTGCGCCGCGGCGGTTTTGTCCGCCGCGGCTTATTTTTGACCAGTGCTTACTTTACGAGATTCCAGCGCTGGATGCGAGCACCCGCCGCCGCTTCACCGGTGTAGACGTTACCCTTCATATCGGTGACGCCGAGGTGGACGTGGTTCAGGCAGCCGATCATCTGGCCGCCGCAGCCTCCGATGAACCCGACTTCCTTCATCGTCTTCCGGTCGAGGATGTGGACCTTCTTGTTCCCGCCGTCGCCGATGTAGACGTACTTCATGTCGGGATCGCGCGAGAACGAGAAGTTGTAGACGGTGCCCGTCGGGAACGTCGACTCGCGAGCCACGAAGTGCTCATCGATGTAGGTGCCGTCGATCTTGAAGCGCTGGATGCGGTTGCCGACGCGGTCGGCGACCCACACGGTCCCATCGGGCGTGATGGTGACGCCGTGCACGGTCGACCACGACTCGGCGCCGGCGCCTTCAAAGGTCCGGGTCGGTTCGGGGGAGGCCATACGCTTCAGCTTGGGATCGTAGGCGTCCTTCGGCGGCGGCTTGCCATAGGCGCCCCACATCCGCTTGAAGGCGCCGGTGTCGGCGTCGAACACGATGATGCGGCGGTTCTCGTAGCCGTCGGTGACGAACACTTCGTTGGTCGCCGGCCACACCGCGATGCCAGTGCCGCCGTGAATGTTCTTGGTGTCGGAGTTACCGCAGCAGCCAACCTCGGTGCTGCCACCGATCTGCATCAGGAACTTACCATTGTAGTCGAACTTCAGGACGTGGGTCTCGCCCTCGCCGTGGCCGGTGAGCCAGACGTTGTCCTTGTCGTCCACATAGATGGTGTGGGGGCGGGCCGAGGGCATGTAACCGCCCTTGGTGGCGGCCTCGCCGGACGTGCGCCAGGATTTCACCACGTCGCCGGCGTCATTGAACGCGATGACTTCCGGGGCGCGGATGCAGCAATAGCCTGCGCCGCGTTCCTTGACCGTATCGTAGTCGTTCAGGGCCACCGATTGGTTGGCGGTCCAGACCAGGCCGTGCTTGTCGACGTAGATGCCGGTGAGCGGGCCGATCTGCCAGTTGTCGGGCAGCATCTTGGGCCAGCTGGCGTCCAGGGCGAACTTGGTGCCGTCGCCTGCCGGGGCGGACGACGAGGCCCCCTTTTCCCCACCTGGCGAACAGGCGGCGGCCATAAGCAACACGGCGGCCGAAGCCGCACGCGCAAATTGTTTCAACGAGATCATGTTCATCTGGGCGCTCCCCCTAGTTGAGCCATCGGTTGTGGATCAACTTTTTGTTTGACGGGCGACTGTGTTCGATCCCAAGGGGACTCGTCAAGCCGGCACAGGTGATGCTTCGTCATTTCAGGCTTAAGGCGGGGCGCGCCGCTCGGCCGCGTGACGGTCGCGGCCCCTCATGGACGGCGGGGCTTGCGTTGGGCCTTCCAACGTTCTCTCTGCCGCCAAGCCTGGGGAGGAATTGCATGCGTATTGGATCGCTCGCCGCACTCTGCTTGAGCCTGTTGACCGCGGCGGGGGGCACGACGGCCCTCGCCCAGCCCGATCCCCCGCCTATCTCGCGCTGGGGCCCGGCGGACCAGCGGGGCGCGGCGAACCGGATCACCCCAGCGAAGGTGATGGAAGCGAAGAACCTCATCACCAAGGGCGCGGTTTATCAGCTCGGGCGGACCTATGAGTCCACCATGCCGCTCTTCGGCACGAGGCATTTCAGCCTGCGGATCCCACAGACCTTCGGGCCGATGGGCTCCAACCAGATGGTCTATCACGACGAGGTCGTGAGCGGAGAGATCGGCCAGATCGGCACCCAGTTCGACGGCCTTGGCCACATCGGCATCGGGGACCTCTTCTACAACCGCAATGACCGGAAGGATTTCTCCAAGGGCGAGGGGCTCACCAAGCTCGGGATCGAGAACGTCGGCGCGATCACCACGCGCGGCGTGTTGCTGGACATCGCGGCCTACAAGGGCATGGCGATGCTGGCGGCCGGCTACGAGGTGACGCGGGCCGACGTGGAGGGCGCGCTCAAGCGGCAGCGTGTCGAGATCCGCAGCGGCGACGTCGTGCTCCTGCACACCGGGTGGGGATCGCTCTGGCTGAAGGACAACGCCCGGTTCAACGCCGGCGCACCGGGGTTCGGGCTCGACGCGGCGCGTTACCTCATCGACCGTGAGGTGGTGATGGTCGGGGCGGACACCTGGTCGATGGAGGTGATCCCCAATCCCGACCCGAACCTTCAGTTCCCCGTCCACCAGCTACTGATCCCCCGCAACGGGATCTACATCTTCGAGAACCTGGCGACCGAGGAGCTGGCGCGAGACGCGGTCTACGAGTTCGCATTCATCTATGCCCCCCTGAAGCTCAAGGGCGCGACCGGTTCGCCGGGTAATCCGATCGCCATCCGCTAAGGCCGCCCACGAGACAGGTGCGTCGCCGCGACGACTTTGATATTGCAGCGGTTCCATGAAATTCCAGCCGCATAGATTGTCGGTCGCCCCGATGATGGACTGGACCGACCGGCATTGCCGGTCGCTTCACCGCGTGCTGACGCGCCGGTCGTTGCTCTACACCGAGATGCTGACCACTGGGGCCGTGCTGCACGGGGACCGCAAGCGCCTGCTGGCCTTCAGTCCGGCGGAGCACCCGGTGGCGCTGCAGCTCGGCGGCTCGGAGCCGGCGGACCTGGCCGAGGCCGCGCGGATCGGCGAGGCCGAGGGCTATGACGAGATCAACCTCAATGTCGGCTGTCCCTCCGACCGGGTGCAGTCGGGGCGGTTCGGGGCCTGCCTGATGCGCGAGCCGGTCCTGGTGGCCGAGTGCATGGCGGCGATGGCCTCGGCGGTGAAGGTCCCGGTGACGGTGAAATGCCGGATCGGGGTGGACGAGCAGGATCCGGAGGAGAGCCTTTTCACCCTGGTGGACGGTTGCGTCGCCGCGGGGGTGAAGACCTTCGTGGTGCATTCCCGCAAGGCCTGGCTGAAGGGGCTTTCGCCAAAGGAGAACCGCGACGTTCCCCCGCTGGACTACCCGCTGGTCTGGCGTCTGAAGCGCGAGCGGCCGGAGCTGACCATCGTGATCAACGGCGGGATCGCCTCGCTGGCCGACGCCGAGGCGCACCTGGCCCATGTGGACGGAGTGATGCTGGGCCGGGCCGCCTATCACACGCCGGAGATGCTGGGCGAGGTGGACGAGCGGATCTTCGGCGAGGGGATTGCGGTCGGGGCCCGGGAGGCCGTCGAGGCCTATCGCGGCTATGTGGCGTCGCAGTTGGCGGCGGGCGTCCATCTGGCGGCCATGACTCGCCACATGCTGGGCCTGTTCCACGGTGCGCCGGGGGCGCGGACCTGGCGACGGATCCTGACCGTCGAGGGCGTGAAGGCCGGCGCCGGGCTGGAGGTCATCGACCGCGCCCTGGCGGCCGTCTCAGGGCTGCAGGACCAGCGCCTCGCGGTTGGCCTCGAAGCGGGCCAGGCGGCCTAGGTAGCTCATCCCCAGGAGCGAGACGTCGAGCCCCCGCTCGACCACCAGCGCGTCCACATCCTCCAGCCGGGCCCCGTCGACCGACACCGAGGACAGGGTGACGGCCGCGGCGCGGGAGGCGCCGCCGGCGGTGATCACGCGGCGGCCATAGTCGAGATCGAAGGGACGGAAGCCCAGGCGCTCGGCGTCGGCGGGGGTCAGGGCGACGGCGGTGGCGCCGGTGTCCACCAGGAAGCGCACGGGCTGTCCGTTGACCTGGGCGTTGGCCCAGAAGTGGCCGTCGGCGGCCTTGCGGACCGCCGCGGGCCCGACGGAATAGGCGGAGGAGCCGTCCTGCAGCCGGGCCAGGCGCAAGGGCTGCGCGGCGAAGGCCAGGACGGCGCTCACGCTCACGGCGGCCGAGACCGCGGCCGTCAGGGCCACGAGGGCCAGCTTGCGGACGTTGGACACCCACCATCACCTAGCGCGGCGGCCTTGGCGGCCGATCGAAGCGGGGAGCCTAGACCCAAGGGCGTTTGCAACCGGTGAATCAGGCCGGACCCAGTTTCCCGGGTCGGATCAGGGCGCGGCGCCCCGGAAGCGTCGCGATCACCGCATCGCGCTCCGCTTCTGTGAGGGCCGACCAGCCGCCGATCTCATCGAGGGTGCGGAAGCAGCCGAGGCACAGGCCGCTTTCGTCATCCATGAAGCAGACCTTCACACAGGGCGTGCGGATCGGAGGGGGCGGGTCAGAGGACACATGGCTTTCTGACTCAGGCCTGCCGATCATTACAAGAAATTTATGCGCCTTATGTAACACCGCGTGTCATTACTTATATTTAACCCACCAATACTATTCATTGCCGGTTGTTCATTTGAGTATCGGCGGTCGGCGCTTCAGTTTGCGCGAAGTCGCAAGGGAGACGCTCATGAAAACCGCAGCCATCGCCATCGCCATCGCCGTCCTGGGTCTCGCCGCCGGCTCCGCCAGCGCCGCGGGCCAGGTTTCGGACCTGGACTACATGAAGGCCAACCGCTGCAAGGGCCTGGCCACCACCCTGACCGGCGTCGCGGACCCGGCCTCCATGGACGCCTTCATCAAGTCGGCCCGGGGCTCCCGGGCCCCGCACGTCCTGGAACGGGCCGAGGCCGAATTCGACCGCGCCAAGCGTGAAGCCCGGAGCGAGGACCGAAGAGGACGCCTAACCGCCGAGTTGACCGGCTATTGCGCCGAGTTGCTGGGTCAAACCTCCACCGTCGCGGGCGCTAGGCGGAACCCAGGCTGAGCCGTAAGCTTTCCAACCCGGGGGGAGGCCGCTTTGCGCCTGGCCCCCGGCAAGGAGCTTGATGACCCGCCTGATCCCCGGTGAGACCTGCTGGCGCAAGGCCCGGGCGGACCGCGTCGCCTTCCTGATCGACACCGAGGCCTATTTCACCGCGGTGTTCGAGGCGCTGCAGAAGGCAAGGCGCTCGATCCTGTTGCTGGGTTGGGGGTTCGATCCCCGCACCCGCCTGTTCCCCGACGGCAAGGACGGCCCGGCCGATCCCGACGAAATCGGCAAGATTCTGCTGGACCTGGCATGCGCCCGGCCCGACCTGGACGTGCGGCTGCTGATCTGGAAGTCGGCGCTGCCGATCAGCGCCAGCCAGCAGTTCTTTCCCCACAAGGCTCGCAAGTGGTTCGAAAACACGCCGGTGAAGTTCCGACTGGACGACCATGTGCCGTTCGGCGCCTGCCATCATCAGAAGGTGCTGGTGATCGACGACCGCCTGGCCTTCTGCGGCGGCGGCGACATCTCGGTGGACCGCTGGGACAGTCCTGGGCACCTGGATGACGACCAGCGCCGGATCATGCCGGACCAGGACTGCCACGCCCCGCGCCACGAAGTGATGATGATGGTCGACGGGCAGGCTGCGGCCGCACTCGGCGACCTGTTCCGCGAACGCTGGCGACTGGCCGAAAAGGAGACCTTGGCGCCGCCGCTCGACGCCGGTGGGGATCCCTGGCCCGACCATGTGCCGCCGCACCTGGTCGGTGCGGAGGTCGCCATCGGCCGCACGGTTCCGGCGTGGAAGAAACATCCGATGGTCGACGAGATCCTGCGCCTGACGCTGGACTGCATCGCCAAGGCCAAGCGGACCATCTACCTGGAGAACCAGTACTTCACCTCGCCGCTGGTCGCCGAGGCCCTGGCCCGGCGGCTCGGCGAGCCGGATGGACCGGAAGTGCTACTGGTCACCACCGGCCAGGCGCCCTCGTGGTTCGACCGGCTGACCATGGACCGCGCCAGGGGCGCCATGGTCTGGCGCCTGCGGGCGGCGGACATCTTCGGAAGGTTCAGGGCCTTCTATCCGACCACCCGGGCCGGCTCGACGATCATCGTCCATTCGAAGGTCGGGGTGTTCGACGACGAGGTGGTGCGGGTAGGTTCGGCGAACCTCAACAACCGCTCTTACGGCTTCGACACCGAGTGCGAGCTGGCCATCGAGGCCGCGGACGAAGGCCAGCGACGCCAGGTGGCGGCCTTCCGCGACCGCCTAGTGGGCCACTTCCTCGGCTACACGGGCGATGCGATCGCCAAGGCGACCGCGGACCACGGCTCCCTTGTGCGTGCCGTGGACGCGCTGAATCGCGAGGGTCGCATGGCGCCCATCGACCCCTCGCGCAGCTCGGCGTTTGCTGAGTTCGTGGCCGCCTACCACGTGGGCGACCCCAGCGACGTGGGCGACTCATGGCGGCTCGCCAAACGCCGGGAGCGGCTGTTTCAGGAAGCCCGGGCGATCGGCGGGAAGCGCGGCTGACCGCGACCGACCTCGGCTCAACCCACCTCGAAATCCATCACCAGGGGTAGGTGATCGGAGGCCACGCGGGTGAGGGGATTGAAGGGGGCGGTGACGTCGTGGACCTCTATGCCCGGGCTGACGAAGACGTGGTCGATGCGCAGCACCGGCAGGGGAGAGGGGAAGGTGGAGGTGGGGGACTTGTGGCGCGACAGCCGCCGGGCCGAACGCAGGTGGGCGGTCAGGGTGCGGTAGACCACCGAGGTGGCGGTGGCGTTGAAGTCGCCCAGCAGGATGGTCGGAGCCTGGCAGTCGATGTGCTCCAGCCAGTCGGGGCCGGCCAGGTAGTGGGCCTGGATCTGCTGTTCGCGCGGGATGAGCCCCAGGTGGGTGTTGATGATCTGCACCGGCCGGCCCTCGATCTCGACCTCGACCCACAGGGCGCCGCGCGGTTCCAGGGCCCGCATCCGGTCGTACCCGGGCAGGGGGCCGGTCTTCACCAGCCGCTCGGGATAGGAGGTGAGGATGGCGTCGCCGTACTGCTCCTCCTCCACCTTTAGGGCGGCGTGGAAGTGGCAGGCCATCTCCAGCCGCTGGCCGATCTCGTGGGCCTGGTCCACGTGGCCGGTGCGCCGGCGGCCGACGTCCAGCTCCTGGAGGGCGACGATGTCGGGATTGAGCGAGGCCAGCACCGCGGCGATCCGGGCCACGTCCAGCCGGCGGTCGTTCCCGACGCAGCGATGGACATTGTAGGTGACGATGCGGGGCATGGGGCCGGAGGTTTAGGTCGCGGGGTGAGGCGCTGGCAAGGCGGGCGGGGTGGAGAACCGCCGAGGGCTGTGTTTGGATGCGGTGGGAATTGGGGGGATGACCGGTGCTGCTAATCGCCATGGCGCTTTTCGCCGCTCAAGCTGGCGAGCCTCCGACAATCACAAACCCCAGTTGGGAGCGCAGGCCCTCGGCTGGTGACTTCGAGCGCTACTATCCCAGCGCAGTGCTGAACGCAGGTCGAGGCGGGCGGGCCGTAACGCAATGCGATGTCGGGGCCGATGGCTTGCTGGAGCATTGTGTCACGATCGAAGAGACGCCAGTCGGGAACGGCTTTGGGGACGCAGCACTCAAGATGATGGGGCTGTTCAAGATGCGCCCTCAACTCCGCAATGGTGTACCTGTGGCCGGCGGCGTGGTCCGGATTCCGATCACATTCCAAGCAGGCGGTGGTGTCGATCCCGTTACGGGGCTGCTCGCTTGCTATGGAGCCACCGCCGCGGTCGCCGAGGCGTCGCCTGAAGCCCAGGAAGCGTGGCGAGCGGCTACCTTTTTCGCCGCTCAGATATCGATCTACTACGGCCGGGCCACCGGGCGGCCGTCTGCGCTCGAGTCGGCGCTCACAACCGCGCGGACCCAAGCGCCACCAGCGAGCGATGGTGACCGAAGGCTGCGAGATTGCTTGGCGTTGGCGGCGCGCTACGCGAAGTAGCCGCATGCTGAACCCCGACACTCGATCACCAAGACCGCCCAATCAGCTTAAGCTCCTCCCATGGACCTGATCGAGGCGCCCTCGCCGAACTTCGATGCGCGCAAGGCGCCGCCGTCGATGATCGTGCTGCACTACACCGGCATGCAGACCGGGGAGGGCGCGCTGGCCCGGCTGCGTGATCTGCAGGCCAAGGTCTCGTCGCACTACCTCGTGGAGGAGGACGGGCGGATCTTCCGTCTTGTGCCGGAGGAGCGGCGGGCCTGGCACGCGGGGGCCGGCGGCTGGCGCGACGTGACCGATGTGAACGGCGCCTCCATCGGCATCGAGATCGTCAATCCGGGGCACGAGTTCGGCTACCGGGCCTTCCCGGACGCCCAGATCGAGGCGGTCATGGCGCTGTTGGAGGCGATCCGCGACCGCTGGAGCATCGAGGACCGCGACATCGTCGGCCATTCCGACACCGCCCCGGCGCGCAAGGAGGACCCCGGCGAGTTGTTCCCCTGGCGGCGGCTGGCCGAGGCGGGGCACGGCCTATGGTCCGACGCCGACGCCGCCCCGGGCCAGCCTTTAGGGCAGGGCGACGAGGGGCCGGGGGTGTTCGTGCTGCAGGCCGGGCTGAAGCGGCTGGGTTACGCCCTGCCGCCGTCGGGTAAGTTCGACGCCGATACCGCCCAGGTGGTGCGGGCCTTCCAACGGCACTGGCGCCCCGAACAGGTGGACGGCGTGGCGGACGGCCAGACCCGGGCCCGGCTGGTGGCGCTGCTGAGGTTGACCTGAGGGGCCCGTCGCCTCACTTTCCGCGCGGATCAGACGGCCGGGCGGTCGCGGGCCCGAAAGGGTTCGAGGAAAGTCCGGGCTCCACGACGGCATGGCGGCGGGTAACGCCCGCCGGGGGTGACCCCAGGGATAGCGCCACAGAAAGGAAACCGCCCTCGTTTCGGCGAGGGTAAGGGTGAAAGGGTGCGGTAAGAGCGCACCGGGCCGCTGGTGACAGGGGCCGCATGGCAAGCCCCGCTAGGAGCAAGACCGAATAGGGATTCCGCGTTCCGGTTCGCCGGGACAGGGCCGCCGCCGGCCCAGGGATCCGGGTAGGTCGCGAGAACCGTCCCGCGAGGGCCGGTCCAGAGGAATGACCGCCGCGTTCCCGCAAGGGGGCGGCACAGAACCCGGCTTACAGGCCGTCTGATCTTTTTCCCTCTCCGAAGGGCGATTTCAATCGAAACGGGCGTCCGCCGTTCATACAAGCTTGGCTAGCGCGTATCCTGAATAGCGGTACTATTTCTCCCGAGGTCTAGGTCTGGAGGGGGTTCATTGACCGGATTCAGTCGCAGGGGGCGGATCGCCCTAGCTGCGCTCGTGGGTGCTGCTTGCCTGGCGAGCGGCGGGCCCGTGTGGGCGGATTGCAAGATGAAGGCCCTGCCCATCGAGGTCACCATGGTGGGACTGAAACCCACCGTCGCCGCCAAGATCGATGGTCAGGACGTGAAGCTCGTCGTCGACAGCGGCGCATTCTTCAACTCGCTGACCGCCAGTTTCGCACTGGAGCGAAATCTCAAGCCGGCGAAGGGGGAGTACACGGGGAGCCGGATACCGGAAGCCCAGGCCACCGTCATCACCGGGGTGGCGGGGAAGGTGAAGGTTTCACCCATCGTACAGGCCGACACCTTCGAGTTCGCGGGGCTGAATTTTAAGGCAGTCCCGTTTCTGACCACAGTGAGCCTGGGGTCCGCATCGGGGATCCTCGGCCAGAATTTCCTGCGACTGATGGATGTGGAGTACGACCTCACCAATCGGGTGATGCGCTTGGTCCAGGTCGAAGACTGCGACAAGGCCGACCTCGCCTATTGGGTAAAGCCAGGCGCCGGCTATTCGATTATCCCGATCAACCAGATGACTCCAGAGCGGGCCCACATCGTCGGGTCGGTCTTCATCAATGGTACGAAGATGAGGGCCATCTTCGACACCGGGGCCTCCACCACTTTCATAACTAAGCGCGCAGCGGCCAAGGCGGGGGTGAAGGTTGATGATGCGGGCGTGGTGGAGTCGGGCGCCACGCAAGGAATAGACGCGCGACGCATCCAGACCTGGGTTGGGCGTTTCCCAAGCATCAAGATTGGTGATGAGGAAATTCGCAATGGCCGGCTGACGATCGGCGACTCCTCCGCCGACTTTTTCGACGTGCTTGTCGGCGCCGACTTCTTTCTATCCCACCGGGTCTACGTCGCCAAAAGCCAGCAGAAGCTCTACTTCAGCTATAACGGAGGGCCGGTGTTCAACGTGCCCCGGCCTCAGGCGCCCGTCACGTCGGCCCCTGACCAGGCCGCCCAACCTTAAGCGCCGTCCCGCCACTGAACCGACAGGGCCGCGAAGTCCGGCGTGATCGCGCGTTGCATTAACGCGTTCACAGTATGTTCTGTGGATAACCAGTTTTCGTTAACCATAAGCCCGCCGAACATCTTTGATTTCGCGCAGATTAGTCATCTGGAGTCATTGTCTCCCATTTCATCCCATGTTAACCCAGTCGGAGACGGTCAGGTCTCGTCGGCGCGCTGGGGCCGCGGACGGACAGGGCGGTCGACAGGGACCTGGGGCCGAGATGTTCCTCTCGACGTTCGAGAAGCAGCTGGATGGAAAGCGGCGCATCGTCGTGCCGCAGGAATTCCGCGCGCTGGCGTCGGGTCCGTTCGACGGCGTCTTCTGCTTCCCCTCCATTGAATCCGACTGCATCGAGGGGGGCGGACAGGCCTTCTTCGACCGCTACCAGGCGGTGATCGACGAGCTTGAGTTCGGCGACCCGCTGCGCACCGCCCTGGAGACCTCCGTCCTCGGCGGCATGGCCAAGCTTTCCTTCGACACCGCCGGCCGCATCACCTTGCCCGAGCCGCTGTGCGAGGCGTTCGGGCTCTCGGACTGGGTGGTGATCGTCGGGCTGGGCGACCGGTTCCAGATCTGGTCGCGCGAAGCCTTCGCCGCCCATCGCGCCGCCCAGCGCGATCTCGCCCGCCAGGGCCTGGCCCAGCTCCGCGCCCAGCAGCGCGCCGCCCGCCTCGGGGGCGCTGGATGAGCGCCCCGCACGTCCCGGTCCTGCTGAACGAGGTGGTGAACGCCCTTTCCCCCGCGCCCGGTCAGACGGTGGCGGACGGGACCTTCGGAGCCGGCGGCTACACCCGGGCGATCCTGGCGACCGGCGCCAGCGTCATCGCCTTCGACCGCGATCCCACGGTCCGCCGCTTCGCCGAGGGCCTCGCCGCCGACCGTTTCCGGCTGGTGGAGGGGCGTTTCTCGGAAATGGACACCGTGCTGGGCGAAGCCAGCGTCGATGGCCTGACCCTGGATATCGGCGTCTCCTCCATGCAGATCGACCAGGCCGAGCGCGGCTTCTCGTTCATGAACGACGGGCCGCTGGACATGCGGATGAGCGCCGACGGCCCCACCGCCGCGGACCTGGTCAACACCGCCGACCCGGTCGAGCTGGCCCGCATCCTGTTCGTCTACGGCGAGGAGCGGGAAAGCCGGCGGATCGTGCGCGCCATCGCGAGGCGCCGGGCCGAGCAGCCGTTCACCCGCACGCTCGAACTGGCCGAGTTCATCGAGAAGGCCCTGGGCGGCCGGCGCGGGGCCAAGATCCATCCGGCCACCCGGTCCTTCCAGGGGCTGCGCATCGCCGTCAACGAGGAGCTGGCCGAGCTGGAGGCCGGCCTGCTCGCCGCCGAGCATGTGCTGAAGGCCGGGGGCCGGCTGGCCATCGTCACCTTCCACTCGCTGGAGGACCGGATCGTGAAGGGCTTCCTTTCGGTCCGCGCCGGACGCACCCCCGCCGGCTCGCGCCACGCGCCACCCCGCGCGAAGGGCCCGGCGCCCAGTTTTGATCTCTTGTTCAACGGGGCCCAGGGCCCGACCGAGGCCGAGGTCGCCGCCAACCCGCGGTCCCGCTCGGCCAAGCTCCGCGCCGCGGTCCGCACCGAGGCGCCGGTCTGGAGGGAGGCGGCATGAACGTCTTCAATCGCAGGATCAGGGGCTTTCGCCTGGTCGATCTGGTGGGTCTGGGCCTGCTGGTCAGCATCATCCTCGGCGTCTACCTGGCCAAGACCCTGGCCGGCCGGGAGCGGGCCGAGATCGCCCGCATCGAGCGGCAGATCCGCCAGGAGGGCGCGCGCATCCGCCTGCTCCGCGCGGAGGTGGCGCACCTGGAGCAGCCCGGACGGCTGAGCTCGCTCTCGACCCAGTACCTTGGCCTGCAGCCGGCCTCCCTGAAGCGGGAGGTCTCCACCGAGGAGCTCGGCCTGGCGATGGCCAAGCCCGTGCCGGTGGTGACCCTGGCGGCGGCCCCGGCCGCGTCGCTGGAGGTTCCCGCCGAGGCGACCCCGCCCACGGAAGGCGACCAATGACCCTGGCCCATGGCGCCTCGCCGGTTTCGCGCTGGTTCGCCGAGCGGGTCTGGCGGCTGGAGCACGCCTTCGAGCGGGCGCGGGCCTCGGGCCGGGCCGAGGACGACACGCGCCTGCGGATATTCTTCGTCCTGGCGCTGTTCGGCTTCGGCTTCCTGACGCTGGCGGTGGGGGCGACCCGCGCCGCGCTGTTCTCGCATGCCGGCGGGGGTGGGGTGCTGGCCCCGCTGGGCGCCTCGCGCGCCGACCTGGTCGATCGCAACGGCCAGATGATCGCCGCCGATCTGCTGCACTACGGCCTCTATGTGGATCCCCGCGAGATCTGGGAGCCGGCGGAGACGCGGGCCGCCCTGCTGGCCGCCCTGCCCAGGCTGCAGCCGGACCGGCTTGAGCGGGCGCTGCGCGGCGGCCGCAGGATTTTCCTGATCGGCGCCCTGACGCCGGAGGAGCGGAGCCGCATCCACGATCTCGGCCTGCCGGGCCTGACCTTCGAGCCGGAGGGCCACCGGGTCTATCCGCTGGGTTCCACCGCGGGGCATCTGGTGGGCTTCTCTGATTCCGGCGGCGAAGGCCTGGCCGGGGTGGAGCTGGCGCTGAACGAGGAGATCCGCGCGGCGGCGGCATCCGGCCAGCCGGTGCCGCTGTCCATCGACCTTAGGGTCCAGGCGGCGCTGGACGACGAGGTGGGCAAGGCCGCCCAGAAGTTCGCCGTGCAGGGCGCGGTCGGGGTGGTGCTGAACGTCCACACCGGCGAGATTCTGGGGCTGTCCAGCTGGCCGCAGTTCGATCCCAACAAGTCGGCCACCGAGAACGCCCAGGCCAAGCTGAACCGCGCCGCGGCGCAGGTCTTCGAGATGGGTTCGACCTTCAAGGCCTTCACGGTGGCCATCGGCCTGGACACCGGCGTGGCGACCCCCGAGACCACCTTCGACGCCCGCTTCCCCTACAAGCTGGGCTACCGGACCATCCACGACTACCACGCGGCCAAGGCGATCCTGAACACCGTGGAGGTGTTCCAGCACTCGTCGAACATCGGCACCGCCAAGCTTGGCGTGGCGATCGGGCCGGAGCGGCTGAACCGCTATTTCACGGGCCTCGGCCTGACGACGCCGGCGCCGGTGGAGCTGGTGGAGAGCGCCCGGCCGCTGACCCCCAAGGTCTGGAACGAGGACGCGGTGGCCTCGGTGTCGTTCGGCCATGGCATGAACGTCACGCCGCTGGCGCTGGCGCGCGCCTACTCCACCATCCTCAATGGCGGGGTGGCCAAGCCCCTGACCATCCGCAAACTGGAACCGGGAGCCGCCCCCGAAGGTCGTCGGGTGATGTCCGAGAAGACCTCCCTGACCATGCTGCAGATCATGCGCGCCAACGTCTCGGACCCCATCGGGTCCGGCAAGTCCGCCAACGTCCCCGGCCTGAACGTGGGCGGCAAGACCGGCACCGGCGAGAAGTACGACCCCGCGATCCGCGGCTACAACCACAGCCGGCAGGTCTCCTCCTTTGCGGCCGTCTTCCCGACCGACGGCCCGCTCGAGGAGGACCGGTATTTCGTCCTCGTGCTGATGGACGAGCCCCACGCCACGGCCGACACCTATGGCTACGCCACCGGCGGCTGGGTGGCGGCGCCGGCGGCGGGCCGGGTGATCGAACGCATCGCGCCCTTCCTGAACGTCAAGCGCCGGCCCGAGACCTTCCCCTTCGCCAAGGCGCCGAAGATCGCGGCCCTGGGGACCGGGCAGTGAAACTCTCAGCTGTCGTCAAGCGAGACCTCTCCGCCGACCCGGACATCGCTGGCGTCACCGCCGACAGCCGTAAGGTGCAGGCCGGCTTCCTGTTCGCCGCCCTGCCCGGGACCAAGGCGGACGGAGCCAGCTTCGCGGCGGGCGCGGTGCAGGCGGGCGCGGCGGCGGTGATCGCCGACCGGGACCTCGGCCTCTCCGCGCCGACCATCGTTTCCAAGGATCCCCGCCGGGCCTACGCCCTGGCCGCCGCCGCTTTCTGGGGAAGCCAGCCGCAAACCTGCGTGGCGGTCACCGGCACCAACGGCAAGACCAGCGTCGCCAATTTCTCCCGCCAGATGTTCGCCAAGGCCGGGCGGACCTCGGCCAGCATGGGCACGCTGGGCGTCACCGTCTCGCGCCCCGACGGCACGGACGAGCAGCTGACCCCGGCCGGCCTGACCACGCCCGACGCCGCCGACGTCGCCGAGTTGCTGGCCCGGATCGCCGGCATGGGCGTCACGCACTTCGCCATGGAGGCTTCCTCGCACGGCGTCGACCAGCGCCGGCTGGACGGCGTGGCGCTGAAGGCTGCGGGTTTCCTGAACCTCACCCAGGACCACCTGGACTACCACGGGACCATGGAGTCCTACCGGGACGCCAAGCTGCGCCTCTTCACCACCCTGTTGCCGCGCGGCGGGACGGCGGTGCTGAACGCGGACTCGGAGGCCTTCCCCGCGTTCGCGGCGGCGGCCGTCATCGCCGGCCAGAGTGTGGTCAGCGTCGGCGAGGGCGGGCAGGGACTGCGCCTCGTGGCGCGTTCGCTGCTGCCCGAGGGCCAGCGCCTGAGCCTCGCGGTGGCGGGACAGAGCTACGATGTCCGCCTGCCGTTGGCCGGAGCCTTCCAGGCGTCCAACGCCCTGGTGGCGGCGGGCCTCTGCATGGCGGCGGGGCTGTCCGCGGAGGAAGCCTTCGCCGGGCTGGAGGCGCTGCAGGGCGCGCCGGGCCGGCTGCAACGGGTGGGCGCGGGACCGCGCGGCGGCGAGGCCTATGTGGACTACGCCCATACTCCCGACGGCCTGGAGACGGTGCTGAAGGCGCTGCGGCCGCATGCGAGCGGCAGGCTGCTGGTGGTGTTCGGGGCCGGCGGCGACCGGGACCGGACCAAGCGGCCGATCATGGGCCGCATCGCCGCCGAGCTGGCGGACCTGGCGATCGTCACCGACGACAATCCCCGCTCCGAGGAGCCCGCGGCGATCCGCGCCGAGGTGCTGGCCGGCGCGAAGGGCGCCAGGGAGATCGGTGACCGGCGCGAGGCGATCCGCGCGGCGGCGGCGCTGCTGTCGGAGGGCGACATCCTGGTGGTGGCCGGCAAGGGCCACGAGCAGGGCCAGACCATCGCCGGCGTCACCCATCCCTTCGATGACGTGGTCGAGACCGTGCAGGCCCTGGAGCTGGTCCATGGCTGAGCCGCTATGGACCGCAGACGAGATCGCCCGCGCCGTCGGCGGCCAGGCCACGGCGACGTTCGCGGCGACCGGCGTCTCGATCGACACCCGCAGCCTTGAGCCTGGCGACCTGTTCGTGGCGCTGGCCGGCGCCCGGGACGGCCACGGCTTCGTGGCGCAGGCGCGGGCCAAGGGCGCCGCCGGCGTCCTGGCCAGCCAGCCGGTCGAGGGGCCAGCGGTGATGGCGCCGGACACCTTCAAGGCCCTGGAGCAGTTGGGCGTGGCTGCCCGCGACCGCGCCCCCTCGGCCAAGCGTGGGGCCGTCACGGGCTCGGTGGGCAAGACCAGCGTCACCCAGGCGGTGATGGTGGGGCTCAAGCTCGCCGGCCGGGCCCATTCGTCGGTGAAATCCTACAACAACCACATCGGCGTGCCGCTGACCCTGGCGCGGATGCCGAGGGACACCGAGCGCGCGGTTTTCGAGATCGGCATGAACCACGCCGACGAGATCCGGCCGCTGGCGAAGATGGTGCGTCCGCACGCGGCGGTGGTGACGACCGTCGGACCCGTCCACACCGAGAATTTCCCGGACGGCGAAACCGGCGTGGCGCGCGCCAAGGCCGAGGTTTTCGAGGGGCTGGAGCCGGGCGGGGTGGCGGTGCTGAACGCCGACAACGTCTGGTTCGACCTGCTGCAGGCCGAGGCCCGCAAGGCCGGCGCCGAGGTGCGGACCTTTGGGACCGGCGAGGATTGCGACGCGCGGCTGATCGATTTCCGGGCCGGCGGCGGCCACGCCGTGATCCAGGCCCGGCTGCACGGCAAGGCGCTTGATTTCCCGATCCTGCAGACCGGCCCCCACTGGGGCCTGAACAGTATGGCGGTGCTGCTGATGCTGGAGGCGCTGGACGTCGGGCTATCGGACGGCCTGGCGGCGCTGGGCGCCTTCGAGCCGCTGGAAGGCCGGGGGGCGGAAAAGACCATCCGCAAGGGCGCGGGCGACTTCACCCTGATCGACGAGAGCTACAACGCCAACCCGATCTCCATGGCCTCCGCCATCGTCACCCTGGGCGCGCGCAAGGTCGAGGGCCGGCGGATCGTGGCCCTGACCGACATGCTGGAGCTGGGCGCGGACGCCGAGGGCTTCCACGCCGGACTCGCCGAGCCGCTGGAGGGTGCGTCGATCGACCTCGTCTTCTGCGCCGGTCCACTGATGAAATCGCTGTGGGACGCCCTTCCTCCGACTCGGCGGGGGGCGTACGCCAAAACCGCTGAGGCGCTCGCGCCTCAGCTCGTCCGGGCCGTAGAGCCTGGCGATGTGGTGATGGTGAAAGGGTCCAACGGATCGAAGGCGGGCGCGGTGGCGTCGGCCCTGGCCGCTGCCGGCCCGGATTCGGGGGAGGCGGCCTGATGTTCTATTGGCTCTACCAGCAGTTCGGCGCGTCGGAATACGTCCCGGTCCTCAACCTCCTAAAGTACCAGACCTTCCGCACGGGCATGGCGCTGTTCACCGCCCAGCTCATCGTGGTCGCCATGGGCTCGCGCTTCATCCGCTGGATGAAGGCCAAACAGGGCAAGGGCCAGCCGATCCGCGCCGAGGGCATCGAGCGCCACATCATCGAGAAGGCCGGCACGCCGACCATGGGCGGGGTGATGATCCTGGCGGGACTGCTAGGCGGGACCCTGCTCTGGGCAGACCTTTCCAACGTCTATGTCTGGGCGGTGGTGATCGTCACGGCGGGCTATGGCCTGCTGGGCTTCCTCGACGACTACGCCAAGGTCACCAAACAGACCACGGCCGGCATCTCCAGCAGTCTGCGGCTGGTGCTGGAAGCGCTGATCGCCATGGCCGCGGTGAGCCTGATCATCCTGTTCGCCCAGAAGCCGCCGGAGAGCCCCGAGCTACTGACCTCGGTGACCTTCCCGGTGTTCAAGCAGGTCTTCCTGGACCTGAACTGGTTCTACCTGCTGTTCGGGGCCTTCATCATCGTTGGCGCCGCCAACGCGGTGAACTTCACCGACGGGCTCGACGGCCTGGCCACGGTGCCGGTGATGATCGCCGGCGCCGCCTACGGGGTGATCGCCTACCTGGTCGGCAACTACGTGTTCTCGAACTACCTGCAGGTCCACTTCGTGCCCGGGGTCGGCGAGATCGCCATCTTCTGCGGGGCGCTGATCGGCTCGGGCCTGGGCTTCCTTTGGTACAACGCCCCCCCCGCCAAGATCTTCATGGGCGACACCGGTGCCCTGGCCCTGGGCGGGGCGGTGGGCGCCATCGCCGTGTCCACCCGCCACGAGATCGTGCTGGCGATCATCGGCGGCCTGTTCGTGGCCGAGTTGCTGTCGGTGGTGATCCAGGTGGCGTGGTTCAAGAAGACCGGCCGGCGGATATTCCTGATGGCCCCGATCCACCACCATTTCGAGAAGCTCGGCTGGTCGGAATCGACCGTCGTGATCCGGTTCTGGATCGTCTCGATCATGCTGGCCCTGATGGGCCTCGCCACCCTGAAGCTGCGGTAAGGAGGGCAAGCGCAACGCCATGATCCCGGTCCGCGGCTTCGAGGGGAAGACGGTCGCCGTATTCGGCCTGGCCCGCACGGGCCTGGCGGCGGCGCGCGCCCTCGTGGCCGGTGGCGCGCAGGTCGCGCTCTGGGATGACCGGCCGGCCGGCCGTGAGGCCGCCGAGGCCGAGGGCTTTGCGCTCACCGACCTTTCCCGCGCCGACTGGAGCGGCTTCGCCGCCCTGATGCTGTCGCCGGGCGTGCCGCTCACCCATCCGGCCCCGCACTGGACCGTCGAGCGGGCGCGCGAGGCCGGGGTGGAGATCGTCGGCGACGTGGAGCTGTTCGCCCGCACGGTGAACGCCGCGCCTGAGCACAAGCGGCCGAGGATCGTCGCCATCACCGGCACCAACGGCAAATCCACCACCACCGCCCTGATCGGCCA
>CANJRI010000012.1 GCA_947476555.1 Caulobacteraceae bacterium
CCGGATATCCTTCACCACCCGCTCGCCGGGGGTCGCCTTCGAGGGCAAGGGTTTTGATCTCATCTTCGTTCCTACGTCACTGCGATGAGACCAAAACCCTCCGCTAGCTGGAACCCTGAATCTGTCTCATTGGCGCTGACGGCGGACAGACGGGGCGGGGGGCCGCCACGGCCGCGGCGAGCCCCGCTCCAAGTTGAAAGAACGCCTTACGACTGATGTCTTGAGCCACTTCAGCACCTCTAATAAGTAATGGGGATCAGTTCTCGCAGCCTTGCGGGGCAGCGGCGTGTAGATGCGGCCGGGGGGCCGGCGGGGCGGCCGTAGGTGTCGCGAGCGCCCTTCCTGCGGCGGGCGTGTCCGTTCTCAGCCCGAAATCTTTGGGCTCACTTCCTGAAGAATAGGCCATAACATCCCCCGATGACCGGCGCCCACTCTTCCTCCCGGTTTATTTTTTTATACTATATGTAGTTATTAGTGATCGTGATTGAACTCACTGCCGCCCGGATGAGTACCTGGATGGCTTCCAGATTTCATCTTCCATTAACTTGACAATATCACGGGGCCGGTTGCGCTTTCGGAGAATCTAGGGCCTTCGGCGGGCCCCTCGTGCGGCTTTCAAAGGACTCGGGCCGCATCATTGCCGGAATCCGGCGCGAGGTGGGCGCTGGGCATTTATTTGCCGCGCCGATCGCCATTCCAGCCGATCGGTAGGGCTACAGCCGCTCGACC
Organism: Caulobacteraceae bacterium; assembly: GCA_947476555.1. Lineage (GTDB taxonomy): Bacteria > Pseudomonadota > Alphaproteobacteria > Caulobacterales > Caulobacteraceae > Phenylobacterium. Next base: position 730 of record CANJRI010000012.1, read on the forward strand.
GGCTGAGCCCGGATCAGAACTTCTTTCTGTTCCAGGTCGCGCTCCAGCCGAGCGCGCAGGGCGGCCCACCACGGCCGGTCGAGGCCGGCGGTCATCACCTGGAAAATGATCAGCTCATCGGTCTCGGCGGTTCCGCCGTCCGTCCAGCGGCCCTGGGCGGGAGCGCGGGCGAAGCTGGTCACCCCGCCGAAGCGGTCCAGCAATTCCTGCTCCAGGGCGCGCAGATAAGCCGGGTCGGCGGCCGCCACCAGCGGGACGAAGATCTCGACGCTGTGGTCGGGAGGCGCCATTCTGGTAGCCCTCCTGCTTCCCATCCGACCGACCTAGAATGAGTGGGACCGCCGGCTGTTCCTGTGACTATCTAAGGATAGGAAAGCGCCGGAGCCGGAGCTTCAGTGGGACGTTCAGCCGCCTATGGACCTTAATCGCGTCTTTTCCGATTTCGCGGGCCGTGTCGCACGGATTTCCGGAAGCCCCGCGGCGTTCGGCGTCTGCGTGCTGGCCATCCTGTTGTGGGCGTTGACCGGGCCGCTGTTCGGCTTTTCCGAGACCTGGCAGCTGATCATCAACACCGGGACGACCATCGTCACCTTCCTGATGGTGTTCCTGATCCAGAACACCCAGAACCGGGACGGCAAGGCGATCCAGACCAAGCTCGACGAACTGATCCTCACCTCCGACGCCGAGGACATGTTCATCGGCATCGAGAAGCTCACCGACAAGGAGCTGGAGATCCTGCAGGCCCGTTGCGCCCAGACGGCCGAGACGCACGGGCGGATCGCCAAGCATGCGGCGGCGGTGATGTCGTCGCGCAGGCCCGCCCGGCGCCGCAAAGCCCGCAAGCCGGCCAAGCCCGCCTGACCCGGCTGGCAAACTGATCGGCGATAAGTTATTCCGCCGGCCATGGCCTGCGAGCATTTCGACGTCGTGATCGTTGGGGCCGGCCTCTCGGGGATCGGCGCCGGATACCATCTGCAGACCCGCTGCCCGGACCGCTCCTATGTGATCCTGGAGAACCGCCAGGCGATCGGCGGGACGTGGGACATCTTCCGCTATCCCGGCATCCGCTCAGACAGCGACATGTACACCCTGGGATACGCCTTCAAGCCGTGGGCGGGCGACAAGACCATCGCCGACGGCGCCTCGATCCTGGACTATGTGCGCGGGACCGCAGCCGAGCATGGGATCGACCGGAAGGTCCGGTTCGGACACCGGGTGACCCGGGCCGACTGGTCCACCGCCGAGGCCCGCTGGACGGTGGAGGCCGAGCACGAGGGTGAGACCCTTCGCTTCACCTGCGCCTTCCTGTTCCTGTGCGGCGGCTATTATTCCTATGGCGGCGGGCACCAGCCGGACCTGCCCGGGCGCGAGCGGTTCCAGGGCCGGGTGATCCACCCGCAGGCCTGGGACGAGGGCTACGACTATTCGGGCCAGCAGGTGGTGGTGATCGGCTCCGGGGCGACGGCGGTGACGCTGGTCCCCGAGATGGCCAAGGCGGCGGCTCACGTCACCATGCTGCAGCGCTCGCCCACCTATATGGTGGCCCGGCCGTCGAAGGACCGGCTGGCCAACGCCCTGCGGCGGGTCTTGCCGGCGATGGCGGCCTACCAGTTCATCCGCTGGCGCAATGTGCTGCTGGTGGCCACGTTCTTCCGGCTGGCGAAGCGCCAGCCCGGCCGGGTGCGGCGGGGGCTGATCCGTCGGGTGCGGCGGGCGCTGGGGCGGGACTACGACGTCGCGACCCATTTCACGCCCCGGTACGATCCCTGGGACCAGCGGCTGTGCCTGGTGCCGGACGGCGACCTGTTCAAGGCGGTGCGTTCGGGCAGAGCCTCGGTGGTCACCGACCAGGTCGTGGCCTTCACCGGGACCGGCGTGCGGCTGGCGTCCGGCCGGGAGCTTCCCGCCGACCTGGTCGTCACCGCCACGGGGCTGGAGCTGGTGGTCTGGAACGGGATCGAGGTCTGGGTGGACGGGCGCAAGGTCGAGGCCGGCCGGACCCTGGCCTACAAGGCGATGATGTTCGAGGGCGTGCCCAACATGGCCCTGGCCTTCGGCTACACCAACGCCTCCTGGACGCTGAAGGCGGACCTCACCTGCGCGTTCGTCTGCCGGATCCTCAATCACATGGCGGCGACGGGCCTGCGGCAGGCGACGCCGGTGAATACGGACCCGACCGTAGAGCCGCGGCCCTGGGTGAACTTCACCTCCGGCTATGTGGTGCGCGCCCTGGAGCGGCTGCCAAAGCAGGGGTCGAAGCCGCCGTGGCGGATGCACCAGAGCTATGTCCGGGACGTGATGTCCATGCGGTTCGACAAGCTGGAAGACGGGGTTCTGCGGTTTTCGAACCTCGCGAAAAAGGCCAAGGCCGCAGCGTGAGGCGATTGCCCTAGGGCCGGCGCTGTAACATTACGAACGTAAGTTTCGAGCGGGGCCAGATGCCGCGAACCACAAACCATGGCGTTCGCCGGCGCTCGGGGTTGAGCCCCGTGCAGTGGATCGTGCTGGGCCTGGCGCTCCTGCCGGCCGTGGGGCTCGCGGGGTGGATGATGGCCGGCGACGACCTGAGGCGGCGCCTCGCCGGGGAGACGGAGGCCGGCGGCCCGCCCTGCCGGTCGCTCGGCAAGGCGGAATACGAGGCGCGGGTGCGGCGGCCGGCGCATAAGATGACCGTCTACGAGGACAGCTTCTATCGGCAGTTCGGCCACGTGCAGTGCGGCGTGGTCCAGCGCTGGCTCGGCTCCCACCTGGCGTGCCAGTTCACCAGCCCGGGGCTCGTGCGGGTGGTGACGCCCAGGGGAGAGTGGTTCTTCGAGCCGGGAGACGGCAAGCCGGCGACCGTGACCTCCAGGCAGGGCAAGGCCACGTGCGTGGCCGCCTCGGATTTCCGGCTTAACTGAGCCGACGGCTCAGCAGGGCGCGTGGCAATCGACCGGAGGTCTGTCGGGGGTCATCGGCGCTTCGGCCCCACCCATGCCGCCGGTCGGGCGGCGGGAAGTGACGAAATGGCCGAAATCCGGGGGCAGGTCGCGGCCCTTGAGCGCCATTGGCCGGCTGAGCTGGAGCCGCAGGCGGGACAGGAGGTCTTCGAGGCTCTCGTTGGAACCCGTCAGGTCCTGCGTGAAGCTTCTGATGGACATGGGGCAGGCTTATACGCCCTTCGAATCGCCCTGAAAAGCGTCACTGTGGCGAATTGTCGCCCTGGCCCATCGATTCCCCTTGGAGGCGGGCGAGGGATTCGCGACCCGGCGTCGCAGCCCGGTTGTAAGGGGACGCGGCGGCGGCACATTGGACGGATGACCAAGCCCCCCAAACCGGTCGATACCGCCCTGAAGGCGATGTTCCAGAGGCTGGAGACCCGGCGCCTGCCCGAGCACCTACGGCGCGTGGTCGATCAGCTCGAAGGCGAAGGCGTCAGGACGACGGACCCGCGGCGGCACTAGCCGGTGGCGGCTAGGCCTGGCCCATGGCCGCGACGTTATCGAGCGCCATGACGTCGTTGGCGTCGTTCGCATCCATGATCTTCAGCAGGCGGGTGCGGGCCCGGTTCACGCGGCTCTTGATGGTGCCCAGCGCGCAGCCACAGATCTCGGCGGCTTCCTCGTAGGAGAGGCCCGCCGCGCCGACCAGGATGAGGGCCTCGCGATGTTCCGCCGGAAGCTGCTGCAAGGCCGCCTGTAGCGAGCGCATGGCCAGCGACCAGTCCTGGGTCGGCGGCGAGCGCAGCGAGCCGGCATAGTCGCCGTTCTCGTCACGCACCTCACGGCGGCGGCGAAGGACGTTGGTGTAGTAGGTGTTGCGCAGGATCGTGAACAGCCAGGCCCGCAGGTTGGTGCCGGGCTCGAACTTCTCGCGGTTGCTCCACGCCTTGATCAGCGTGTCTTGGACGAGGTCGTCGGCGTCCGAGCCATTATGGCTGAGCGACCAGGCGAAGGCTCGTAGGGCAGGGATCATCCCAACGACGTCATCCCGCCAACTGGACATCGAACTCATGCTGTCCTCTTGGGCCCCGAGTGGGTCCGGCTTGTCTTGGCCGGCTGAACGCCTCCCCCGGGCTTCTGTTCCGGGAACCCATCGGGGGAAAAGCCTATGATTTTTCGGGAACTTCGGCCCCAAGACGACGTTGCCGCGCGCCCTGGCTGGGACGCGCGGCAAATCAACAGTCCGAGGATGGAAAAAGTCGCGGACAGCCGAAAGCCCGCCGCAGTCAGCGGCGGGCTCAGGCCTTCAGGTCGGGGCTAGCTCTGGCGGGTGCGGGTGCGGCCGCCGCCGCGGGAGGCTTCGCCACCCTTACGGCCTGCGGAAGCGGCGAGATCGCGATCCTTGGCGAAGCTACGTTTCTCGCTGGGAACGCTGGCGCCGCCCTTGCGGGCGATCTCGCGACGACGTTCGGGGTTCATGGCCGCGAACCCGCGGCGGGCTCGGGGTTTGCCGGTGTCCATGGTGGGCATAACGCTACACTCCTCGGTCTTTGGACACGCCCCGATCCCAACTTACTGACCTTGAAGGCCTTTATGCGGCGCGGGTGCGTCTCTTGGTTGCGGTCAGGCTAACCAACGAAGAGCAGCAGAGGTTGCAGGCCTTGCGAACTATTCGCGACCACGGCCTAGCTGGGGGTCCGGCAGGGGTGTCGCTCGGGGCCCCGAGCGGGCCGTGGAACCCCCTACAACGGGAGTTGAACGCGCGCCGTCAGGCCGCCCGCGGCGCGGTTGATCAAGAACACGTCACCGCCGTGGCCGCGGGCGATGGAACGCACCACCGCCAGGCCGAGGCCGATGCCGCCGGTCTTGCGACTGCGGGAGGGCTCGCGGCGATAAAAGGGCTCGAACACCCGCTCGGCGTCCTCGGTGGGAATGCCCGGACCCTCGTCCTCGATCTCGACGACGGCGTGGGCGCCTTCCCGATAGACCCGCGCGCTGGCCGTGCGGCCGAACTTCACGGCGTTTTCCAGAAGGTTGGAGAACAGCCGCCGCAGGGCCATGGGATCACCTTCGAGGATCACCTTGTCGCCGGCGAGGACGGTGGTCTGGGCGCCGGTCTCGGCCATCTCGTCGCAAAGGCTTTCCAGCAGCGACGAGAGCTCCAGCGGCGTGCGGGCCTGGCGCTCGGTGGAATCGCGCACGAAGGCCAGGGTGGCGGTGATCATCTCTTCCATCTGGTCGAGGTCGGCGGCGATCCTGTTCCGCTGGTCCTCGGGAAGGCCCTCGATACGGAAGCGCAGGCGGGTGAGCGGGGTGCGCATATCGTGGGCGATGGCGCCGACCATGGCCGTGCGGTCCTCGACGTAGCGGCGCAGGCGCTCCTGCATCTGGTTGAAGGCGGTGGCGGCCACCGCGATCTCGCTGGCGCCGCGGTCGGGGAGGGTCACGGCGGGCGCCCGCGGGTCGCGTCCCAGCCGCTCGGCGGCCTTGGCGAACAGGCGGATCGGCGCCGACAGCCGGCTGGCGAAGATGTAGGCCAGCGGCACCATCACCAGGATGGTCACCCCGAACCACATCAGCATCCATTGCTGCCAGGGAGTCATCAGGAAGCCCGTGGTGCGGACGATCCGCCACTGGCCGTCGGCCTGGCGCACCCCGACCTCGAACGGCTCCACCAGGATGTGCTCGGCGTCCCGACCGCCGCTGCGCTGGATGCGATCGTCGAGCGTGCGGGCGACCCGATTGTCGGACAAGGGGCCGCGCGAACCGGCGATGACCACGTCATCCACCGGCACGCCGAGATCCCCCGCCAGTTGGGCGCGGATCAGGCCGGTGCGGAGGCTGGTCTTGGCGGGCCCCGGCGGATGGTCGCGGGTGACGACCTCAAGGGGGCCTTCCTCGGCGAAGGACGGCGGCTGGCCGCGATAGGTCTGGGCGATCACCCCCAGCCGATAGAAATCCGGGGTGGGCGCCGGCACCTTGAACAGCAGCACGAGGCTGATGACCTGGGCCCCGATCAGGGTGATGGCCGCGAAGGCCAGCAGCCGCACGAACAGGGAGCCGGAGGCCCGCGAGATCATGTGCGTTTCACCTTGGCGGTGAACATGTAGCCCTCGTTGCGGATCGTGCGGATCAGGTCGTGGCCCTGGCCGCTGTCGTCCAGCTTACGGCGCAGGCGGCTGATCTGCACGTCGATTGCGCGGTCGAAGGCTTCGGAGTCCGGACCGCGGGCGAATTCGAGCAGCTGGTCGCGGGTCAGCACGCGCTGGGGCCGTTCCACGAAGGCGCGAAGCAGTGAGAATTCGCCGGAGGAGAGGTTGACCACCACGTCCTCGGGGGAGCGCAGCTCCCGGCGCAACAGATCCAGCCGCCAGCCGGCGAACTCGCAGCCGGCGCCCAGGGAGCCGGCGGCCGGCCGCAGCTCGGCCCGGCGCAAGACCGCGCGGACCCGGGCCAGCAGCTCGCGCGGATTGCAGGGCTTGGCCAGATAGTCGTCGGCCCCCAGCTCAAGGCCAACGATGCGGTCGGTTTCCCCGCCCATGGCCGAAAGCATGATGATCGAAGGTCCGGATTCCCCGGACGTCAGCCGACGACAGATGGCAAGGCCATCCTCACCCGGAAGCATGACATCCAGGACGATAAGATCGACGGGCCCGCGCTCAAGCACCCGCTCCATCTCCTGGGCGTCGGCGGCGGTCTCGACCCTGTAGCCATGCTGGCCCAGGAAGTCGGAGACCACGTCCCGGATACCGGGGTCGTCGTCCACCATCAGGATGCGGGCGCTCGTCGCGGGCATTTCAGCCACGAGCTCCATACGTCACAGGATCGGGCTCGCCGGTAACGAAGGGATTTCGATTCTGTAATGCGGGCCTCATGCCGGTCCCGCCGCCGGAGGAGGCTCCAACTGTCCCGAAGCCAGCACCGCGTCGGCCACGAAGGGGTTGGTCCGGCGCTCCTGACCGAAGGTGGACATCGGCCCGTGTCCGGGCACGAAACGGACGTCGTCGCCGAGCGGCCAGAGGCGGGTGGTGATGGATTCCACGAGTTGGGGGAAGCTGCCCCGCGGGAAGTCCGTGCGGCCGACCGAGCCCTGGAACAGGACGTCCCCGACCTGCGCCAGGCGCATCTCACGATGGAAGAAGACCACGTGGCCCGGCGTGTGGCCTGGACAGTGGAATACCTCGAACTGGGTTTCGCCCAGGGTGACCTTGTCGCCGTCGGCCAGCCAGCGGTCGGGCTGGAAGGTGCGCGAGCCCGGCACGCCCCAGCGGGCGCCGGCGGCCTCCAGGTCGTCGATCCAGAAGGCGTCGTCGGGGTGGGGGCCTTCGATGGGAACGCCGGTGGCGTCCCTGAGGGCGGCCGCGCCGCCGCAGTGATCGAGATGCCCGTGGGTGACCCAGATCTTCTCCAGCGTCAGGCCCTGCTCGGCGATGGCCTGGAGGATGCGGGGGATCTCGCCGCCCGGATCGATGACCGCGGCCTTGTTGGTCCGGGCGCACCAAAGGATCGTGCAGTTCTGTTGCAGCGGAGTCACCGGCGCGATCATCGCGCGGATCGGCGGGCCGTCGGGGGTGGGAGCGTCCATGTCCCCCTATGATCGTGTTTCAGAGCCGATAAGAAAAGGCCCGGGTCGCCCCGGGCCTTTGTCGTGATCTAGGCGCCCGGTATGGGCGGGACCGGACCGGGCGGCGCGTCGCTGTCCAGCTCGTGGGTCTCGACCGAGCCGCGGGCCACGTGGCTGTTGCGGTAGCCGTAGAGGAAATAGACCACCAGGCCGATGGCGGCCCAGGCCAGGAACATCAGCTTGGTCTCCGCGGAGAGGCTGAAGAACAGATAGACGCAGCCGATGGCGGCGAGCGGCGCCACCACCAGCACGGCAGGCGTGCGGAACGGGCGCTTGCGGCTCGGGTCGGTGCGACGCAGCACCACCACGGCCACCGCCACCATGGCGAAGGCGAACAGCGTCCCGGAGTTGGAGATGTCCGCCAGCACGCCCACTGGGAAGAAGGCCGAGAAGGCGGCCACCGCCACGCCGGTGATGATGGTGATGACGTGCGGGGTGTGGAACTTCGGGTGGACTTTGGAGAGCACGCCGGGAAGCAGGCCGTCTCGGCTCATGACGAAGAAGATCCGGGTCTGGCCGAACATCATCATCAGGATGACCGACGGCAGGGCGAGACCCGCGGCGAGGCCGAGCAGGTTGCCGACCTGGGGCCAGCCGATCTCGCGCAGGGTCCAGGCCAGGGCTTCCTTGGAACAGACGACGTGGGTGGCGCCGACGGTTTCGCAGGCGGCGGTGAGCTCGGCGCTACCGGGGCGCAGGCCCAGGCCGGCGGCGTCCATCACCGGCTGGGCGCCGACGGTGCCGATCACGCCGCTGGCCACCAGCAGGTAGAAGATGGTGCAGATGCCGAGCGAGCCGATCAGGCCGATAGGCATGTTCCGCTGCGGGTTCTTGGTCTCCTCGGCCGCCGTCGAGACCGCGTCGAAGCCCACATAGGCGAAGAAGATCGAGGCCGCCGCCGCCGAGACCCCGCCGAAGCCCAGGGGCATGAAGGGGTCGAAGTTGTCCATGTTCATCGCCGGCACCGCGAGGATGACGAAGGCGGTGAGGGCCACGACCTTCACCACCACCAGGAAGGCGTTCACCGTCGCCGACTCCCGCGTGCCAACCACCAGAAGGCAGGTGACCAGGAGCGCGATGCCAGCGGCCGGCAGGTTGACCAGCCCGCCATCCATCGGTCCGCGTACAAGGGTGTTGGGAATGTCCAGGGCGAAGGCGTTCTCGATCAGCCCGACCACGTAGCCCGACCAGCCGACCGAGACGGCCCCGGCGGCCACCGCGTATTCGAGGATCAAGGCCCAGCCGACCATCCAGGCGATCATCTCGCCCATCACCGCGTAGCTGTAGGTGTAGGCGGAGCCGGAGACCGGGACCATGGAGCTCATCTCGGCGTAGCAGAGCGCCGCGACCGCGCAGACGAAGCCGGCGATGACGAAGCTGAGCAGCATGCCGGGGCCCGCCTTCTGAGCCGCCTCGGCGGTCAGGACGAAGATGCCGGTGCCGATGATGGCGCCGATGCCCAGCATGGTGAGCTGGAAGGCCCCCAGGGACCGGTGCAGCGATTTCTTCTCGGCGGTCAGCAGGATCGCGTCCAGCGACTTAACACGCCACATAGTCCCTCCGGTGCGACCCCCCGGCCGCGATGAGCACTCTAGGATGGCGACCGTGGCTTGCGTGGCGCCGTCCGGTCAAGCGGCAAGGCTGGCCGGCGCTTCCAGGCCGGGCTAGAGGCGCTGAATGCTCCCGGTCCACGACTCTCTGCCGCAATTAAAGGCGGCGCTGGCGGTGCGGACCTCGGCGGTGCTGGTGGCGCCGCCCGGCGCGGGGAAGACCACCGTCGTGCCGCTGGAGCTGATGGGCGAGCCCTGGGCGGGCGGCGGCCGGATCATCGTCCTGGAGCCCCGGCGGCTGGCCGCGCGCGCCGCGGCGGCGCGGATGGCGGCCACCCTGGGCGAGCCGGTCGGCGAGACCGTGGGCTTCCGGGTGCGGATGCAGTCGAAGGTCTCGGCCCGGACGCGGATCGAGGTGGTCACCGAGGGCGTCTTCAGCCGGATGATCCTGGGCGACCCGGAGCTGGCAGGCGTGGCCTGCGTGATCTTCGACGAATTCCACGAACGCAGCCTGGATGCGGACCTGGGCCTGGCCCTGGCGCAGGACGCCCAGCGCCTGATCCGCGAGGACCTGCGGCTGCTGGTCATGTCGGCGACGCTGGATGGGGCGGCCGTCGGTCGCCTGCTGGACGACGCGCCGGTGATCGAGAGCCAGGGGCGGATGTTCCCGGTGGAGACCCGCTACCTGGGCCGCGAGGAGCGGGTCGAGGATGGCGCCGTGCGAGCCGTGGAGCGGGCGTTGGCGGAGGAGACCGGGAGCCTGCTGGTGTTCCTGCCCGGGCAGGGCGAGATCCGGCGGACCGCCGAGCGGCTGGCGGAGCGGCTGCGGCGGCCGGACGTGGACATCGCACCCCTCTATGGGGCCCTCGACCCCAGGGAGCAGGACCGGGCCATCGAGCCGGCGGCGCCGGGCCGGCGCAAGGTGGTGCTGGCCACCTCGATCGCCGAGACCAGCCTGACCATCCAGAGCGTGCGGGTGGTGGTGGACTGCGGCCTGGCGCGCGTGCCGCGCTACGAGCCGGCCAGCGGTCTGACGCGGCTGGCCACCGTGCGGGTCAGCCGGGCGGCCGCGGACCAGCGTCGGGGACGGGCGGGACGCACCGAGCCGGGCGTCTGCTACCGCCTGTGGGACGAGCCGGAGACCCGCAGCCTGCCGGCCTATGCGGACCCGGAGATCCTCGACGCCGACCTCTCGGGCCTGGCGCTGGACCTGGCCCGCTGGGGGGCGAAGGACGTGGGCGAGATGGCCTTCCTCGACCCGCCGCCGCCGGCGGCCTTCGCCGAGGCCCGCAGCCTGCTGGTGCGGCTCGAAGCCCTGGATGGCGAAGGCGTGCTGACCGACCACGGGCGGGCGCTGGCGGAGATGCCGCTGGCGCCGCGGCTGGCGCACATGGTGCTGCGGGCCGCCGAGCACGGCCAGGGGCTCCGCGCGGCGCGGATCGCAGTGCTGGTTACCGAGCGGGGGCTGGGCGGACGCGACGTCGGCCTCACCCATCGGCTGGAGGGGCTGGAGCGGGACCGCTCGCCCAGGGCGCGGGACGCCCGGGACCTGGCCGAGCGGTGGGCGCGGATGGCCGGCCGACAGGGCAAGGGCGAGCCGCTCTCCGACGGGTTGCTGCTGGCCTACGCCTATCCGGAACGGGTGGCGAAGGCGCGGGGCGGGCAGGGGGAGTTCCAGCTGGTGACCGGGCGGGGCGCGTTCGTGGAGCCGACCGATCCCCTGGCGCGGGAACCGTGGCTGGCCATCGCCGAGCTGGGCGGCGGGGACCGGCGCGACCGGATCCTCACGGCGGCGGCGCTGGACGAGGTTGAATTGGAGACGGCCTTCGCGGGCCAATTGGAGACCGAAACCCGGCTGGAGGAGAGCGGCGCCGGCCGGTTGCGCGCCAAGACCCTGACGCGGCTGGGGCGGTTGACCCTGCGCGAGCGGGTGAACGACAATCCCGATCCGGCGCTGGTGGCCGAGGCGCTGGCGGCGCGGGTGCGGCGCGAGGGGGTCGCGATCCTGCCGTGGGGCGAGGCGGCGGCGAGTTTCCGGGCGCGGACGGGGTTCCTGGGGATCGACCTGTCCGACGCGGCGCTGCTGGCCCGGCTCGACGAGTGGCTGGCGCCGCTATTGTCTGGCGTGCGTCGGCTGGCCGATCTGAAGGCCGACGCGCTGGACGGGGCGTTGCGGAGCCTCGTGCCCTGGGACCAGCAGCGGCGCGTCGAGGCCGAGGCCCCCGCTCGCTGGACGGCGCCCACCGGCAACGCCTTCGCCGTCGACTACGCCGCCGAGGGCGGGCCGCGGGTCGAAGTGCGGGTGCAGGAGGTGTTCGGGCTTGCCGAGCACCCGACGGCGGCCGGCGTTCCGCTGACCCTGGCCCTGCTGTCGCCGGCCCACCGGCCGATCCAGACCACCAAGGACCTGCCGGGGTTCTGGAAAGGGAGCTGGAAGGACGTCAGGGCCGACATGCGCGGTCGCTATCCCAAGCACGTCTGGCCCGAGGATCCGGCCAGCGCCGCGCCGACCGCCCGGGCCAAGCCGCGCGGAACCTAAGCGCCGCCATTCGCCCCACTTCGGACACTTGGGCCGTGTCTCCAGGCCATGGGTGCGTCGGCGGCCCGAGCCGCTCAGTGACCTGAAAACACTAGAGCTTTTAACGCGCGAGCGCGGGCGAAGACCTGCGGGCGCCATCGAGACAAAGAGGTTCGAGATGAGTGCGGGAACGTATTCCGACCTGTTGCGCGCGCTTGGCCAGAACGAGTCCGGGAACAACTACGGCTTCGTCAGCAGCGTGGGGTACCTGGGCCGCTTCCAGTTCGGCGAGGAGGCCCTGAAGGCGATCGGCTTCTACGAAGGCGACGCCACCTGGGCGATCGACTTCCAGGGCGGCTGGACCGAGAAGGCGCACGGCTATGGGGTGTGGGACAAGGCCAGCTTCCTGGCCTCGCCCGCCGCCCAGGACGCGTCCCAGGGGGCCTGGTTCGAGAACATCCACAGCGACCTGCAGGCGCTGAACCTGCTGAGGTTCGACGGCCAGTGGGTGGCCGGCGCCGCCGTGACCGTCTCCGGCCTGTTGGCCGGCGCGCACCTGGTCGGGGTCTGGAACCTGAAGAGCTTCCTGGAGACCGGCGGCGGCGTCGACACCCGCGACCCCTACGGCACGCCGGTGTCCTACTATGTGAGCAAGTTCGCCGGCTACGACTCCCCCTTCTCCACCTCGCAACCGGCGCCTCAGCCCTCGCAGCCGGTGGCGGCCACCGGCAACGACGTTCTGGTCGCCTCGGCCAGCTACAACGTGCTTCGTGGCCAGGAGGGGAACGACAGCCTGATGGGCCACGCAGGTTTCGACGACCTCCATGGCAACGCCGGCGACGACACCGTGGTCGGCGCGGAGGGCGGCGACTGGGTGGTCGGCGGCCGCGACCAGGACCGCCTTGACGGCGGCGCTGGCGACGACGTGGTGCTGGGCAACCTCGGCCAGGACAGCTGCGAGGGCGGGGACGGAAACGACGTGGTGCGCGGCGGGCAGGGCGACGACGTGGTGCGCGGCGGCCAGGGGAATGACTGGCTCGCGGGCGATCGCGGGTCGGACACGCTGACCGGCGGGGCGGGGGCGGATGTCTTCCACACCTTCGCCGAAGCGGGGGCGGACCTGGTGACCGACTTCAGGCCCTGGGAAGGGGACCGGGTCGATGTGCTGGACGGCGAGGCCTACTGGGTGGGCCAGGTCGGAGCCGACGTGGTGGTGGGCTACGGGTCGGGCGCGCAGCTGACCCTGGCCGGCGTGCAGCTGTCGGCGCTGCCGGACGGATGGATCTTCTAGCCCGTCGCCGCGTAGATCATCACGCCGGTGGCGACCGACAGGTTGAGGCTGTCGGCGCGGCCGCGCATGGGGATCTTCACGTTCACGTCGCAGAGGGCGGCCATGTCCTCGGGCAGGCCCTGCTGCTCGTTGCCCATCAGGATCAGGGTAGGCTTGCGGTATTCGGCCCGGCGATGGTCGGTCTCGGCCGAAAGGAGGGCGCCCACCATCGAGCCCTTCCAGTCCTGCCGCCAGGCGGTGAATTCCGCCTCGGACGCCTTGGTCAGCGGCACGGCGAAGATCGAGCCCATGGTCGCCCGGACCGCCTCCACCGCGTAGGGATCACAACACTCGCCCACCAGGATCACCCCGCCGCAGCCCGCCGCGTCGGCGGTGCGCACGATGGTCCCGAGGTTGCCCGGGTCGCGGACCCGGTGCAGGGCGACGACGCAGGCCGACGCGCCGGCCTCGACCTCGGCCAGCGGCCGGAAGACCTGCCGGAAGACGCCGACCACGGCCTGCGGGTTATCGCGGCGGGAAACCTTGGCGAGGATGTCGCTTGTGACCTCGATCACTTCGCCGCCGACCGACCGCGTGGCGGCGGCGGCCTGCTGGAGCAACGGATGGTGGGCGGCGTCCTGTCCGAACAGCAGCACCCTGGGCGCCTGACCGAGCTCGACGCCCTCGGTGACGGTCTTCAGCCCCTCGGCGACGAACAGGCCGGTCTCGTCGCGCTCCTTGCGCATGTGCAGGGCGCGGACCGCCTTGACGGTGGGATTGGTCAGGGAGGTGACCGCCCTCACGCCGACCACCGGGCGTAGAAGCTCATGCCGACCTGGCGGTCGCCATCGTCCTCGGCGAGGGCCAGCTCGCCCCAATCAATGGTCCCGCCGCGACTGGAAAGCTTCTCGGCCAGCAGGCCCGAGAGCGCGGCGCCGGAGATCCGCTCGGCATAGGCGTTGAGCACCAGGAAGGCGGCGTTTTCCGAAAGCAGTTGGGCGCATAGGCCGGCAAGTTCGGGCAAATCCTGCAGCAGTTGCCAGACCTCCCCGGTGGGGCCGCGACCGTATTTGGGCGGATCGAGGATGATGCCGTCGTAGCGTGAGCCCCGGCGCACCTCGCGCTGCACATATTTGCGGGCGTCCTCGACGATCCAGCGGATGGGGCGATCCGATAGTCCCGCCAACTCGGCGTTCTCACGCGCCCAGGCGACAGCCTTCTTGGAGGCATCCACATGGGTGACCTCAGCGCCGTGGGCGGCCATCACCAAGCTGGCGACGCCGGTGTAGCCGAAGAGGTTGAGCACCTTGGGCGCCGACCGGGCCCGCACCCGCTCCGCCAGCCAGCCCCAGTTGGCGGCCTGCTCGGGGAAGAAGCCGAGGTGGCGGAAATTGGTGAAACGGCCGGCGAAGCGCATGCCCTCCCATTCCAGCGGCCAGGATTCTCGGGGTTGCTCGCGGAAGCGCCATCGGCCGGCGTCCTCCTCGCCATCGGGGTCGAACACCGCGTCGGCGGCTTCCCAGGCCTCGGCGGACAGGCGCGGGGTCCAAAGGCACTGCGGCTCCGGCCGGACCACCGTATAGGGGCCGTAGCGCTCCAGCTTGCGGCCGTTCCCTGAGTCCAGCAGGGCGTAGTCGGCCCAGCCTTGGGTGCGCATCAGGCCGGGCTCGGCGGCGACGGTGGGCGGGCTCATGGCCTAGTGTCCCGATTCCGAAGTTCGCACGCGCATGTGGAGGGCTCCGACGAACTTCGGAATCGAGAAGGACACCAGGGAAATATCTGTTTCCAGGGTGCTTATTGGATTTGAAGTTCGCATCGGCGCACGCCCCTAATGAAAGCGAACTTCAAATCCAGCACCCTGGCCTTGAAGCGCAAGCAGCCGGCGCCGTCCAGTCCAAGTCCTTGCCACCTCGCGGGAATTGCGCTTTGCGGTGGGGTGCGATGAGCTCCCCTTCGACCAAGACGCCCAAATCCGCCCGCAAGGCGAAGGGCGACGGCCACCTACGCCGGGCCGAGATCCTGGAGGCGGCGGAGCGGATCTTCGTGGCCGAAGGCTACGAAGGCGCCACCATCCGCAAGATCGCCGACGAGGTCGGCGTCTCGTCCACCGCGCTCTACATGCATTTCCAGGACAAGAGCGGCATCCTGCTGGAGATCTGCGAGCGGACGCTTCGCCGGGTGCTGGACTGCAACCGGGAAATCGCCGCCCGGCCGCTGGATCCGGCGGACCGCCTGCGGGCGATGATGGAAACCTACATCCGCTGGGGGCTGGAGCACCCCAACGCCTACCAGCTGGTCTATGGCGCGCGGGATACGGCCGGCACGCCCTGGCCGGAGGGGGTCTCGGCCCTGGCGCGGGAGAGCTACGACGTATTCGCCGCCGTGGTGCGGGAATTGAAGGCCGCCGAGCGCCTGCGGTTCGGCGGATCCCACCTCACCGCCCAAGCACTCTGGCTGGCGTGCCACGGGCTCGTGGCGCTGCTCACCGCCCGGCCGACGTTTGAATGGGTCGGGCGAGAAGACCTGATCAACGCCACGCTGGACGGGGCGCTCGCGGGGCATGTGAAGGCGTAGGGCGAGGGTTCGGACCCCGCTGCTCGCCTGGCGCCAGGACCAAGGCGTCCGGCGCGAGGGGCCGGTGTGGCATCGAGGACACAATTGTCCAAATGTCGACGCAATTTCGCGCCCTCCGGTAGACGCAGGCGTCCAATCAAGAGGCAATGCGTCGGTCACGTAACCGATGACCAAACCAAAAAAAGAAATTAGGGAGGAGTCAATTGTCCAAGTCTAACTATGGCCTATCGCTGTTCGGCGCGGCTTCCACGATCGCGATGTCGCTGGCGCTGGCCGGCGGCGCCTATGCGCAGGAGGCGATCGAGCAAGTGGTCGTCACCGGCACCCGCTTGCCGGCTGGCCTGACCTCTCCGACGCCCGTCGCGACGGTCTCCGCAGCCTCCATCGCCAATCGGGCCCCAAGCCAGGTCATCGAAGCACTTTATGATATCCCGGCCTTCAAGCTGACCGCAGGCGCCACACAAGGGCAGCGCGGCGTCGGCACGGCCGCGACGGTTAACCTGCGCGGGCTCGGCGGCGCGCGCAGCCTCACCCTGGTCAACGGCCGGCGTCCGATCACCGCCGACACCAGCCGCATTCCCTCGAACCTCATCGAGCGGGTCGAGATCGTGACCGGCGGCGCCTCCGCGGCCTACGGCTCTGACGCCGTCGCGGGCGTGGTCAACTTCATCCTCAACGACAATTTCGAGGGTCTCCGCACCAACGCCCAGGTCAGCATCGCCGAAGCCGGCGACAACGAGGGTTACAGCCTGTCCCTCAGCTACGGCACCAAGTTCGGGGGCGGCCGCGGCACCTTCATTTTCGGGACCGACTACGCCTGGACGGCGGGCACCGGGAATATCTATTCGCGGAAGTGGGGCCGCAAGGAGCCCGGCCAGGTTTCCCCCAACGCGGCGCAACGTGCCGCCCAGGGCCTCCCAGCGAACATCCTGACCAACGGGGTGCAGTTCCTGGCCACGGGCACCAACTACGGAATCATCACGTCCGGCCCCCTGGCCGGGCAGGCCTTCGACGCCAACGGCGGGCTCTACGCCTTCCCGATCGGCACGCAATACGGGAGCCCGCCCTCCGGCCAGTCGCTGACCACCCTGCAGGTCGGCTCGAAGGGGAACATCGGGAACACCACCCTCGGCACCTTCTACCTGGCGATGCCGATCAAGCGGTCGGCCACCATGGCCCGCGCCACCTACGACCTCACCGACAACCTCAAGGCCTTCGGCGACGTGATGGTGTCCTTCGTCTCGGGCAACGCGGTGACGGGCAATCAGCAGATCCCGAACGGCGTCATGGGCAGCTTCCTGGTGCAGACGGCCAACCCCTACATCACCCCGGCTACGCGCGCCCAGCTGACGGCGGCCGGCGTGACCCAGTTCGCCATCGGCATCGTGCCGGTGAAGGCGGTCGCCAACGCAGACGGCAACACCGCCTTCCAGAACCGCGCCAGGCTGCGCACCATCCAGACAACCGCGGGTCTGGAGGGAACGCTCGCCGATTGGGACTGGGATGTGAGTTTCTCGCATGGCCGGTCGCGTAACATCGGGGCTTGGCCCAACGCCCTCCATGTGCCGAACTTCGGCGCCTCCACCTATGTGGTCACCGGCGCCAATGGCCAGCCCGCCTGCGGCCCGATCGCCACCAACCCGAACCTGACCGCCGCGACCCGCCTGCTTGTCGAGCCGAACTGCGTGCCGTTCAACATTTTCGGCCAGCCCTCGCCGGAGGCGATCAAGTACGTCTCGCCCGGCACCCGCAGCGTATCGAGGACCACGGAAAACATCGTCGCGTTCAACGTCGGCGGCACGCCCTTCGAACTGTGGGCCGGCCCAGTGGCGGTGGCCGTGGGCGGGGAGTACAGGGCGGAGGATTTCCGGTCCTCCAATGAGGGCTTCAGCGCCCGCGCCTTCGCCACCGGGGGCTCCACGCCCTACGCCGGCAAGCGCAACGTGAACGAAGTCTATCTGGAAATCGGCCTGCCCCTGCTCCGAGACGAGGCGTTCGCCCAGTCGCTGGAGTTGAACGGCGCGGCGCGTCGGACCGACTATCAGTACTCGGGCGTGGTGGAGACCTACAAGGTCGGCGCGACCTGGGACGTGAACGACGCGATCCGCTTCCGCGTCACCCAATCGCGGGATATCCGCGCGCCCGACATCGGCGACCTCTTCGCCCTTGGCGGCCAGACCACCACCCAGGGCGTCCGCAACCCGTTCAACGGCCAAGTTGGCGCGCTGATCAGCGGCGGCGGCGGCAATCGCGACCTCAAGCCGGAAGTGGCGCAGACCTTCACCAGCGGCTTCGTCCTGCGGCCGACCTGGGACTGGGCCTCGCGGTTCACCCTGACCACGGACTACTACTGGATCAAGCTGAAGGGCGCGATCGCGGGCGTCGGGGTCACGCAGATCCTGCAGCGGTGCTTCAACGGCGTGCAGACCTACTGCGACGCCATCACCTTCGACAATTCGGGCTACGGCATCGCCCGCGTCGAGACGCGGTCCTACAACCAGAACCAGATCCGGGCGAAGGGTGTCGATATCGAGGTCAGCTACCGGGCGCCCATCGAGGATCTCAATATCGGCCGGCTGAATATCCGCGCGCTTGGCGGCTACCAGCCGACGTTGACGACGATCGACAACGCCGGGGTCTCGGTTAACACCGCGGGCACCGGTATCGGCGTCCCGGAATGGAGGTGGACCGTCAACTTCGACTGGGCCTACGAGAACCTGAGCGCCCAGCTGCAGGCGATCTACACCAACAAGATCCTCGCCACCCCGAACCTCATCGGACCGGACGATCCCACCTACGAGTCTATCAAGACCACATCGAGCATCACTGTTAACAAGAACCTGTTCCCGGACATGATCTACTGGAACCTGTCCACCCAATACCGGATCAACGACAGGTTCCAGCTTTACGCTAATATCAACAACCTGTTCGACAAGCAGCCTCCGGAGCTGGCGATGATCGCCTTCACCGGCGTCGGCGGACAGTCGAACCCCTACGATCCGCTTGGGCGCATGTTCCGGTTCGGCGTCCGCGGAACCTTCTAGGACACGAGACGATCAAGCCCCGCTCAGACGGCCGGCCGGACGCGGAAACGCGTTCGGCCGGCCAGAGCGGGCGCCAAGTCGCTGGAAGACCGAGTTTCTAGATGCGAGTGCGAAGCCCCTCCAGACAGTCGTCCGGAGGGGCTTCGTGCATTTGGGCGATAGGGGAAGCAGCGGTCCACGCGGCCGGCCATGACTTCGCTGAGCCGGGTGGTTTCGACGCTCCGGGCTGGCCCTAGGGGCTCGCCCCGGGCGTGCCGGCGCTGGTGGCCACCGAATAGCTGTAGCCGCCGCGCTTGAGGTCCTGGGTCAGGGTGATGGGCGCGGCGCCGCCGGCCAGCTTGGCTCGGTAGACCTGGGTGTTCTCCAGGACGCGCATCACGTAGTTCCGCGTCTCGCCGAACGGAATGCATTCGATGAAGTCGAGCGGGTCGGTGGAGCCGCCGCGGGGGTCGCCGCAGAAGGATGACCACTGGGTGGGCCGGCCGGGACCGGCGTTATAGCCCGCCGTCGCCATGATGTAGGAGCCGGAGAACTGGCCCACCAGCTGGCCGATGAAACTGGAACCCAGGGTCATGTTGTAGTCGGGGTCGTTGAGCCGGCTCTCCGCGTAGGGCAGGCCGACCCGGCGGGCCACGGTCCGCGCCGTGGCGGGCAGCAGCTGCATCATGCCCCGGGCGTTGGCCCCCGAGCGGGCGAACGGGTCGAAGCCGCTCTCCTGGCGGGTGATCCCGAGCACCAGGGCCGGCTCGGCGCCGCCCTCCACCTGGGGCGGGGTGCGGTAGGGATAGCCGCGGTCGGTGAGGATCAGTCCGCGCTGGGCCGAGGCCCGAACGGCCTTCATGGAGCTGTCCTGGTCGCCGTAGCCCCGGATCATGTCGACGAGCTGGGCGGCGTCGACGGTGCTGGGCAACACGTCGTCGAGATGCAGCACGAACACCCGGAAAAGGTCCTTCTGGCCCAGGTCCATCAGCAGACGCGCGGACTGCACCATCTCGTTGGCCTCGAAGGCGGCCTTCTGGGCGTCGGTGGGGACAGGATCCCCGACCAGCGTCAGGGGCCGGCCCAGCTTCTCGGCGGCGAGCTGGCCGTAGAAGACGGTCTGGTGCTGGGCGCCGGCCTCATAGAAGGCCTTGGCGGCGGCGTCCTCGCCACGGGCCTCGGCGGCGCGGCCCTGCCAATAGAGGGCGCGGCCGCGGGTGATCGGGGACGAGCCGATGCGGGCGATGGCGGCGAAATGCCGGCCGGCCGCTTCGGCGTCGTTCAGCCGGGTGAGCGCGATCCAGCCCGCGTAGAATTCCGCATCGGTGGCGTCCGAACCCACGTTGAGGCCGGAATTGGCCGCCGCCTGATAGGCGGAGCGCCATTCGCCAACCCGGATTTGGGACAGGATCAGACGGGCCCGCTCGTACCAGATGCGGTCGGCCTGATCGTCGGTGACCAGTTCGCGGGGGAAGTTGGGGATGAGGGCGACGGCCTGGCTCTCCAGGCCCTTGCGGCGAAGCCAGGCGGCGCGCTCGAAGGCGACGCCGGGCGTGGCCTGGTCGGCGGGAACCAGCGCGTCGAACTGGGCGAGCGCGTCCTTCGCATCGGCGCGCAGGGCGATCCGGGCGAGCGCGGCGGGCTGTCGATCGACGGGGATGAGGGCGACCATCTCCCGGGCGGCGGGGCCCTGCGCGCCGTAGAGCAGGACGTCGGCCCGGCGAACGTGGTCGTCAACCGTCAGGATGTCGGGGAACCGCGCCAGCATGCTCCGCTGGGCGTCGGCCTCGAAGCTCTTGTCGCGCCACCAGGTGCGGATCAGCGCTGCGGCCGGCTGCGGCTGGCCGAGGGACCGATAGGCGGTCGCCAAGGCCATGGCGCCGTAGGCGGTCTGCGGCGGCTGGCCGGCGAACCAGGCGACGATGTCGGAAGGCGACTTGCCGGAGGTCTCCACCAGTTTTTCGGCGATGGCCTGGCGGCGGCTCCCGCGGGGCCAGCCGGCGAGGTCGCCGCGGGCCTTCTCCACCTCGAAGAACGAGAGCGACTCGGCGACAGCATCTGTCATGGCCCAGACGGCGAGCTTGCGGGCGATAGGGTCGTTGATGGTGATCAGGGCGGCGCGGGCTCCGCTCACGTCGCCGCGCTTCGACGCGGAAAGGGCGGCCTCCAGGGAGCGCTGGTCCATGGCCGAGAGCGCCCGGCCGGTGGGCTGGCGGATCACGACCACCTCGGGCGCGACGGCGCCGGCGATCAGATCGCCGATGGGATCGACCGGCTGGGCGCGCGCCACCGCGGTCGCCAGGACGACGATGCTTCCCACCATAAGCGCTTTGCGGAACACGGAGCCCAACTTCCAACCCGACTCTAAAAGGGACCACGAACCATTGCGGGCTAAGCCCATGGCAGAATATTGTCCCGGTAATTCTGAACGTCGCGACAACAAGCGACATCTTCACGGTTTTTTGCACACCCATGGTCCAGCCGCTGTTCAAGGGCGTCCTCCCCGCCCTCGTCACCCCGTTCAAGGACGGGAAGGTCGACGAGGACGCCTTCATTTCCCTGGTGGAGCGCCAGATCGCCGGTGGCGTGCACGGCCTGGTGCCGGTCGGCACCACCGGCGAGACCTCGACCCTGAGCCATGAGGAGCACCGCCGTGTGGTGGAGCTTTGCGTGCAGACGGCGCGCGGGCGCGTGCCGGTGGTGGCGGGGGCCGGCTCCAACTCCACCGACGAGGCCATCGAACTGGCCCGCCACGCCAAGACAATCGGCGCCGACGGAGCGCTGATCGTGACGCCCTATTACAACCGCCCGAGCCAGGCGGGCCTCTACGCCCACTACAAGGCCATCAACGACGCCGTGCAGCTGCCGGTGCTGGTCTATAACGTACCCTCGCGCACCAGCGTGGACATCGCCAACGAGACCCTGGCCGAACTGGCGAAGCTGCCGAACATCGTCGGAGTGAAGGACGCCACCGGCGACCTGGTGCGGGCCAGCGTCCAGCGGATCACCTGCGGCGAGGACTGGGTGATGCTGTCGGGCGACGACCCGACGGGGCTGGGCTACATCGCCCACGGCGGGCACGGCTGTATCTCGGTGACGGCCAATGTGGCGCCGGATATCGTCTCCACCTTCTACAACGACGCCCTGTCGGGCCAGTGGGCCGGCGCCCTGCAGGGGCAGGACCGGCTGGTTCGCCTGCACAAGGCGCTGTTCACCGACGCCAGCCCGGGGCCGACCAAGTTCGCCATGGCGCGCCTGGGCCTCTGCGGCGAGGAGGTGCGCCTGCCGCTGACTCCGCCGTCGGAGGCCTCGCGCGCCGAGGTGCTCGCGGCCATGCGGGACGCGGGCCTGATCTGATGGCCGGCAAGGTCATCGCCGAGAACCGGCGGGCGCGGTTCGACTACTTCCTGGAGCAGACCTTCGAGGCCGGCCTGGCGCTGACCGGTTCGGAGGTGAAGTCGCTGCGCAACGGCAAGGCCAACATCGCCGAGAGCTATGCGGCGGTGGAGGGCAAGGAGATCGTGCTCGTCAACGCCGACATCCCGCCCTACGCCCAGGCCGGGCCGCACTTCAACCACGAGCCGCGCCGGCACCGGAAGCTGCTGCTGAAGCGGCGGGAGATCGACCGGCTGATCGGGGCGGTGCAGCGCGAGGGGCTGACGCTGATCCCCACCAAGCTGTTCTGGTCCGAGAAGGGCCTGGCGAAGCTGGAGATCGCCCTCGCCAAGGGCAAGAAGAACCACGACAAGCGCGAGACCGAGGCCAAACGCGACTGGCAGCGGGACAAGGCCCGGCTGATGCGGGACAAGGGTTGATCGACGTCGAAGCCGTCGAACGGGCCACGGTCGCCGCCGTCGCCCCGCCGGAGGTCCTGGAGATCGGCGGCTGGCTGATCCCATTGGACGCCGGGACGGTGAGCCGCGCCAAGAGCGCCGTTCCCCTGAGCGCGGAGCCGGACGACGCCGCCCTGGACGCCATCGAGACCGCCTATCGCTCGCGGGGACTGCCGCCAGCCTTCCGGATCGTCGACTCGGTTGGGACCGAAGCGGTGCGTGCGGCTCTGGACCGGCGAGGCTACGCGCCCGAGCGGCCGACGCTGTTCAAGGTCGCGGACGCCGGCGCGCTGGCGGGCTTCAGCACCGCGCCGGTGATCCTGGAGGCGTGGCCCGACGCGGATTGGGCCGAGGCGTTCGCCGCGGCGGGGGTCGAGCCGGCCGACGCGGCGCACCGCTTGCGCCTGCTCGCGTCGCCTGGTGTGGTTTACGGGCGTGTGCTGGAGGAAGGACGCACGGTGGCGGTGGGGGCGCTGAGCTTTTCCCATGGCTGGGCCGGCGCGCATGGGATGCGGACGAGGCCTGAGGCGCGCGGCCGGGGTCACGCCGCGGCGATCCTGGCGGCGTTCGGGCGGAGCGCCCTGGCGGCAGGAGTCGGCTGGGTGATGCTGAACGTCGAGGAGGCCAACCCGGCCCGCAGCCTCTACCGCAAAGCGGGATTTCGGCGGGTCTGGGCCTATCGCTACTGGGTCTAGCCGAGCAGTTCCCGCGCCCGGCGGAATACCGCCTCGAACATCTCGCCGGTCAGGCGGCCGGTGTTCGTGTTGAGGCGGGAGCAGTGGTAGCTGTTCAGCACCGTGTAGGGGCCGGCGGCGAACTCCGAGCCGTGGCCGGGGACGCCGGCGGAGGCCTTGAGGCCCAGGGCTTTGAGGACGTTGCGGCGGGACACATCGCCCAGGGTGACGATCACCTTCAGGCGGGGCAGGGCGGCCAGGCGTGAGGCCAGGAACGGCCGGCAGGTCGCTTCCTCCAAGGTCTCGGGCTTGTTGCCGGGCGGGGCGCAGCGGACGGCGTTGGTGATGATGCAGTCCACCAGGCGCAGGGAATCGTCGGGCCGGGCCTCGTAGCGACCGGCGGCGAAGCCGGTCTTCAGCAGGGTGTCGTAGAGCATGATCCCCGCGCCATCGCCGGTGAACGGGCGGCCCGTGCGGTTGGCGCCCATCCGGCCGGGGGCGAGGCCGACGATGGCCAGACGCCCGTTCTCGTCGCCGAAGGAGGCGACGGCGCCGTTGAAACCCCCGGGGATCGAGAGCCGGTTGGCGGCGCGGTAGGCGACCAGCCGCGGGCACAGCGGGCAATCGCTGGGCGCCTCGGGCGGGTATGTCGTAGAGGTCATCCGATGGCCCTGGATCTCGATCAGGCGGTGGTAGTGGCGCTGGGGAGCAACCTCAAGGGCGCTTACGCCTCGTCGGAGGCGCTGCTGGAGGCGGCGCTGGAGCGGTTCGAGGCGGCGGGACTGAGGGTGGCGGCGCGCTCGGGGTGGTGGCGCTCGGCCGCATGGCCCGATCCGGCCGGGCCGGAGTACCGCAACGGCGTGGCGCTCGTGGAAACGACGCTCGGCCCCCGCGAGGTGCTGGCGGCCTTGCTGGCGATCGAAGCGGACCTGGGGCGCCACAGGGACGAACGCAACGCGCCGCGCACCCTGGACCTGGACCTGATCGCCCACGGCCGCACCATCCTGGACGAGCCGGGCCTGGCGCTGCCGCATCCCCGGGCCCAGGACCGGCGATTCGTCATGGGCCCGCTGGCCGAGATCGCGCCGGGTTGGCGCCATCCCGCGAGCCAATGGAGCGCCGCCAGCCTGGCGAAGGTGGCGAGCGTGGGCGCCGACGCCGATCCGGTGGAATGAAAATGTCGGCTTTGTCGGCCGCCGCCCGTCCTGGGATCGCGGCGACGGGCCGTAACGAAAGAGGAGGGCGCCATGCGCTTCATGATCATCCGGAAGGCGGACGCCAACACCGAGGCCGGGGTGGAGCCCCCCCGAGGACCTGGGCAAGGCGATGATCGCCTACCACGAGGAGATGGGCCGGGCGCTGAAGGTGCTGGGCGGCGATGGACTGCATCCCAGCTCCAAGGGCGCGCGGGTGAAGTTCAAGGGCGGCAAGCTGGCGGCGGTGACGGACGGCCCCTTCGCCGAGACCAAGGAGCTGATCGCCGGTTTCACGCTGGTGGAGGCCAATTCCCTGGAAGACGTACTGGAGTGGGCCAAGCGCTGGCCGGCCATCGGTTTCGAGGCCAACGTCGAACTCGAGGTCCGGCGGGTCTACGAGCACGACGAGCTGGGCTTTTCCGAGGAGTTGCAGGCCCAGGCGGCGAAGGTGTTCCGGGAGTAGGCGCGGCCCCTCATCCGTCATCCCCGGACCAGGTCCGGGGCTGACACCTTCTCCCGCGAGGGGAGAAGGGCGCCCGGTTTGGGTCCTGCGGCCTTTGCGGCGTTGCACAAAAGGGGCCGGGCCTTTATCTTGACCGGTTCTATCCCCGATCTGAGGACTCCATGGCCCGCGTCACCGTCGAAGACTGCATTCAAAAGGTGCCGAACCGCTTCTCGCTGGTTCTGCTGTCGGCCCATCGCGCCCGCGCCATCTCGGCCGGCTCGCAGCTGATGGTCGACCGGGACAACGACAAGAACCCGGTCGTGGCCCTTCGCGAGATCGCCGACGACGTGGTGGACGGCGAAGAACTGCGGGAAGGCGTGATCGCCTCGCTGCAGCGCGTCGACGAGCGCTCGGAAGCCGAGGAAGAGGCCGAAACCCTCGCCCTGCTGGCCGATCCCACGCACATGCAGATGAGCGAGCTGGAGCTGGTTCGGGCTCTGCAGAGTGACCGCGATGGCGGCCAGGAGGAGCGGTACTGAGCCCAGAAGGCGCAGATCCGCTGATCCAAGAGGCGGCGCCTCCCGTCGCCGCCACGACCAAAGACGTTCCGAAGTCCGCCCCAGCCGCTCCTTCTGGGGCATCGGGCCGGCGCACCCTGCTGCGGCAGTTCGAGCTGATCGAGAAGGTCCGCTCCTACGACCCCTCCGCCGACGAGGCGATGCTCAACCGCGCCTACGTCTACGCCATGCGCCAGCACGGCTCGCAGAAGCGGGCCTCGGGCGACCCCTATTTCGCCCACCCGATCGAGGTGGCGGGCATCCTCACCGACTACCGGCTCGACACCGAGACCATCGTCACGGCGTTGCTCCACGACGTCATCGAGGACACCGACGCCACCCGGGCCGACATCGAGCAGATGTTCGGGGCGGAGGTGGCCGAGCTGGTGGAGGGCGTGACCAAGCTCTCCAAGCTGGAGCTCTCCCAGGACCACCTTCGCCAGGCCGAGAACCTGCGCAAGTTCATCCTGGCGATCTCCAAGGACGTGCGGGTGCTGCTGGTGAAGCTGGCCGACCGGCTGCACAACATGCGCACGCTGCACTTCATCAAGACCCCGGCCAAGCGCGAGCGGATCGCCCGGGAGACGCTGGACATCTACGCGCCCCTGGCCCGATCGATCGGGGTGCACCGGATCTGCGCGGAGCTGGAGGAACTGGCCTTCGCCCACCTCAACCCGGTGGCGCGGGACGCGATCATCCGGCGCCTGGAAACCCTGCGCCAGCAGCAGGGCGGGGCGGTCGCCCTGGTCTCCAAGGAGGTCTCGCACCGGCTGGAGGCGGCGAACATCGCGCCCCGGGTGTTCGGGCGTGAGAAACATCCGTTCTCGATTTGGCGGAAGCTGCAGCGCAAATCGATCGGCTTCTCGCAGCTGTCGGACATCTACGCCTTCCGGGTGATCGTCGACACCGAGGAGGACTGCTACCGGGCGCTGGGGGTCATCCACCGGGCCTGGCCGAGTGTGCCCGAGCGGTTCAAGGACTTCATCTCCACCCCCAAGCGCAACAACTACCGCTCGCTGCACACCACCGTGGTGGGGCCCAAGGGCATGCGGATCGAGATGCAGATCCGCACCGAGGCCATGGACTTGGTGGCCGAGGAGGGGGTGGCGGCGCACTGGCGCTACAAGAACAAGTCCTACGGCTTCGACCCGGAGGCCCAGGCGGCCGCCGGCGGGCGCGACCCGCTGGTCAACCTGCGCCACCTCGTGCAGGTGCTGGAGCACGGCGGCGACGCCGAGGAGCTGGTCGAGCACGCCAAGCTGGAGATGTATCTCGACCAGGCGTTCGTGTTCACGCCCAAGGGTCGGCTGGTCAGCCTGCCGCGCGGGGCCATGCCGCTGGACTTCGCCTACGCCCTGCACACGGATATCGGCGACACCGCCATCGGGGTAAAAATCAACGGCGAACTCAAGCCGTTACGGACGACTCTTCAGAACGGCGACGTGGTCGAGGTGATCCGC
This sequence comes from Caulobacteraceae bacterium, assembly GCA_947476555.1. GTDB lineage: Bacteria > Pseudomonadota > Alphaproteobacteria > Caulobacterales > Caulobacteraceae > Phenylobacterium. The sequence goes on from CANJRI010000012.1 coordinate 27,375, forward strand.
GGGGGCAAGCCCGTGGTGCCGCCCGACTGGCGCTCGCTGACCGTGACCGGGCGGGCCCGATCGGCGATCCGCCGGCATATCCGCCAGACCGAGCGCGAGGAGTTCGTGCGACTGGGCCGGGCGACCCTGGACCAGGCCTTCGAGGCGGCCGGCAAGTCGCGCAAGGACGTCTCGCTACGGCCGGCGCTGGATCGCTTCGCGGCGGGCTCGGAGGATGAGCTGTTCGACGCGGTGGGCCGCGGCCGGGCGCCGCCGAACCAGGTGCTGGAGGTGGTGTTCCCCGGCCTGAAGGCGTCCGAGCGCGCCGCCGCCTCGGCCCGCCAGCCCATCGAGGACGGCAAGGCGGCCAAGCTCTATGTGCGCGGCAGCGGCCTGACGCCGGGGGTGTCGCTGCACTTCGCCGACTGCTGCTCGCCGGTGCCGGGCGACCGTATCGTCGGCATCCTGGAGAACGACGGACGCGGGCTGACGGTGCACACCATCGACTGCGAGCAGCTGGCCGAGCTGGAGGACCGCGAGGAGCTGTGGCGGGACCTGCAATGGACGCCGGAGGCCGAGCGCAACGCCACCGCCCGGGCGCGGCTGACCGCCACCATCCGCAACATGCCGGGCGTGCTGGGCCAGGTCTGCACCATCATCGGCGAGGCGGGCGGCAACATCGTCTGCCTGAAGATGGGCCGGCGGTCGGCGGATTTCCTGGACGCCGTCGTCGACATCGACGTCAACGACGCCAGGCACCTGACCCACATCGCTGCGGCGCTTCGGGCCAACCCGAGCGTTGAGACGGTGGAGCGGACCAAGGCTTAGGCCGCTACCCGGCGAATTCCGAGAGACCCCTCATCCGACCCGCTGCGCGGGCCACCTTCTCCCGCGAGGGGAGAAGGTCACTTGGCGGCTGCGATCACGTGCATCACGCCCTTCACCACGGCGTCGCCGTGGCTGAAACCCAGCAGGGTCGTGTGGCTGGCGCCGGGTTCAGCCCAGTAGAGGCCGGCTCTGGAGGCCTTGGCCGGAGCCTGGCGGCCGGCGAGCCGCTCGGCGTAACTTGGGTCGTCCAGGCGGCGATTGCCGCCGGCGACGATGACGGCGACGGGAAGGGCGGGGTCCAGGCGGCCGGCGGCCTGGGCCTGGGCGGCGCTCTGTTCCCACACCTTGAACTCGGCGTAGGAGTTGCGGGCGTGGGCGCCGGAGACGTAGGCGCGGCGCTTCTCCTTCTGGCCCTGGGGCGGCAGGCCGATGCGATCGCCGTTGAAATAGAGGGGCTTGGCCAGGCCGAGCGAGTTGGCGATGGCCACCCAGCGGAAGGTCCCGCCGAGGCTGTCGAGGAAGCCGCGCGAGCGGCGGCTGCGGGACATCTCGGGCGTGGCCGCGTCGGCCAGGACGACGCCCGCCACCTGGTCGGGGTGCTTGGCCGCGAAGTGATGCACGTAGAGGCCGGCCATGGAGTGGCCGACCAGCACGTAGGGTCCGGCTTCGCCCGAGGCCGCCATCAGCTTCTCCAGATCGCCGACGATGGCGTTGGAATCGCGCGGCGCGGGGCCGGGGTCGGAGAAGCCCTGGCCGGCGCGGTCGTAGGCGCAGGAGCGTACGCCCCGGGCGGCGAGCTTCTGCTGGATGGCGGCGAAGTCGGCGGCGAGGCCAAAGGCGCCGCCTTCGGTCCACACCACGGGGGAGGCCCCCTTGGGCCCCTCGCACACCAGGCGCAGCCGGCGGCCGCCGATGTCGTGGAACACTCCGGCGGGCCGGAAATCGCCAGCCGAGGCCACCATGGCGAAGCCGGCCCCGATCCATGCGGCCACGAGCAGCGCCAAGCCAGCCAGGATTCTACGCATCACGCTCAAGCTTTCCCCCGCATCCGTCTTCCGGCTTGTGTGAAACAGGATTATCTCGGCGTCCATGAACACCGAAGACGTCCTGAACGAATTTCGCGGCGCGGGCGCCCTGCGCGAAGGCCATTTCATCTTGGCGTCGGGGCGGCACAGCCCGATGTTCCTGCAGAAGAACCTGGTGTTCCAGCACGCCGACCGCACCGAGCGGCTGTGCAAGGCGCTGGCCGCGAAGATCGAGGCGCAGTTCGGCAAGCCGGACATGATCGTCGCGCCGGCGGTGGGCGCGATCATCCCTGGCTATGAGGTGGCCCGGTGGCTGGGCGTGCCCTCGCTCTACGTCGAGCGCGAGGACGGCAAGTTCAAGCTGCGGCGCGCCTTCAGGATCGAGCCAGGGGCCAAGGTGGTGGTGGTCGAGGACGTGATCACCACGGGCGGGTCGTTCCGCGAGGCGGTGGAGCCCATCGAGGCGGCGGGCGGCAAGGTGCTGTGCTGCGCCTGCATCGTCGACCGGTCGGGCGGCAAGGCGGACGTCGGCTGGCCGCTGGTGGCCCTGGCGACCGTGGATGTGCCGTCCTACGCGCCCGACGAGATTCCGCCGGAGCTGGCGGCCCTGCCGGCCGAGGAGCCTGGATCGAAGAGGCTGCGCGGATGAGCAAGCTCAGGCTCGGGGTCAACATCGACCACGTGGCGACGGTGCGGAACGCGCGGGGCGAGGGCTATCCGGACCCCGTGCGCGCGGCCGAGATCGCCCTGGCCGTGGGAGCCGATGGGATCACCGCGCACCTGCGGGAGGACCGCCGGCACATCTCCGACGCCGACATCGACCGGCTCGCCGTTATATGCCGCCAGCGGGGGCGGCCGCTGAATTTCGAGTGCGCGGTGACGCCGGAGATGGAGAGCATCGCGCTCGCCCACCTGCCGCACGCCGCCTGTCTGGTGCCGGAGCGGCGCGAGGAGAAGACCACCGAGGGCGGGCTGGACGTGGCCGGGGGGCACAACGCCATCGCCCCGGTGGTGCGCCGGCTGTCGGAGGCCGGGATCCGCGTCTCCTGCTTCGTCGACGCCGACGCGGGCCAGGTGGCGGCCTCCAAGGCGGTGGGGGCCCAGGTGGTGGAGCTGCACACCGGCGCCTACTGCGAGGCGGTGCGGCATCGCTCGCCGGAGGCCGACCGGCTGCTCGGCGCCCTGAAGGCGGCGGCCACGGAGGCGGCGCGGCTGGGCCTGGAGGTCCACGCCGGCCACGGCATCGACTACGAGACCGTCGGGGCGGTCGCGGCCATCCCCGAGCTGGCCGAACTGAACATCGGCCACTTCCTGATCGGAGAGGCGATCTTCATCGGCCTGGGGCCGGCGATCCAGCGGATGCGGGCGCTGATGGACGAAGCCAGGTCGCGAGCAGCGGCGTGATCATCGGCCTGGGCTCGGACCTGTCGGACATCCGCCGCATCCAGGCGAGCCTCGACAAGTACGGCGAGCGGTTCAAGGCGCGGATCTTCACCGACATCGAGCGGGCGCGCTCGGAGCGCAAGGCCGGCGCCGCCGCCAGCTACGCCAAGCGGTTCGCGGCCAAGGAGGCCTGCGCCAAGGCCCTGGGCACCGGCCTGCGGGCCGGGGTGTTCTGGCGCGACATGGGGGTGGTGAACCTAAGGTCGGGACAGCCGACCATGGCGCTGACCGGCGGGGCGCTGGCCCGGCTGAACGCCATCACGCCGGAGGGCATGCGTCCGGTGATCCACCTGACGCTGACCGACGACCACCCCTACGCCCAGGCGTTCGTGATCATCGAGGCGCTGCCGGCTTAGGGCGGAGACCATGCCAAGCCTTCGCCAGAGTATCGAGACGCAGATCCGGGGACTGATGAGCGCCTCGCCGGACGCGCGCCGGATTCCCGACGCCGAGGGCGACGCGGGCCTGTTCGGACCGGCTTCCGCCTGCTGGCGTGTGCACGGGGACTTCACCACCATGATGGTGGGCGGGACCGCCGCCCTGCTGATGCAGATGCTGCATCCCGTCGCCCTGGCCGGGGTCTGGGACCACTCCAACTTCCGGCAGGACATGCTGGGACGGCTGCGGCGCACGGCGCGCTTCATCACCTGGACCACCTATGGGCCCACGGCCGACGCCGAGGCGGCCATCGCCCAGGTGCGCAAGGTGCACGACCGGGTGAAGGGAACGACGCCGGACGGACGGGTCTATTCCGCCCACGACCCGGATCTGCTCACCTGGATCCACGTCGCCGAGGTCTGGTGTTTCCTGCGCGCCTACATGGTTCACCGCGATCCGACCTTTTCGCCCGCCGAGCAGGACCGCTATTTCGCCGAGACGGCGCTGGTGGCCCGCAAGCTGGGGGCGCGCGACGTGCCCGACAGCCGGGCGACGGTGCAGGCCTATCTGGCGGCCATGCAGCCGGCCCTGCGTTACGACGAACGGACCCGGGCCGTGGCCGAGGCGCTGCTGGAGCAACCCATTCCCGACAATCGGATCCGACCCTTCGTGCGGCTGATCTTCGACGCGGCCCGCGAGCTGCTGCCCGACTGGGCGGCGGGTCTGCACGGCTTCGCAAGGCGGGGCGGGGCGGCCACCCGGCTCGGCGTGCAGGGTCTTGGCGGCGTGATGCGCTGGGCGTTGCGGAATGGCGCGGAAAGCCGCGCGCGCCGCCGGACCGCGCTACAGGGTCGGTGAGGGCTCGGGCGCCGGCTCCGGCGTCAGGGCGCTGGAGTCGATGGCGAGGCTCTCGGGCGTGAGCATTTCGGGAGAGGGCGCGGTGGCCAGCGCGGTGACCAACTCGGGCGCCGGTTCGATCGCGGTCAGTTCGATCGCTTTCGGCGCTTCCGGGGCGGCGTTCCGGACGGGCTCGGGAAGGGGCGCGACTGGGAGCTCAAGCATGGCGTAGTCCGGAGCCGGCCGCGCCTGGGCAATCCGGGCCGTCTCGGGGGACATGGGCGGGGTCGGTCCGAAGTCGTCAAGGGTGGTGAATTGGCGGCCGAGACCCTGGGCGAAGCTTGCGGCGCAAACGACGGAGAGGGCGGCAAGGGCGGCGACCTTGGCCCTGTCGGTGTTCAACCGTCCTGGAACGATGGCGACCATATGAGCTTAACCGTCGTCCGATCCGACGGTTCCGACAATTCGGTCTCAAGGGCGCTTCCATGGGGGAATAACCCGATTGAGGAGGCCGCGGTCAGGCTCCAGAAGGTCCAGCGCTCGCTCAGCCGGGTGGCCGTTTCCGCCCCGCCGCCGAGTCCGTCGCCGCCCCCATGACCGAGAGTTCACGGGCGGTGGCCTTGCCCGTTGGCTATGCAGCGTCTAGGCAAGGGCCGACCGCTTCGGCGGGCCCTTCAAGGACGGTTCATGACCGAGAACGTGCAGAGCGCGATGTCCCGCAAGTCCAGCGCCGCCAACGAGTTTGTCGAGATCATCAAGACGGTGGTCTACGCGCTGCTGATCGCCCTGGTGCTGCGGGTGCTGTTCTTCCAGCCCTTCACCATCCCGTCGGCGTCGATGGAGCCCAACCTCTACGAGGGCGACTACATCATCGTCTCCAAGTTCTCTTACGGCTACTCGCGGCATTCGATGCCGTGGAGCCCCAAGCTGTTCGAGGGCCGCGTCCTGGAGAACACGCCCAAGCGCGGCGACGTGGTGGTGTTCAAGCTGCCCAGGGATGGGCGGACGGATTACGTCAAGCGGGTGATCGGCCTGCCTGGCGACCGGATCCAGATGAAGAGCGGCCTGCTCTACCTGAACGGCGTCCAGGTCCCCCGCACCGCCGCGATGATTCCCTCGATCGAGGCCGAGTACACGGCCCAGCGGTTCAGCGAAAACCTGCCCCAGGGCCGGTCTTTCATGACCCAGGACTACGGGACCAACGGCGACCTGGACAACACCGACCAGTATGTCGTGCCGGAAGGCCATTATTTCATGATGGGCGATAACCGCGACAACTCGATGGATAGCCGGGTGCCGCCGGCTGAGGATGGCGTTGGATTCGTGCCGGCCGAGAATCTTGTCGGCAAGGCCCAGATGATCCTCCTGTCCTGGTACCCGGGCGCCTCGATCTTCAAGCCCTGGACCTGGGTCCTCGAGGCCCGTCCGAGCCGGTTCTTCAAAGCGCTGTAATGAGCGCCCGGGACGCGGCGGTCGCCGAGCTGGAGCGTCACATCGGGTATGTGTTCGGCGATCGCGACCTTCTGGAGCGGGCCCTGACCCACGCCTCGGTGGGCGACGGGGCGCGCGAGGTCAGGCACAACGAGCGGCTGGAGTTCCTGGGCGACCGGGTGCTGAACCTCTGCGCCGCCGAGCGGCTGATGGCCCTCGATCCGGACACCCGTGAGGGCGAGATGAGCCGCAAGCTGGCGGGCCTGGTCAACTACCACGCCTGCGCCCGGGCGGCGCGGCGGGTCGGGCTGCCGGAGGCCATGCGGTTTTCCGCCAGCGCCACCAAGGTTGGGGCCCGCAAGTCCGACGCGGTGCTGGGTGACGCCTGCGAGGCGCTGATCGCCGCGCTCTACATCGACGGCGGGCTGGAGACGGCGCGGGCCTTCTTCCTGACGGTGTGGGCCGAGGAGTTCGAGAAGCTGGACGAGCCCCGCTCCAAGGACCCCAAGACCCAGCTCCAGGAGTGGGTGCAGGGCATGGGCTTGCCGCTTCCGGAATACGAGATCGTCGCCCGCACGGGTCCGAGCCACGCCCCTTGCTTCACCGTCGAGGTGAGGGTCGAGGGCCTGGGCGCGGAGCGCAGCGAAGGCGCCTCGCGGCAGGCGGCCGAGAAGGCCGCCGCCCAGTGTATGCTGCTCAAACGCGAAGGACCCGAGCCATGACCAAAGCCGGATTTGTCGCGATCATCGGCGCCCCCAACGCCGGCAAGTCGACGCTGACCAATCGCCTGGTGGGGGCCAAGGTCTCCATCGTCACCCAGAAGGTGCAGACCACTCGCTTCCCCGTGCGCGGAGTGGCCATGGCGGGGGAGGCGCAGATCGTGCTGGTGGACACGCCGGGCATCTTCCAGCCGCGCCGGCGGCTGGACCGGGCCATGGTGCGCGCCGCCTGGGGCGGGGCGGACGACGCCGAGGTCATCGTGCATCTGGTGGACTCGGCAGCGGAGCTGGCGGTCGCCGCGCGGGACGCCAAGCCGGCCGACCGCAAGGCCGCCGCCGACGTCGAGACCATCGTCGAGGGCCTCAAGGCTTCGGGCAAGCAGGCGATCCTGGCGCTCAACAAGATCGACGGCATGAAGCGAGACACCTTGCTTGGATTGTCGCAAAGGCTTTTTGATACAGGAGTCTACAGCGAGGTCTTCATGATCTCGGCGGCCGATGGCTCGGGCGTCGACGACCTGAAGGCCCGGCTGGCGGCGCTGATGCCGGAGGCGCCCTGGTTCTATCCCGAGGACCAGACGGCCGACCTGCCGACACGGCTGATGGCGGCGGAGATCACCCGCGAGAAGGTCTATCTGCGGGTCCACGAGGAGCTGCCCTATTCGGCGGCGGTGGAGACCACCAAGTTCGAGGACCACAAGGACGGCGGCGTCCGGATCGAACAGACCATCTATGTGGAGCGCGAGAGCCAGCGCCCTATCATCGTCGGCAAGAACGGCCAGACCCTGAAGTGGATTGGCCAGAAGTCCCGCGAGGACCTGTCGCAGATCCTCGACCGGCCGGTGCACCTGTTCCTCCATGTGGCGGTGGACGAGCGCTGGGCCGACAAGCGTGAGTTCTATGGCGACGTCGGGCTGGACTTCGACGTCTAGCTAGGCGGATGGAATTCGAGGACGACGCCTTCGTTCTGGCCGCGCGCGCCTTCGGTGAGACGGGGGCGATCGTCGACCTGCTGACCTCCGCTCACGGGCGCTATGCGGCGCATGTGGCGGGTGGGGCCTCGCGCAAGATCAAGCCATTCCTGCAGCCGGGGGCGCGGGTGATCTGCCGCTACCGGGCGCGGGTGTCCGACCAGCTGGGCGCGGTCAGCGTCGAGCCGGTGGGCGAGGGGCCGGCGGCGCTGTTCGACGATCCGCTGGCGCTGGCCGGGCTTGCGGCGGCGGCGGCGGTGGCGGCGGGGGCCTTGCCGGAGCGTGAGCCGCATCCGGGCGCGTTCCTGGCCTTCGAGGCGCTGAGCGCGGCTCTGGTCCATCAGGAGATCTGGCCGGCGGTGTTCGTGCGCTACGAGGCGGGCCTGCTGGAGGAACTGGGCTTCGCCCTGGACCTGTCCAAATGCGCGTCCACCGGGGCTGTGGACGACCTGGTCTACGTCAGCCCGCGCACCGGCCGGGCGGTGAGCCGCGAGGCGGGCGACGCCTACAAGGACCGGCTGCTGGCCCTGCCGCCCTTCCTGCTGTCGGCCCAGGGCGGGCTTTCGGCGGGCGACGTGGGGGCGGGCCTGGCGCTCACCGGCCACTTCCTGGAGAGCTTCATCTTCGGCCCGCTGAACCGGCCCCTGCCGCCGGCCCGGCTGTGGCTATTGGACCGCCTGCGCGAGGCGGGGCGGCTGTAGGCCGGGCGGCGCCGGCGCGCTATGAAAGTCTGCAGTTTGCAGGCGTGATTCCATGACCCTCCACACCACTCCGCCCGGCGACGGCGACCGGATCATCGAGGAGCCGCTCAGCGAGGCGTTGTCGCGGCGGTATCTCGCCTATGCGCTCAGCGTCATCACCGACCGGGCCCTGCCGGACGTGCGCGACGGGCTGAAGCCGGTGCAGCGGCGGGTGCTCTACGCCATGCGCGAGATGCGGCTGAACCCGGACGCGGCGACGCGCAAATGCGCCAAGGTGGTGGGCGAGGTGATGGGCGGCTATCACCCGCACGGCGACCAGTCGATCTACGACACCCTGGTGCGCATGGCCCAGGACTTCGCCCAGCGCTATCCGCTGGTCGACGGGCAGGGCAACTTCGGCAACATCGACGGCGATAACGCCGCGGCCATGCGCTACACCGAGGCGAAGCTGACCCAGGCGGCGATGCTGCTGCTGGACGGCATCGACGAGGACGCCGTCGACTTCAAACCCACCTATGACGGCCAGGACACCGAGCCGGTGGTCCTGCCGACAGGCTTCCCCAACCTGCTGGCCAACGGCACCACCGGCATCGCGGTGGGCATGGCCACCTCGATCCCGCCGCACAACGCCGCCGAGCTGGTGGACGCCTGCCTGGCGCTGCTGGAGAACCCCGCCGCCACCACCGCCGACCTCATGGTCCATGTGCTGGGTCCGGACTTCCCCACCGGTGGGGTGGTGGTCGAACCCCACGCCAGCCTGCTCGAGACCTACGAGACCGGGCGGGGCGGGGTTCGCCAGCGGGCCTCCTGGGACAAGGAGGAGACCGGCCGAGGGACCTACCAGATCGTCATCACCGAGGTGCCCTACCAGGTGAAGAAGGCCGATCTGGTGGAACAGCTGGCCGAGCTGATCGAGACCAAGAAGGCGGCCCTGTTGGGCGACGTGCGCGACGAGAGCGCCGAGGACGTGCGGCTGGTGCTGGAGCCCAAGAGCCGCAACGTCGAGCCCGAGGTGCTGATGGAGAGCCTGTTCAAGCTCTCCGACCTGGAGACCCGGTTCTCGGTGAACCTCAACGTGCTGGACGCCCGCGGCACCCCAGGGGTGATGGGGCTGAAGGCCGTGCTGCGGGCCTTCCTCGACCACCGGCGCGTGGTGATCGTGCGGCGCGCGCGGTTCCGGCTGGAGAAGATCGAAGCCAGGCTGCACATCCTCGACGGCCTGCTGATCGCCTACCTGAATCTGGACGAGGTGATCCGCATCGTCCGCTTCGAGGACGAGCCCAAGGCCCGGCTGATCGAGGCCTTCGCCCTGACCGATATCCAGGCCGAGGCGATCCTCAACACCCGCCTGCGCCAGCTGGCGCGGCTGGAGGAGATGGAGCTGCGGCGCGAGCACGCCGACCTCTCGGAGGAGCGCGACGGCATCCTGGCCATGCTGGAGTCCGACCGCGCGCAGTGGAAGCTGGTGGCCACCGGCCTGAAGCACGTGCGCGGCTTGCTCGGCCCCCACACCACGCTCGGCAAGCGGCGCACCCGGTTCGCCGAGGCGCCGCAGGTGGACGCCGAGGCCGCCCTGGAGGCCATGATCGTGCGCGAGCCGATCACCATCATCCTCTCCGAGAAGGGCTGGATCCGGGCCGCCAAGGGCCGGGTGGAGGACCCCTCGGAGCTGAAGTTCAAGGAGGGCGACAAGCTGGCCTTCCTGGTGGCCGGCGAGACCACCGACAAGCTCTTGATCTTCGCCTCCGACGGCCGGTTCTTCACCCTGGGCTGCGATAAGCTCCCGGGCGCGCGGGGGCATGGCGAGCCGGTGCGGCTGATGATCGACCTGGACGACAAGGTGGGCATCATCGACGTCTTCACCCACAAGGCGGGCGCCCGCCGGTTCATCGCCTCGAAGGAGGGCTACGGCTTCATCCTGCCGGAAGCCGAGGCCATCGCCTTCCGCCGGGCCGGCAAGCAGGTGCTGAACGTGGGCGCCAAGGGCGCGGCGGTGGCGCTGCCGCTGGGCCAGGCGGACCACCTGGCGGTGATCGGCGACAACGGCAAGATCCTGGTGTTCCCGGTGAGCGAGCTGCCGGAGATGCCGCGCGGCAAGGGCGTGAAGCTGCAGGCCTACCGCGAGGGCGGCCTGCGCGACGCCACGGCCTTCAAGGCCGACGAGGGGATGGCCACGGTGGATTCGTCCGGCCGCACCCGGGTCTGGGAGAACTGGGCCGAGTGGCTGGGTCGCCGGGCCAGCGCCGGCAAGCTGGCGCCCAAGGGCTTCCCGGCGAACAAGCGGTTCCGGCCGAAGTAGGCCCTAGGGCTTGATGTTCCAGAAGGTCGCCACGGCATAGGCCGCCATCAGCAGGCCTAGTACGACGATCAGCGTGCGGCCGATCAGCTTGGAGCGGCGGATTTCGGCGGGGTCGCGGTCGGGCATGGGGTTTCCATAACCCATACCGCTCATCCCGGCGAATGCCGGGACCCAGATGGAATGGCGTAGACGCGGGCCACTTCGGTGCTCGGCGGCGCATCCAACCCGCCTCCCAGCTCTAGGATCTGGGTCCCGGCATTCGCCGGGATGAGCGGAGGGTGGTCAGGCTTCGGCCGCTCGGAGAACCGGCGCCGGGTCGGCGGGCAGAGGCTTGGCGTGTCCCACCACCGGCAGGGCGCTGCCCTCGGTGTCGCGCACAGCCAGCAGGCCGCGGCGGGCGAAGGCCTCGCCGGCGCCCAGGCGGGACGTCCAGCGGGCGATCTGGGCCGAGAACAGCAGCGGCAGGACGATCGGGGCGAAGCAGACCCCCAGGTCCGGACGCACCAGCAGGCAGCCGGCGAACGCCCAGCCGAGCAGGAGCTGGGGCTGCATGACCGTCCGGGCCTCGGCGCGGGCGATGCCGTCCGCGGCGCGCTGCTGGGGCCGCCAGCCCACGTCGCGGCCGCGCAGGTTCTGGATCACCGCCTGGGTGTTGGCGAGCATCAGGATGGGGGCCAGGAGGGCCGAGAGGGCGAACTCGGCGGCCATGCTGCGGAGCACGGCCTTGCCGCCGCCGAACGCGCGGCGCTCGCCCCGGCGGCTGAGCACCAACCAGCCGCCCATCAGCTTGGGCCCAATGAGCAGGACGCCGGAGATCAGGGTGCCCAGCATGAAGGGCGAGAAGCTGGGGTGGAGGAAGTCCCAGAAGCTGATCCAGTCGGCCTTGTGGCGCAGCTGCAGGAGCATGCCGATGGTCAGGGCCGACAGCCAAAGGGGCGAGGCGAGGTAGGCCACCGCGCCCATGGCCAGCTGCAGGCGGCTGATCGGGTGCAGGCCGGGCGCGCGGATCAGGCCCAGGTGCTGCAGGTTGCCCTGGCACCAGCGCTGTTCGCGCCGGATGAACTCCAGGATGGTCGGCGGGGTCTCCTCGCAGCTGCCGTCCAGGGCGGCGGTGACGTGGACGGCCCAGCCGGCCCGGCGCAGCAGGGCGGCCTCGACCACGTCATGGCTGAGGATGTCGCCGCCGAATGGCTTCTGGCCCGGCAGGATCGGCAGGCGGGCGCAGGCGGCGAAGGCCTTGGTGCGGACGATGGCGTTGTGGCCCCAGTAGCTGGACTCCGAGCCGCTCCACCAGGCCAGGCCCGCAGCGGCCACGCGGCCGTACATCTTGACGCTGAACTGCGAGACCCGCGCGAACAGGGTCTGGGCGCCGACGATGGTGGGGGTGGTCTGGATCAGGCCCACGCCCGGGTTGCGCTCCATGGCGTCGACCAAGCGCAGGGTCGTCTCGCCGGCCAGGGTGGAGTCGGCGTCGAGCACGATCATGAAGTCGTAGGCGCCGCCGAAGCGCTGCACCCATTCGGCGATGTTGCCGGCCTTGCGCTCCTCGTTGACGGTCCGGCGACGGTAGAAGACGCGCCCGTGGGCCATGGCGCGGAGGGATTGGAAGGCGGCTTCCTCGGCCGGCGCGGAGGCCGCATTGGAGTCACTGAGGATGATGACGTCGAACGCCTCGGACGCGCCGAGGCGGGCCAGCGAGATGTCGATGGCGGCCAGCCGGCCGCAGGCGGCGGCGGCGTCCTCGTTGCACAGCGGCATCAGCAGGGCCGTACGGGTGGTCGGGGTCTCGGGGTGCGGCGCGAAGGCCAGGTCGTCCTGCTCGCGGCCGGTGATCATCACCCGGAAGCCGGCGACGGCGCTGGAGAACCAGCAGGAGAGGGGGATCACCAGGCAAAGGAAGACCGCGAAGGCCAGGACCTCCAGGGGCTCGAAGCCGCGGCGGGCGTAGAGGATGAAGGGGGCGATGGAGACCAGGACGGTCATGGTCAGGGTGGCGAGCGCCAGCCAACGCCGGCGGGCGGCGATGTTGTCAGGGGTGGTGGCGAGACGCGCGGGTGCGGTGGGCGCGTCCTTGCCCAGCGACTGGCGGGGCATTTCCAGGGGGGATTCGGGCGGCAGCCAACCGAGCGCCTGTTCCGGCGAAACCGCACGCACGGTTTCGCCTTCGATACGCCACGCAAGATTACCCATTGCCGCTTATCCCCCGACTCAGCAGGGCGGGGAGGCCCTGCTGCGTCGCAACATCGTACGATTCCGCGTTGCGGTATCACAGAGTTGTGAAGTCAGGCGACGAAAAATTTGGGAATGCGCGCGGATTAGGCGGCGACGGGGGCGGAATCCTCGATCTTCAGGCGCCGTTCGAGGGCGATGGCGGCCACCGCCACCCAACCCACGAGGATGGTCGCATAGGCGCGCTCCCACCAGCCGACGTTGGCGTCGTTGACCAAGCCGGGGAACACCAGGTGCTTGGTGATCACGGTAAGCGCGGCCATGACCACGAAGGTCACCGCGAGGAAGAGCCGGAGGCCCGCCAGGTCCGCCCGGCCCCGCAGGCCCCAGAGCAGCAGCAGGGGCGCGATCTGGATGCCCAGCCCGAGGTTGATCGCCATGTGCCGCGGGTCCGGCCAGGGGAACAGCGCCGAGGTCACCAAGCCCGCGCCGGCCAGGGCGAAGGCGGTCGCGGTGAGGCCGCCGGTGATGCGGGCGCCGGTCAGGCTGACCATGCTGAGTCCGAACCCGGCGCCGGCCAGCGCGGCCATCAGCCCCGCGGCCAGTACGCCTGCGTTGAAGAAGCCGGGGGTGGCCGCCGTCGCCCCACCCAGTTCGCTCAGGTACTGGGTCGCGTGGTTGAAGCCGGGGTAGGAGGCCATGGCCAGGGCCACGCAGGTGAAGGCCGCCACCGGGGCGGCGACGCCAAACGCCAGCCACGGCCGGGGGTGGAAGGGGCCAGGCCGCACGCCGCGCGGCGCCTTCAGCCCCCAGAGCGTGCGCACCCCGGGCAGGCGGCGGACAGCCTCATAGATCACCAGGCTGCCGGCGAAGGTGACGACGACCAGCAGCAGGGCCTCTGCGGGGGCGGGCAGGTGCGCCGGCTTGAGCAGCCATACGGCGAGCACGAGGATGGTCTGGTGCGCCAGGTAGCAGGGCAGGACGGCCTGGTTGAGGTAGGTCAGCACTGGGCCTGAGGCCCCGCGCAGGCGCCGGCTGGCGTAGCCCAGGACGGCGGCGATGGCGGCCCACTGATAGAGGGCGAACACCAGGGCGCGGGGGACGCCCAGGAAGGCCGCCCCGCCCGGATGGGCGCTCTGCAGCATCACCACCGGCAGGCTGAGGACCGCGATGGTCAGGGCCGGGCGCCGGAACCGCTCCAGGTCGGTCCAGACGCTGGCTTGGCCGACCAGCAGGTAGCCGAACAGGAAGGCCCCGAAGGACAGGGCGTGATTGTAGAAATCCCAGTGGATCTGGTTGGTGATGCCGAACAGCGGGAAGACCAGGACCCGGATCGCCGCCAGGTAGGCGAAGGGGACGGCCAGGATCCGCCAGCCCGGCAGGGCGTCCCGCAGCGCCGCCTCCCAGCGCGCCAGGCGGCTCTGGTCCGCCAGCAGATAGACCGCGGCGATCGAATAGGCCGCCACATAGACCAGGAACCAGAGGTGGTTCACCGGCACGCCGTTGGCCAGGCCGGACAGCCCGAACTCCCGCCCCAGCCACTGGGGCAGGCTCCCGGTCCAGGAGCCCTTGTCCATGGCCTCGATCCAGGACTGCACCGGCACCAGCGCCAGGACGCCGAAGGCCAGGGGCGGGCCGAGCCGGACCAGGCGGGCGCGGGCCAGCTCCCCGGGGCCCTTCCCCACCGAGATGAAGCGCATGGCCGCGCCGGAGACCAGGAACAGCACCGTCAGACGCCAGGGCCCGGTCAGCAGCAGGGCCTCGGGCATGGCGTTGAAGATGTGCGTGCTGCGGATGTGCCAGTCGTTCGGGCCATAGACGAGGCCCACGTGGAACAGGATCAGCAGGGCGAACGCCGCGACCCTGATCCAGTCGAGATCGGCTCGGCGGCCGCCGAGATCGGCTCGGGTTGTGGCCGGCGTCGCGTTCATGGCGCTCTCTCGGGGCAATTCGGGCGTCAGTTCAAGTCCCGAATTGTCGCGGCCAAGCTCGAAACCCGTCGGCGCCCGGGAATCAGGCGGTAGGAACGGCGTTCAGTGGCGCTTGTGGACGAGGTGCATGACGCCGGCGACGATCCCGCCCACCACCAGCCCGACAGCCGCCGAGGCCAGGGCGAAGGCGAGCCAACCGGCCGCAGGCCCGACCACGGAAATGCTGGTGGCGGCGTGGCGCAGGGCCTCGGCCCATTGCGGGATTGGCGTCAGGTGGAAGTGCTCCAGCCCGTGCACGATGATGCCGCCGCCTACCCACAGCATGGCGGCGGTGCCGACCCGGGTCAGCAGGTCCATGGTCACCGGCATGCCCTTCACCAGGCCCCGCCCGATGGTGCGGGCGGCGGCGCTGCGGCGGCCGGCCAGGTGCAGGCCGATGTCGTCCATCTTCACGATCAGACCGACGACCCCGTAGACCCCGATGGTGATGGCCAGGCCGACGATGGCCAGGCCCCCGGCCTGGACGGCAAGCGGGCGGTCGGCCATGTCGGCGAGGGAAATCGCCATGATCTCGGCGGAGAGGATGAGGTCGGTGCGGATCGCGCCGGTGACCTTCTGCTTCTCCAGTTCGGCCGAGGAGAGGGCCAGCTCCTCCGGCTGGTCGCCGGTGTCCTCGTGGCGTAGGCCCTCCAGAATCTTCTCGGTGGCCTCGAACGACAGGTAGGCGCCGCCCAGCATCAGGATCGGCGTCACCGCCCAGGGGGCGAAGGCGCTAAGCAGCAGGGCGCCGGGCAGCAGGATCAGAAACTTGTTGGCCAGCGATCCGAGGGCGATCTTGCCGACGATCGGCAACTCGCGGTCGGGCGTGAAGCCCATGGCGTAGCCGGGGGTGACGGCGGTGTCGTCAACCACCACCCCCACGGCCTTGGAGCCGGCCTTGCCGGCCGCCGCGGTCATGTCGTCGAGCGAGGTGGCGGCGAGCTTGGCTATGGCGGCGACATCGTCCAGCAGCGCAACCAGACCGGACGACATCGCAGACTCCCTCGCAGGTGGAACCGGGGCGCGTCGTTCTAGGAGAGCCGGACGTCCGCCACCTTGTCTGCGTACTCGTCCTTGGGATCTTTCCCAAGCAGGAGCTTCACGCCGGCGAACAGGCTGTTCTCGTTCAACCAGATCTGCGCCCGGTCCGGCTCGAACCGCAGGAGCTGCAGGTTTGGATCGTCCTGGCCGCCCTCGAACCAGGCGGCGACGAACGGATTCCACAGCTTCTCGATCATCCCCCGATCGTTGTCGGCGATCAGCTCGCCGGTGACGGCGGCGAAGAGGTCGTGGCCCTTGGCGGCGAAGTGGAGTAGGGCCGGGGACCGCCCGCCGAGCGCCTCCACCAGGTCGCTGTCCTTGGCCGTGAAGATGTAGATCGGGCCGCGCACCGCGTCTTCGGTGGCGAGCTGCGCGGTCATCGGCTGGCTCATGCCCTCGTCGCCGGCGCCGGCCAGCCCAAGCATGACGGTCCGGTCGCCCTTCAGGGCCTTCCAGAATTTCGCTTCGATATCGGCGGTGTCGGGCATGGCGCGCTCCTCAGGGTTGCGAGCCTGATTAACCCCGCCCACGAGGAGATGTTCCAAGGTTCGTGGTGAATAGGGTTGGTTAACAGTATAGAGTTATACGTCTTCAGGTTGTGATTGCGGTTATTCATGGATAACCAGCGTTCACTACATTCATTCGCACTTCCGTAATCTTCCACATGCTTACTTCGCATAAAGCAAACCGCATAAAGCAAACCGCATAAAGCAAACCGCATAAAGCGGGGGATCCGTGTGATGGTGCAGAATGGACCGTGGCGCACTCGCGCCGCTCTCGCCGCGCTTGCGTCGGCCACGGCGCTGACAGCGCCCCAGATCGCCCAGGCGGGCGGGCCGGTGAAGCCGCTCTATGGCGACATCTCTCCGTTCTACGGCGATATCTCGCCGTTCTACGGGGACATCTCCCCCTTCTATGGCGACATCAGCCCCTTCTATGGGGACATCTCCCCGTTCTGGGGGGACATCAGTCCGTTCTGGGGCGACATCTCTCCGTTCTACGGCGACATCTCGCCGTTCTGGGGCACGGACAATCCGGTGTTCGGCTCCGGTGCGCCGGCGTTCGCGGAACTCGGGCCGTTCTGGGCGAAGACCGGCAAGAGCTGGGACGGCATCGCCGCCCAATGGCGGGTGCTCAAGCCGTCGGTCGCCACGCCGGCCGACTACAAGCCCGTGGCCGACAAGCTGAAGGACCTGGTGGCCGATTCCCGCGTCTTCTGGGCCGCCTCGGTGCAGGCCAAGACCGGCAAGGACTTCGACGCCGGCTTCGCCAACGCCGTGCTGGCCAAGCACAAGATCGACCTCAACGACCCCGCCTCGCTGGCCAAGCTCTCGGAGACCCAGCGGGCGCTGTTCTTCCTCGACTGGTACGACGGCCTGATGGCCTTCACCGGCACGGACCGGGTCGACCACTGGATGAAGGGGATCAACTGGACCCCGTCGCTCACCACCACCCAGGGCGCCGGCGGCTCCACCACGATCGGCATCCTCGACATGACCGTGGTCAAGGACGCGACGATCCGCGGCAGCGTGGTCCGCTGGGACGGCGTGTCGGATTTCACCAACGGCCACGGCGCGGCGGCGGGCGAGGTGCTGGTGCTGGCGGTGCGCGACAGCGGCATCGGCATACCCAAGGCGCGGCTGGAGGACGTCTTCGAGAGCTTCCGCCAGGTGGACGGTTCGATCACCCGGGCCTACGGCGGCACCGGGCTGGGCCTGGCGATCTGCCGAAAGCTGGCCCACGCCATGGGCGGCGAGATTTTCGTCCAGAGCGCGCTTGGGGAGGGCTCGACCTTCACCGTGCGCCTGCCTCTGGAGCGGGCCGCCGGCGTCGAGGGAATTGCGCGGGAGGCGGCGGTCGTCCCCGAGGTCCTGGCCGACTGCCGGCTGCTGCTCGCGGACGGCAACCCCCTGTCCCAGGCGGTGGTCCGGGCGGCCCTGCAGCCGGCGAGCCGGGCGATCGAAGTCACCAACGCCTACGCCGAGGCCGCCGAGGCCGCCGAAAGCGGGCGGTTCGACCTGATCCTCGTGGAGGGGGCGATCCTGGGCCCCGACCCCGACACCCGCGCCTCGGCCGTGTTCAGCCTGGCCGCCTGCGCCGCGCCCGCCAGGGTGGCGGTGCTGATTGGCGGCGCGGAGGACGAAGAGGTCGCCCGGTTGATCGCCGCCGGGGCGGCCCAGGTCATCAGGAAACCGATCACCGCCGCCGCCCTGGTCGCCGAGCTGGCCGACGGCTTCGCCGAACGCCACGCCGCCTCGGCCGCGGCGGCCTGAAGGAGCATCCATGCGCGTCCTGTTCGTCGAGGATAACGCCACCAACCGCCGGGTCGTCTACGAGATGCTGACGGCGGGCGGCATCGAGATGGACGAAGCCGAGGACGGCATCGAGGGGCTGGAAGCCATCGAGGCGGGCGAGCACGACCTGATCCTGATGGACCTTCGGATGCCGCGCATGGACGGGCTGACCGCCATCCGCGCCCTCCGGGCAAGGGACGACGCCAAGGCGAAGCTGCCGGTGATCGTCATCACCGCCGACGCCGGTTCGACCATCCGCGCCGACTGCATGGCGGCGGGCGCGGACGAGATGATCCTGAAGCCGGTGGTCATGCAGGATCTCTACGCGGCCATCGGAACCCTGCTGGCGAGCGGCGACGGGGACGTGGTCCTGGCCTGACGCGCTTGACAATCGGGGGTCTCCATGCGCCCCTCCGCGCCTCCAAAAACAGCCGGTTTCCCGCCCAAGATGCACGCCTACCGCACCCATACCTGCGGCGCGCTCCGCGCCGCCGACACCGGCCAAACGGTGCGGCTTTCCGGCTGGCTGCACCGCAAGCGCGACCATGGCGGGCTGATCTTCATCGACCTGCGCGACCATTATGGCCTGACGCAGCTGGTGTTCGCCCCCTCCACGCCGGGTTTCGCCGCCGTCGAACACCTGCGCGCCGAGAGCGTGATCCGGGTGGACGGCGAGGTGGTCGCCCGCTCGGCCGAGACCATCAACCCGAACCTGCCCACCGGTGAGGTCGAGGTGAAGGTGAAGGAGGTGGCGGTGCTGTCGGAGGCGTCCGAACTGCCCCTGCCGGTGTTCGGCGAGCCCGACTATCCCGAGGAAATCCGGCTCAAGAACCGCCACCTGGACCTGCGCCGCGAGACCCTCCACCGCAACATCGTGCTGCGCTCGAAGGTGATCCACGCGATCCGCAACCGGATGATCGGGCAGGGCTTCCTAGAATACCAGACCCCCATCCTGACGGCCTCGTCGCCCGAGGGCGCACGGGACTTCCTGGTGCCGTCGCGGGTCCATCCGGGCAAGTTCTACGCCCTGCCGCAGGCGCCGCAGCAGTTCAAGCAGCTGCTGATGGTCTCCGGCTTCGACCGCTACTTCCAGATCGCGCCCTGTTTCCGCGACGAGGACCTGCGGGCGGACCGCAGCCTGGAGTTCTACCAGCTCGACGTGGAGATGAGCTTTGTCACCCAGGAGGACGTGTTCGCGGCCATCGAGCCAGTGATGCACGGGGTGTTCGAGGAGTTCTCGGGCGGCAAGCCGGTGACGCCCTATCCGTTCCCGCGCATCCCCTACCGGGAGTGCATGTCCAAGTACGGGACCGACAAGCCCGACCTGCGCAACCCGATCGTCATGCAGGACGTGTCCGACCCGTTCCGTGGCGGTGGTTTCGGCTTGTTCGCCCGCATCCTGGAAGACGGCAAGAACGCGGTGTGGGGCATCCCCGCGCCGGGCGGCGGCAGCCGCGCCTTCTGCGACCGGATGAACTCCTGGGCGCAGGGCGAGGGCCAGCCGGGCCTGGGCTACATCTTCTGGAGCGAGGACCAGGGCGGCTGGGGCGGCCCGATCGCCAAGAACCTCGGCCCGGAGAAGACCGACGTGGTCATGGGCCAGCTCGGCATGGGCAAGGGCGACGCGGCGTTCTTCGTGGCCGGCGATCCCAAGACCTTCGCCAAGTTCGCCGGGACGGCGCGCACCAAGGTCGGAACCGACCTCAAGCTGGTGGACGAGGACAAGTTCGAGTTCGTCTGGATCGTCGATTTCCCGATGTTCGAGCTGAACGACGAGGGCAAGGTCGACTTCAGCCACAACCCCTTCTCCATGCCGCAAGGCGAGCTGGAGGCGCTGAACGGCAAGGATCCGCTGGATATCCTGGCCTACCAGTACGACATCGTCTGCAACGGCTACGAGCTGTGCTCGGGCGCGATCCGGAACCACCTGCCGGAGATCATGCTCAAGGCCTTCGCCACCGCCGGCTACGGCCCGGAGGTGGTCGAGGAGCAGTTCGGCGGGATGCTGAACGCCTTCCGCCACGGCGCCCCACCGCACGGGGGCCTGGCCCCCGGCATCGACCGGATCGTGATGCTGCTGGCCGGCGAGACGGCGATCCGCGAGGTTATCGCCTTCCCGCTGAACCAGCAGGGTCAGGACCTGATGATGAACGCGCCCTCAGAAGTGGCGGACAAGCAGTTGAAAGAACTTCACATCCGGCTCGCGCCGCCGATCAAGGTCTGAAGCCTAGTTGATCGCGATCAGGTAGCGCGGGCGCTCCGGAGGCGCCGGAGGCGGGGGCGGGGCCGGGGGCCTGGGCGCGCCGGGCCGGGCGATGATCACCTGAATGCCATGGCAGCGCCTGGCCTGCAGGCCGGCCGGAAGCCGGGTCCGGCTGTCGGCGCAGGCCTCGTTGACCTGGTTCTGATTGAGGCCACGGGCGGTGGAGAGGTCGGCGCCGCCGATCTGCGCCTTATTCAGGTCCGCGTTCCTGAAATCGGCGCCCGCGAAGCTGGCCCCCTCGAGATTGGCGGCCCGCAGGTCGGCTTCCCTGAACGACACCTTGTCGAAACGGCCGGCCGACAGGTTGGCGGCGATCAGCTGGGCGCCCTCGAACTGCGCGGCCTGGGCGTCGGCCTGAGCCAGGTTCACGCCTTTCATCTCCGCGCCCCTGAAATTGGCGCCCTGGAGGTTGGCGCGGCCGAAGTTGGAGCCCGCCCCCTGGGCGTCGCGGAGGTTGGCGCCGGAGAGGTTGGCGCGGCCGAAGTTGGAGCCGGTCATGGCCGCTTCCGACAGGTCGGCGCGAGACAGATCGGCGCCCGCGAAGTTGGACCCGACGAAGGCGGCCTCACGCAGGTTCGCGCCCACCAGCACCGAACCGGAGAAATTGGCGCCGATGATCTTCGCCCCGGCGAGGTTGCGTCCGGACAGCTCGCACTTGGCGCAGGAGCCTCCGAAGGATGTCAGCCGGGCCACTTCCTTGTCGGCCAGGGCCAGGGCGCCCGTCGCGAACGACAGGCTCGCCAGGCCGGCGGCCAGGGACAGGATCAGGCGGGCGGGACGCGACATGCGGGCCGAAGCTTTCGTTGAAGGCGGTTCACCTGTGCCCGCGAGCGTCCACCGACGCCACTTAAATCGCTGTAACTTCCAGGCGCTAGCTGGCCTCGCCCTCGAGCGGCGCGCCAGCGCGGGCCCCGCAGGTCTCGCAGATCAGGGCCGCTCCCTTGCGAACCACGGCGATGTCGCCGCACGCCGCGCAGACCTGGGCGTTGTCGAGCGCAGCGGGTCCCGGATTGCGGTTGGCGCTGGGCAGGAAGACCAGGTTGTCGGGCGCCGCGCCGCGCGAGAAGCCGCGGGAGATGTAGTGCGAAGCCGGATGCAGGGGCTCGTCCTGCTCGGGCTCGCCCTCGGCCTTGCCGCGTCCGAGGCCGTCGGCGTTGAGCTCGGCCGGGTCGGCGTTGCCGAGGTCGTCCCGGCCCAGGTAGCTGATCCCCAGTTCGCGGAAGATGTAGTCCAGGATCGAGGTTGCGGACTTCACCGTGTCGTTCCCGGTGACCGGGCCGGCCGGCTCGAAACGGGTGAAGACGAAGGCGTCGACGAATTCGTCGAGCGGCACGCCGTACTGCAGGCCGATGGAGATCGCGATGGCGAAGTTGTTCATCAGCGAGCGGAAGGCGGCGCCTTCCTTGTGCATGTCGATGAAGATCTCGCCGAGCTC